>ONJT01000010.1 GCA_900318245.1 uncultured Bacteroidales bacterium
TTAGCCTCCTCGATGGAAGCGATACCGTTAGCGTTCAGAGCGGCGAGAATCTGTTTCTCGCGGCGGTCTTGCGACTCAAATTTTACTTCACGAATCATAACGTCTCCTCCTTAGTTTTTGCGTGGATCAATCGATTTAACTGCACCTTGCTCTTTGGTCGTGCGGCCATACGTACCGGTAACGCTCTTCAGCGCCTCGTCTGCCGGAACACCCTTCTTGATGGCGTCCATGAACTTGCCCATGTGAACGTACTCGTATCCGCAAACCTCATTGTCCTCGTCGAGGAACTCCTTGGTGATGTAACCTTCGGTGAGCTGCAGGTAACGAACGCCCTTAGCCTTGGTGGAGTAGAGTGTACCGCACTGGCTAACAAGGCCCTTACCGAGGTCTTCCAGACCTGCACCGATGGTCAGACCGCCCTCCGAGAACGCACTCTGCGTACGACCGTAAACGATCTGCAGGAACAACTCGCGCATTGCCGTGTTGATAGCGTCGCAAACGAGGTCGGTGTTCAGTGCCTCGAGAATCGTCTTGCCCGGCAGGATCTCAGCAGCCATAGCAGCCGAGTGAGTCATACCCGAGCAACCGATGGTCTCTACGAGTGCCTCTTCGATAACACCGTCTTTTACATTCAGACTCAGCTTGCAGCAACCTTGTTGAGGTGCACACCAGCCGATACCGTGCGTCATACCCGAGATGTCCTTGATCTCAGTAGCCTTCACCCATTTGCCCTCTTCGGGAATAGGCGCCGGTCCGTGCTTCGGACCCTTCGCTACAACGCACATTTCTTGTACTTCTTTCGAATAAATCATGTGTTTAAAATATTGTTTGTTAATGGAATTCTTAAAAACCGGCTACAAAATTACAAATAATTTTGCATATACGCAAATAAAAACTTATTTTTTTATAAAATTCGTAAAAAATGAAGAGAAATTATTATAAATCAGGCAATTGTTTGAGACTTTTCTCGCGGATGATGGCTTGAATGAAGTTGTCTAGTTTGACATATTGCTTACGCCGGAGGACGCTGGCTCCAGGGCGCAATGTCTTCTCGAAAGGCGCTTCCGGATCGGGTCGCTTGAATTGGGCATAGAAGCGCTTGCGGTAATCCTCTAATTCGGCGCGCAGGTTCATAATGTGTGTACGCTCTTCGGCGGTCATTGCAGACAGGTCTTCGTCTGTGATCTTGGCGGAGTTGATGATAGCAGAGGAGAGTTGCTTCGTTTGGGCAAAGAGCTGGATGTTTGCGAGTTCAGCTCCTTTGGGCGGAGTTTTCTCATAATCGCGGGGATTGACAATCTTATAGGACTCCTGAACGCCCTCTTTAAGGACTGTTCCGCTGGGTGCGCGGTACTTCTTTTTTCGCATGATAATACCGCTTCCTTTTTCGAATTCCCCGTTCATTTCTTTTACGGGGGCATAAAACTTAATTTTGGTCATATTTTGGCACGATTTTTGTAGTATATATTATTGAGTATCAGCACGTTACGCCAATCTGGCAGTTCTTGGTAATATTTGGCAGCTTCTCGTGCAAATCTCTGGTTCATCCGAGATAAACATCCCTCAAATCACACAGAAACGACACTGTAATCACCCTGAAATCACCCCCTTTATCCTGTATTTTAGCCCTACAAAACCTCGATTGCACATCGAGGGGAATTCGTTGCGCCTATGAGAGGCTATTGGATGTCAGCAATGTGTCAGTTGAGACGAGGGTAAATCACTTCTCAATTTGGGTGCAAAGGTACAACAAAAAAATGACATTTCCAAATTTTTGTCTTTAGAAATGTCATTAAAATTGAAAAAAAGAAAAAATTACCATAGAGCCACGCGGCCAATGGAAGGAATGTCCAGAGAGACTTTCTGGTTAAGAGCTTTGAATAACCGTGCAATAGTGGAAATAGTCAGATTCTTGCCATTTCCCAGACGAGAGATTTGTGCTTTTTGAACACCAACCATCTCTCCCAATTGTTCTTGGGAAAGGGATTGCGCTTGGCGAGCTTTCCGAATAGCGTCGCCGACGAGCATCAACTCGACTTGCTCGTCATATTCATCACGTGCCGGCGTGCCTTTTGCACCGACGTGCTTATCAACCATTTGTTCTTGGGTGTAGAAATTCATATTTTTTAAAATCACTGCAAAGGTACACAAAAGTTTCCATATACAGAAACATTTTTGCAAAAAAATGCAATTTATTTACGTTTTTTCTGAAATATGCAAGATTTTACTTTTTCTTTTTGCGTTTTTTGTCGTTTTGTGATTCGCTATTTGGCACTCGACCTCTTTCGTGTTTCTTTTGGTAATGCGATACAAATCGCAGGCTATCGTGATAAACAAAACAAGACAACATGTCTTCACCTACTTTCTTTAAAAATAAAGCATCAACATTAGGAATCGCATAAGATTTTGATATGATAATATTATAACTGCTGCCCTTCTTTGGAAACGGTATTTGAGGGTGGAAACCGCCTTCTATAAAGACAACAAGTATATCCGGCGAATATTTAATTTCCACATGTCCTATACTGTCCGTATAGTATTTAGTTATGATTCCATCTTCAGAATATACGTATAGCAAACCGCTTTTTATTGGGAGGGTATCTCTTGTCGCTGGTGCAATTTCTAAAAGATCAACTAATATTATAGAATCAGTCGTCACATTTGGAACACACGAATAATTCACATTATGAGGAACAAGAGAAATATAATTTCCTCTATTGCTCCATGTCCCTTCAATAATTCCTTCAATAGTTTTGCCTCCCACATCGTAGAATCTACTACCTTTCAGTATATAACTACTATCTGGGGACACTAGCAAACTATCCCATACATTTTGACTTGGTTCTGTATTTCGACGTTTATCTGAATTTAACCTCCAATAATACTTTCCTGGATTCCAAACATATAAGCCTTCTATAGGGGGTGTCGATGCCCATAATTGATGGCATATGAGAACAAACCATAAAATTAATAATCTTTTCATCTTGTGAATCTTTCTTTATCTGTCCTTCCGTTCGCAGAAGCTTTTTACTCTCTTTGGGCCGTTTATATGCAATCATTTTCCCATTCTTATCATACAAATACCATTTCCCGTTTTCCCGCAAACCACCAGCAAGAGCTTTGCCAAAACAATCAAAAATACCTCTTTCATCGTGATAAAAAAATTAATTAAACCGAAAAAATACTGTTTTTTTACTTTAAAAGAGGTGGTTGGCTGTCAATCAGGCACTCTCACGCTACTTTAATCATATCAATCGATTAAATGCTTTCCTTTTTTCTTAATTGTTGAATAAGCCACCTTTTAAACTGGTGATCTCCTTTTGATCTTTTTACATTACGAATACATTTTCCTACATCAATATCGTCATTAACTGGATTTTGTAGTTCATTGGCAATTTTATTTGCGTTTGCTTCGTTCATGCATTTGTTTAAGAAAGATACAAATTCAGTGCTTTTTTCCGATGCCAATCGGCAGAACATGTATTCATTTCGCATTTCTAATATTTCTACATTTGTATCGAGTGAATCAGCATACCATTGAATCCAAATTGAATCTGATATATTGTAGCACATTGAACAATTATCATTTGCATACATTATCTGTACATTGCATGCTATGATTGAGACTAATAAGTATATTAATGCTTTCTTCATTTCTTTTTCTCTTTTTAGTACTGAAGCGAAAGTTAACGCATCAGTACTAATGTTTTATTTCACTTCTTGCCCGGTGAGCATATAGGTCTTATTGCCTTTTCATCACAAAATCAGCCTGTACGTGTCCGTCACGAACAACATACCATTGCGTACCCTCCGGATAACGATGTCGAACCTCTACAGAGAAGGTTTTTGTCTGCGTCTCGTATATGCCGGCAGTATCCTTTGCTGTGAGAGTTAGTTCTTCGGGAAACTCCACATCTTCCCATCGGTCATATTTAGAGGCAATCGGGAAACCGAAATGGCCCTCCTTATCCGAATAGCAAAGATCTGCATAATAAAAACTCCATACCTCTGAACTAACTTTAGGATCATTTACCGTGATCTTGATGGATCGAATCGGCTGATTCGCATCATCAGTAACACTTCCCGTGATCGTAAACTGTGAGGGCGCCGGAGCAACTGTCGGATCGCCATCTGTTTGCTTGTGCTCACATGCCACCAGCGAGAGCATAGCTAATGCTGTTAATAAAATCTTTTTCATAATGATAAAAGTTTTAATTTGCGCTGCAAAATTACTGCTTTTTAGGCAGATATGCAAGTCAATTCAATTATTGCCTACTCTTTATCGGATTTTCGGCTTTCTCCGTTTATTGAATAGTTTACACAAATACACACGAAAAAACGTGAGGCTTGTTAGCTTCAATCTGGGTGCTTGAGGTTCTCGACTACCTAATAAGACCAAATATCTACAGAACAAGACTCACGTACACACGTGAGCATAAAAGCCTTGTTCTTGGTCTTATTGGTTTGAAACTGTCGAGATTTCAAGTACCCAAGTTTTAGCTTAATGCTTTATTTTATCCATTAGCGCACACTTGCGCTTGTCTTTGCTGTTTACGTCGGCAAGCGACGACCGCAAAACCCTCGCGGCGAAGTAATATGCTATTGTCCTATCTCGTAGAGATATTCGGGAGCCAAATCAGCGCCGTTAGCCCATTCGATAGTAACGGGTGTGAGCGCATATTGAATGAACTGCTCTTTGTCGCGCAAAGAGCCAAATACCTCACCATGAAGGAGAGGTTCTAAATCAACTACCTTGTGCGCTCCATCACTAAAAGTAAGCGCCAAACGATAATCGCCTTGATAATCAACATCTTTTACGCGTAACATAATAATTCTATTTTAAAGGTTCTATTCTTCCTATTTGTTTGCCCTGCTGGGCTTTCTCCCACAATGTAAGAATCTCTTGTTCGTGCAAATCAATCCATTGATTAACTTTGCTAATTACTTTAGCGGGAGCTTGACCGTCTACAACTCGATCTAAAACACTAATGCTACATTCATAATTGCCATATGTAAAATGTACATGTGGTGGATTGTGGTCTTTCCAATACAAGCAGATGATAATTCCGTAAAAACGACTAATCTCGGGCATAATATCTCCTTATTAATGATTTTCGGTTGCAAAGGTACAACAAAAAAATGACACATGCAAATATTTGTGTCATTTTTTGTAAAATTCGGTGATGGTGTCGCACACATGCCGGGGATTGCGGAGGAGGGGACGGGTGGAGTAGAAGCACTCGCCGGAGATCTCGGGGATGGTGCGGTTGAGATTCATTTGGCGGCCGATCTCGTTACCGGTAGCCCAGGGGTTACGGGTTACGGGTGAAGGGTTACGGGTGGCGTTTGGCGTCTCTACGAGACGATAGGGTGCCATGCCGATATAGAGACGGACATTGTTGGATGGATCGAGTTCGCGGGCACGCTTGATCTCGTTCGCCCACCAATGCGCGAGGACTTCGTAGTCCGCCACTTTCTTGCCGATCTCCCAGTAGAGTTGAGGCAGGACATAGTCTATCCAGCCGGCCTGAATCCACAGACGGATGTTGGCGTATAGGTCATCGTAATTGGTGATGCCGGCTTTGGTTGCGCTACCCGTCGAGTCGACGTCTGCGTTCCGCCACACGCCGAAAGGCGAGATACCGAATTGGACATTGGGTTTGCATTCGCGAATTGTGGCGCTGATGTCCTGAATGGCCATATCGACGTTGTTGCGCCGCCATTCCTTGATATCCTCGTACCCGCGCGGAATACGAGCGAAGGTGTGCTCATCGGGAATCGCCTTTCCTCCCACCGGATACGGGTAGAAATAATCGTCCATATGGATGGCCTGGATGTCGTAGCGCTCGACGATATCTTGTACAATAGTACAAATCCACTCGCGCGTCTCGTCCAAGCCCGGGTCAAAATACCACTGTTTGTTATAGCACCAGAACCACTCGGGATGACGCCGCATGAGGTGATTCGGCGCGAGGATAGAGGTGTCGTTCTTTGCCAGATTGACGCGGTAGGGATTGAGCCACACATGCACTTCCATATTTCGGGAGTGCGCCTCTTCAATGGTCCATTCCAGCGGATCCCAAGGCGTCTGTTCTCCCCAACTGCCTTGCGTGCCGGTCAGCCAATGCGCGACGGGTTCTAACTCGCTGGAATAGAGCGCGTCCGAAGTAGGGCGAACCTGGAAGATGATAGCGTTGATGCCGAGACTCTCTAGCGAATCGAGTATCCAGACCATCTCCGATTGCTGCAGTTCGGTGTTGCCCACCGCTTCGGGCGAGGGCCAATCGATGTTCGCAACCGTCGCGATCCACGCGCCGCGGAAAGCGATCTCGGCATTTACCGAGAGCGTAAGAAGCAGCAATAGGAATATGTTACGCAATTTGGCCATTCTCTACATGGAAGATTTTGGCATCCGGGCCGGGTTGGATGATGTCGGAGAGGTGTTGGCGGTCGGTGTCGGTGATGAAGATCTGTCCGAACTGCTCGCCCTGCACCATCGCCACGATGCGCTCTACGCGTTCGCTATCCAAGCGATCGAAGATATCGTCCAACAGCAGGATCGGTGCCTCGCCCGTTGTATCGGCTAAGTACAAAGCCTGTGCCAATTTCAGCGCGAGGACGAAAGTGCGTTGCTGTCCTTGGCTGCCGACTTGCTTGAGCGGAAAGTCTCCGAGACGCATGTCAAGGTCGTCTTTGTGCGGACCTTGTGAAGTCCAACCGAGGATGAGATCGCGCTTGCGGGTACGGATATACGCTTCGCGTAACTCGCGGTCCTGGAGCTGAGAGATATAGCGGAGATTCGGAATCTCAGCAGAGCCGCTGATGACCTTATAGACTTCTTGGAAATACGGCTCGAACTCGCGGAAGAAATCCGTACGGGCACGGAAGATATACTCTGCGGGTTCAACCATCTGCCATTCCAAAACCTCTAATAAATCGTCAGGAGGGTTGGGCGCGTCGGCATATTGCTTAAGCAGCGCATTGCGTTGCTTGAGCAGCGCGTTGTATGTTGCCAGACAATCGAGATATTTGCGGTTGCGCTGACCAATCACGACGTCCATGAATCGGCGCCGCTCGTCTGAACCTTCTTCGATGAGTTGATGGTCCGCCGGACATACCATCACAAGGGGTATCAAACCGATATGATCCAACAGACGCGGATAGTCTTTCTTGTCCTTGCGGAACTGCTTCTTCACGCCGCGACGCAGGCCGCAGGAGATGACGAACTCTCCGTAGTTGCCTTGCACCATCGCCAATTCCTCGCCATGCGTGATGTTGAGACTGTCTTGCGCGGTGAAAGCCGACTTGGTGAAACTCAGCAGATAAATCGCATCGAGGACGTTCGTTTTTCCTTGTCCGTTGAGCCCGACGAGGCAGTTGAGTTTGGGACTGAACTCCAAACTCGCTTCGCGGATGTTGCGGTAGTTAAGAATATTTAGGGATTGCAGAATCATGCGTAAGTCTCTACATCTTCTTTGGTGATGGTGTTGCCGGCCAGGATGATGAGTCGCTCGATGACGTTGCGCAGTTGGCGGATGTTTCCTGTCCACTCTCTGGATTGCAGCGCCTTGATAGCGCCCTCGTCAAAAGTCTTCGGCGCAATACCTTGCTCGTTACAGATCCGCGCGGTGAAGTGCTCTACGAGCAGCGGGATGTCTTCGAGGCGGTCTTTGAGCGGCGGCACAGCCACCGGAATGACGTTTAGACGATGGAAGAGGTCCTCGCGGAAATTGCCTTCGGCGATCTCTTTCTGCAAGTCCTTGTTCGTAGCCGCGAGTACACGCACATTGACTTTGATCGGTTTGTCGGACCCGACGCGTGTGATCTCGGATTCCTGGAGCGCCCGCAGCACTTTCGTCTGAGCGGCGAGCGACATGTCGCCTATCTCATCGAGGAAGAGCGTACCTCCGTCGGCTTGCTCGAACTTCCCTGCGCGGTCTTTGACCGCACCGGTAAACGAACCTTTCATATGTCCGAACAGTTCGGATTCGATGAGTTCGGACGGGATGGCGGCGCAGTTAACTTCGACCATAGGTCCATTGGCGCGCGGGGATTGCTCATGGATGAGGTGGGCTACCACTTCTTTTCCTGTTCCGTTAGGTCCGGTGATAAGCACGCGCGCTTCGGTAGGCGCCACCTTATCAATGATCTCGCGTACGCGGGCGATAGCGGCACTATTTCCGATCATCTGCGGTCCGTGATCGCTGATTTTCTTGCGTAGCTGTTTGGTCTCTTGTTTGAGCGATTTGGACTCCAGTGCGTTCTTGGTGGTGATGAGGATGCGGTTCAGATCCAGCGGCTTGAGCAGGAAGTCGTATGCCCCTGCTTTCAATGCCTGCACCGCCGTCTCTACGTCGCCGTGTCCGGAGATCATAACGATGGGCGTGTCGATAGCTTCTTCGCCTTCTTTGAGTGCTTTCAGCACTTCAATACCATCCATCTCGGGCATTTTGATATCGGAGAAGATGAGGTCGAAGGTCTTGGCTCGCGCCATCTCCAGACCTTGCTTACCATTCTCGGCGACTTCTACCTCATGTCCTTCATCCGCCAGGATCTCGCGAAGCGTGTTTCGAATGCCGCGTTCGTCGTCTATAATCAATAATTTTGCCATAAATCCAAATGAATTGCCAAATTTTGCGCAAATGTACTACTTTTTTCTGAATTACACAAATAAATCTATTATTTTGCAAAAAAAAGCAAATTTTATTTGGTCATGTCAAAAATTATGCCTACCTTTGCACCGGAAAATGGGCACAAATTAACATTTTATGTTACATAACATATTTTAACCCAATTTATTCATTTAACACAAAATTTAAAACAATGAAAAAGTTTTTTACTTTTGTTGCAGCGTTGATGGCAGTTGTAGCTGTCAATGCGACTGTTGTTACGCTGACGCCGGGTCAGTTTACTGCCGGTGAGAACTTAGAGAACTTCAGCGGGACAGTGGACGGCATCACTGTAGCGATTGCTCCGAAAACGACAATTACTGCAGATCAAATCCGTGTTTTCAAAAATTCAACGATTACCATCTCGGCCGAGAAAGAGATTTCCGGTATCGTGTTTACTTGCACCGCTAATGGTGATGTGAAGTATGGTCCGGGTTGCTTTGCAGCACAGGACGGTTATTCTTTTGAAGGCAAGGTAGGCACATGGGTTGGTACTCCTGCAACCTCTGTAGCTTTCACCGCTTCCTCTAATCAGGTTCGCACCACGAAGATTGAGGTATATCTGGACGGCGAGACTCCGGGTACTCCGACTCCGCAAGAGACCGTTAAGGTTGATGTAGCCGGTGCAATCGCTGCCGGCCAGGCATTGGCAGACGGCAAGACTTCGGAGGAAGTATATGAAGTGACCGGTTTTGTAGTGAATGCACAACCGTATAACCCGACGTACAAGAACCAAATCTGGTTCATGGCTGACGATGCAGAGAACACCGGTGCTCAGGAGTTTGAGGCTTACGCATGTACGGTTAGCGAGAACAGTACAATCATGCAGGTTCTCAACGGTGACAAAGTTACCTTGACCGGTAATATTACAAAGTACGTAGATTCGAAAAATGACAACAAGGTTATCATTGAGATTAAGAACGGTACGGCTGTATTTGTAAGCAAGGCTGAGGGTGATCACTCGATTGATGGCGGTGTGACTCCTCCTGCAGATCTGGATACGATTACCGTAGCGAAAGCTTTGGAAATCGGTGGCGCACTTCCTTCAGACGGAAAGACCGATGTACAATATGTTATCGAGGGTTATGTATCCGACATCGTAGAGGTTTATGCTTCCGCAACGGATTATGAGACCTTCTGGCTGGTAGACGAGAAGGGTGGTCGCGCGAAGACCAATGCAGATGGTGCATTCGAGGTTTACCGCGGTAACCCGGTACAGAAGATGACGGCCGGTCTGGACGGACACGTATTTGTAACCGCAAAGATCCAGAACTACAAAGGCAATACGATTGAGACTTCCGGTGCTACTTCGATTAACATCGTTGAGCAGGGTACTGTAGAGGAGGTTGAGTCGATCAACGTAGCAGAAGCATTGGTAATCGGTAAGGCTTTGGCAAACGGCGGTGTTTCGGAGAAACGCTATGAGATCACCGGCTATGTATCGAATGTATATACGTTCTACAACCCGGACTTCGGCAACGAGACCCTTTGGATTACGGACGACCCGAGTAGCACGGCAGCCAGCATGGCTGATGGCGCTTTCGAGATCTATCGTGGCAAACCGGATTCGAAAGCAGAGGTTGGTTATGGCGCAAAGGTAAAGATTGTCTGCAAGATCAAGAACTATAACGGTACCACAATTGAGAACGATGGTAGCAATGTGCCGTTTGAGGTGCTTGAGGCAAGTGCGTTTGTTCCGGACACCGTAAGTATCGAAGAGGCTGCAGCACTGGTTCAGAGCTTGGCAGAGGGCGCAAAGGCTCCGAAGTACAGCGTAGTGAAGGGCTTCATCCAGAGTGTTGTTACTCCGTATGATTCCAAGAACAACATTGCTTCCTATAAGCTGTCTGATTTTCCGGGTGATGCAGACGGTTTGGTACAAGCTTACAAGGCTACTATCCTGAAAGAGGATGCAGAGAAGGTGGTAGAGAACAACTACGTAAGCGTAACCGGTTATCTGATGAAGAAGAGCGGCGCTGCACAGATTGCACAAGGTTCGATTACCATCTTTGAGGAAGCTCCGGTAATGGATACGATTTACGTAAACGTAGCTGAGGCTGTTGAGGCTGGTTTAGCTCTGCCGGTTGGCGATAAGTCTGACCGTATCTATGCTGTTACCGGTTTTGTAAACTTCGTATCTGAAGAGTTTGCAGAAGGCGTAGAGTCGTTCTTCTTGGCAGATGATGCAGCAAGTGAGGCATATAACTTCTTTGCATCTGCCGCTTCGATTGAGAAAGCCGTTGAGGCCGGTGCTAAGGTAGAGGTAGTAGGCCGCCTGCAGAACGCTGACGGCGAGATTGTTACTATAGAGAACGGTAAGGCTCGCATCATTCCGGGCGAAGGTGTTGAGAACATCGTTCTGACCGAGAAGGTACAGAAAGTGGTTGTTGACGGTATGATCTATATCGTTCGCGATGGCAAGATGTTCAACCTCCAGGGTGCACAAGTTCGTTAATCAACCGTACTTGAATAGAATTGGGGAGGCTTCACGGCCTCCCTTTTTTTGTCATATAGAGTTGACAAGGAAACTATAAAAGTGAAAAAAGTTTCCAAAAAACTTGCACATGTCAAATAATTGTTGTACCTTTGCAGCCGTTTTTCGCGTTCGCTCTCCCCAAGGATTAAAATTCTCGGGGACCCCAATATGAATGATCAACGAATACATATTATCAAGACAGCTGGCGAACTATTCTTTCGCTTAGGTATCCGCAGTGTCTCCATCGACGATATATGCCGCGAACTCGGTATGTCGAAGAAGACTTTCTACGTCTATTTCGCATCGAAAGATGCGCTGATAGAGCAAATGCTGCAGGCAAACCTGGACTACATGGCGGGGAAGATGGAGGAGTTGGTAGCGCTGAAGGATTTCCGTCAATTGGTGAAGGTCTTCATCAAGCGCCAAGAGGCGGAGAAGAACGATGTGCGCCGTGTTCCGCAGTTGGTATATGACCTCAAGAAATACTATCCTCGTCAGTTTGCGGATTTCCAAACCAAATGCTTCGAGACCCAGAAGAACTATATCATGCAATACCTGGAACAGGGTGTGGCACAGGGTCTCGTGCGCGCGAACCTTAATATAGAATTAACGGCTGTGCTGTTTGCGAAGATTCACAACGATGCCATTCGCGACTTCGAGATCATCGAGGGGCATAACCATAACATGCACCAATTGGCACACACGGCGATGGACGTATTCGTACGCGGAGTGCTGAGCGAAGAAGGAATGAAACTGTTTAAGTCAGAATAATCCGAATAATCAGAATAATCCGAAGATAATGAGAAAAACTATTTTATTGATGACGGCGCTGGTGATGAGCGCCACAATGATGGCTGAGGACCATGTGATGGCGGCGACGAAAGGCTCGAAGAAGTCGGCCGAAGAAGCTGCGCCAAAGGTGTTGACCCTCAGTTTGAGTGAGGCACAGGAGTATGCGGTGAAGCAAAACCGCACGCTGAAGAATGCTTCGTTGGCCGTACAAGAGGCCTATGCGCAGCGCTGGCAGACTATCGCGGCGATGTTGCCGTCCGTAGACGGAAGTTATACCTATAGCAACTACTGCGGTTACAGTGCGACGCTGAATATGGGCGGCGTAGAGATACCGATTAGCATGCCGAACGTTGGTGCGCTGGGTGTAACGGCTGCGATAGGCTTGAACGGTCAGGGTATCGTAGGCATATTGCTCAATAACATCGCTATCGAGATGAAGAAACTGGCGGCAGAGCAATCGGAGAACCAGTTGCGCGGAAGCGTACGCACCAGTTATGTCTCGGTATTGGCGCTGCAGAGTATCGCAGGATTGTTGGATTCCAGTTTGGTGAACATCCAGGAATTGGAGAAGATGACGCAGCATGCCGTAGATGCCGGAGCAGCTGAGCAGACATCCGCAGACCAAATCCGCGTGCGTGTGAATACCCTCAAGAACTCGATCAATGCGCAGAAACGTAATATCGAGTTGGCGACCAACAGCCTGAAGGTGCTTTTGGATGTGCCGGTAGAGACGGAGTTGGTGCTGACGGACAATATCGATGCAGCGCTGTCGCCCGAGAGCATCTTGGAACTCTTAGGTGCAAATTTCGCAATTGAGAACAACCTTAACTATCAGATGCTGCAGAAGCAAGTCGATCTGGCGAAGAAGAATGTGCACATGGCCGGTTGGGCATATGGTCCGACGGTGTCTTTGGCGTATAACTACACCAACCAGCAGTACTACGGCGACGGCGGTATGCGTATGACGCCGCCGAATGTGGTACAAGTGAGTGTGCGTATGCCGTTGTGGTCCAGCGGAAAGCGAGCTGCAGGCGTAGTGGAGAAGAAGATTGCGCTCGAGGCGGCAAAGAATACCCTCTCTGAGACGACGGAAAACCTGGAGATCCAGTACCGCCAGTTATGCTTCAACTTGACGAACGCCTATGAGACCTATCTGAACGAGAAAGAGAATCTGGATGTGTCGCAGCGCGTGTTTGCTTCGGCGACGAACAAATATAAATACGGCGCAGCATCGAACGTGGAGTTGACCAATGCGTCGAACGACCTTATTAACGCGCAATCGAGTTATATACAGGCTATCCTTACGCTCGTAACCGCGCAAGTGGACTTGGAAGAATTTTTGAACAACTGATAATATGAAAAAGAGTTTTATTTATGTACTTGCCGCGTTGACGCTTATCGCCTGCGGCAGTGAGAACACGACGGAGCAGGAAGAGCGCGTAGAGCAAGTGCGCACCAAAGTGCTCCATGAACAAGAGATCGAGCGTGAGATTTCCGTCTCGACTAACCTCCAAGGCTACCTGACGCAAAACGTGGCGCCTTCGTTGACCGGTAAGATCGAGCATATCTACTGCGAAGTAGGTGACCGCAAGGCAGCTGGCGCTGACCTGGTGCGTATGGATCAGACCCAGTATAAGACCACGAAGATCTCGTTGGCCAACCTCGAACTGGAGAAGAACCGCGTGGAGATGCTGCTCAAGACAGGTTCGGCTACGCAACAGCAGTATGACCAGATCCTCGCGCAGTATAACTCAACCAAGGAGCAACTGGAGTTCTTAGAGAAGAACACGTATGTCAAAGCTCCGTTCAGCGGTGTGATCGCG
Organism: uncultured Bacteroidales bacterium; assembly: GCA_900318245.1. Lineage (GTDB taxonomy): Bacteria > Bacteroidota > Bacteroidia > Bacteroidales > Paludibacteraceae > Colicola. Next base: position 13,761 of record ONJT01000010.1, read on the forward strand.
GCGAAGAACTACGAGGACGGCGAGCTCTATAGCGGCCAGCCAATCTTGGTATTGACGCAGATTGACAAACTGAAAGCCCTTGTCGCTATTCCGGAGAGATATTTTCCGAACTTCAAAGCCGGCATGAAGCTGACGCTGACTTCGGAGATTTATCCCGAGCAAGTCTTTCCCGCTACGGTGGAGGTAATCTATCCGACGATTGATGCAACCAGCCATACCTTCCAGGTAAAGATCGTTGTGCCGAATGGCAAGAACCTGCTTCGTCCGGGTATGTACGTGACTACTACCATCGGCTTGGGCAAGGCGAAGACGATCGTAGCGCCGTATCAGGCAGTGGAAAAACTCGTCGGCGCGAATGACCGCTATGTGTTCATCAACGAAAACGGTCGTGCCAAGCGCGTAGGTGTAGAACTCGGTCAGCGCTTTGACCAGAATATCGAACTCATCTCGCCGGAGATCGTCGATGGTGTAGAGATGGTGACCGTAGGTCAGCATAAACTTGTAGATGGCGTTAAACTCAACGTAGTAACAGATTAATATTATGGCAATCTATAAAACAGCGATACAAAAACCCGTAACAACTGCCCTGATCTTTGTGGCGGTTATTATCGTGGGTATCTACAGCTTCATCAAGCTGCCGATAGATATGTTCCCGCAGATGGATCCTCCGTATATCACGGTGATGACTACCTATCCGGGCGCATCGGCATCGGAGATGGAGACGAATGTGACCAAGTACATGGAGAATGCTTTGACCTCTGTGGACCACCTCAAGCATATCACCTCGCAATCGAAAGATAACATGTCGATGGTGATGTTGGAGTTAGAGTGGGGTGCCAACATGGACGAAGCAGTGAATGACGTGCGCTCGTACGTCGATATGACAAAGAGTAACCTGCCGGATAACTGCGGTACGCCGATGATCTTCAAACTCTCGACATCCGCCATGCCGGTAGCGCAATACTCTATAACAGCCGATGAGACGTACGCGGGTCTGGATAAGATCATGAATGACGAGGTCATTCCGCAATTGAACCAGATTGACGGTATCGGAAATATCTCGTTGTCGGGTGCGCCGGATCGCTATGTATATATCAATATCGACCAGGAGAAACTCGATGCGTACGGATTGACGATTGAGCAGGTAGGTCAAGTGGTGCAAGCCAACAACCTCAACCTCTCGTCGGGAACCATCAAGATGCCGCAAGAGCAGTACCAGATGCAGGTCCGTTCGGAGTATATCGAGAGTTCGGAGATCGAGGACTTGATGGTAACGATGACGCCGCAAGGCCAGCAGGTCTTCATTCGCGATATCGCAACTGTCAAGGATACAATCAAGGACCTGTCGTTGGATGAGAAGACTAACGGACGTGAAGCCGTTCGTCTGATTATTGCCAAGCAGACAGGTGCCAACACCGTCAAGATCTGTAAAGATGTCCGTGAAGAGTTGGCGAAGATCCAAAAACAATTGCCGTCCGATGTGAAGATAGAGAAAATCTACGACCTGAGTGATACCATCCAGAACTCTATCAACTCACTGGAGGAGTCTGTGATGTACGCCCTTTTGTTCGTGGTGCTGGTGGTGCTCTTCTTCTTGGGCAAATGGCGCGCGACGCTGATCATCGGTATCACGATTCCTATCGCGTTGATCGTAGCGTTCATATACTTGGGCGTTGCTGATTCGTCGTTGAACATCATCTCGCTCTGTTCGTTGACCATTGCTATCGGTATGGTGGTGGACGATGCGATTGTGGTGCTGGAGAACATCACCCGTCACGTAGAGCGTGGCGAAGATCCGCATGAGGCGGCTATCTATGCGACGAACGAGGTATGGGTATCCGTTATCGCGACGACCTTGGTGCTCGTAGCCGTATTCGTTCCTCTAACGATGCTGAACGGTATGGCGGGTATTATGTTCCATGAGTTAGGATGGATCGTGACGGTCGTTTGCTGTACATCTACGCTTGTCGCTATCTCATTAACGCCGATGCTCTGCTCCAAGCTGTTGAAAGCAAAGAAAGTGCATGTAGATGAAGAAGGAAACCTGGTTGATGACGAAGCAGACAAGAAGAGTTGGTACGACCGTACCGTAGTGCGCATGCTTGATACGATCGATATGTATTATGCGCGCTCCCTCGGTTGGTGCCTCAAACATAAGGCGCTTACTATTCTTATCATCTTCGGTACATTCATCCTCTCGCTCCTGCCTGTTATCACAGGTCGTATCGGTACGGACTTTATGCAAGAACAGGATAACGGACGTTTGTCTGTGACCGTGAAACTGCAGCGTGGTACGCGTATCGAAGAGACATTGAAGACAGCGCGTCAATTAGAGACGCGTTTCATGGTGCTTGTTCCGGAGATAGAGTTGATCAACACCTCCGCAGGTTCTAATGACGATGCTACCATAGCGGCGTTGTTCTCGAGCACGATGAACAACAAGATATCCATGACCGTACGACTGCCGAAGAAATGGGAGCGTGACAAGACGGTATGGGAGATCGCAGAGATTCTCCGTCAAGAGATGGCGCGTTATCCGGAGATTGTTGAATACCAATGTCAAGTGGCTTCTAACGGCCCGGGCGGAGGTGGCGGTAATACCGTGAACGTGGAGATCTACGGATATGATTTCGACAAGACGAGCCAACTCGCGGAGCAGACGCGCCGCTTATGCATGGCATTGCCCGGAGCGCGCGACGTCAATATCAGCCGTGAGGATGATCGTCCGGATATCAAGATTACCGTGGATAAAGAGAAAGCTTCGCGCTTAGGATTGAGTTCGGCTACTATCTCTACCTATCTGCGTAACCGCGTAGCGGGTATGAACTGCGGCTATCTGAAAGACGATGGCTCGGAGCATGATATCGTAGTGCGTTTGCAAGAGGAAGACCGTAACTCGATCTCCGATATCTTGGATCTCACGATTCCGACACCTACGGGAAAGAAAGTGAAGTTGAGCGAAGTCGCTTCAATCGGTGAGTATTGGGCTCCGCCTACCATTGAGCGTAAGAGCCGTCAACGTATCGTAACGGTTAAAGTAACGCCGTATAATACCTCTTTAGGAGAACTCGCCGGCCAGATTGAAGCGAGTGTATTGCCTCAATTGGATCTTCCTGTCGGTTATAGTACGCACCTTGCCGGTAACTACGAAGACCAGCAAGAGACCTTCGGCGATATGATCTTGCTGATGGCATTGATCATCCTGCTCGTATATATCACCATGGCTTCGCAGTTTGAGAGCCTGCGTATGCCGGCGATCATCATGCTGACCATTATTCCGGCCTTTACGGGTGTGATCCTTGCGTTGTGGATAACGGGACGTTCACTTGATATGATCGGTGCGCTGGGCGTGGTTCTGCTCGTAGGTATCGTAGTGAAGAACGGTATCGTGCTCGTGGATTATATCAATCTGATGCGTGAGCGCGGATATGAGTTGAATAAGGCTATCACGATGTCCGGCCGTAGCCGTATCCGCCCGATTCTTATGACCGCATTTACGACCATCCTCGGTATGGTGCCGATGGCAGTGTCGAGTGGTGAAGGTGCGGAGATGTGGCAACCGCTCGGTATCGTTGTGATCGGCGGTTTGACGGTTTCTACCTTCCTGACGCTGTATCTGGTGCCTGTGTTGTACGGATCGATGACCAAGCACGGCGACCGCGATAAGCAAGAGGCGCTCCGCAAGAAATTCATCTTTATGGACATTAAGGTAAAGAAGGAGGAAAAGGCATGAAAAGCGTAATGATTGTTTTCAACCAGGCCAATACGGGCCGTGTGGAATATATGTTAGACGTACTGGGCATCAAAGGATTCACGTTCTTTGAGCAAGTACAGGGTCGTGGTACCAACGGCGGCGAACCCCGCCGTGGTACACACGCATGGCCCGAGATGAACTCGTGCGTCATCACCATCGTAGAGGATGAGCAAATGGCTCCGCTGCTGGAGGCAGTGAAGAAACTCGACTTACGCAATGAGGAAGTGGGAGTGCGCGCGTTCGTGTGGGATATCGTCGCTACGGTTTAGACGTGGCGAATGATATAATACGGAATATCCAGCGCCTGTACCTCTGCTTCGTAACGATCGAAGAGTTCTTTACGAATCGCATCCGAACCATTGGAGCGGGCAGGGTCGGGCACCCAGGCAATATCCGGATAGGTCAATAGGTAAACATCCATCGGAAAACGGTGGATGTTTTCGTTTAACCATTCCGGTACGCGCCCGAAGGCATAGTCGAACCATACCTTCGTCACGATTAACTCCGTGTCGAAGAAGTATAGGCTAGAGCTTAGATTCTCCAGTTCTTCAATCTGGTGTTTGGCTATGGCGCATAGTTCATCGAAAGTGACTTCGGTAGTCCCTTTTTGCTCTACGTATTCGCGGGCATATTCGGGGATAAGCACGCCGCTATAGCGCTTCGCTAAATAGCGCGCCAGCGTACTCTTGCCGCTAGACTCGGGTCCTATGATACCAACTTTATACACCGGTTAGCGCGTGAGCATCAGTTTGATATTGAGACCGATATTATCTGTCTTAACAGGGTAGGAGGACGAGATAAGCGGCGTGGTACCTTGATGGTCGTAGAAGAGTTGCAGATTGATCTTCTGACTCAGTACATAGTCGGCCGAGATCTTGATAGCAAAGACTTTGTTACCGGACGAAGCCTGCGTGATTCCTTCGTCAATCTTACGGAGCAGCATCTTCACGTCTTTGTACGACAGATCGACTTGTATCTTGAGATCGTTGCTTACTTTCTTTTGTACGCCGTCTTTGTTCTTAGTGATGAAGTTGAGGTTCTTAATCGTATAACCGCCTCCGATGACGAATTCATCGGTATGCCCCTCGGTCAATTGTACGCTCGTGATGTTGAGCGCGAGGTTACGCTGCTTGCGGTACTCGGCTTTCACGGAGAGGGAGTTCTTCATCGTGAGGTTCACACCGATAAGCGGCGAGAAGGCTTCGGTAAGGGTGACGTTGCTGATGTCGTATGCAGACGAAGGCATAGGCGAGTCAGTAGACACATTACGAACGAAGCCGACTTGCGTGTTGTTATCCTCACAGCCTACCCAGGTAGAGAACGAGCCATAGGAACCGATGGAATACTTACAAGTATACGCATGCGTGAGGGTAACCGATTTGAAGTGATCTTTCATCCACGGCAGTTTGCCTAAACCGTCGTACGTGAGGGACCAGTTCGGTATGATCTTAAGGATACTCAAGAAGGGGTTAAGGCCGATGGTGCGCGGGTTCTGACCCGTGTATGCAGCGAGGAAGGCAGGCACTAAGACGTCTGCCGACGTGGAGCTGACGCGCCCGTGCTTGTTCGGGTCGTACTTCGTCCCGGCCGGTATATCCTTCATGAATCCTTTACTCGGGAGCGTGATACCGGTATATTGGTCTTGCACGCGGGCATGCAGGATTGCGCGGTACTCCAAGAATCGGTCATATGTCGCGTTGGCGAAGTTAGCTTCTTGCGGTCCCACCGGTGCAAACATCGTTCCGATAGCGCACTGCGTGATGTTAAACGAACCCGTCACCATCTCTTGCGGATCATCGAAGGTGTAGATGATCGAACTCGATTGCGCGAAATAGCGCTTACCGTTCAGTTGTATCTTGAGACCCGGCAGGGGCTCGAGTGTCAGTTTGACATCGAAGTCCGAGGTGTGCGCGCGGATGGCAGGCTGCACGACAGAGGTGTCGCCGGATAACCAGCCGTTCTCTTTCGCGCGCTCGATCATGTTCGCCGGTATGAAACCGAAGGCGAAGTCATAACCCGGTGCCCAGATTCCGTTCACTTTACATTGTCCCATGAAGCCCGCTTCGGGTTCGAAGCCCGGAATGGTCATAGAGTTCGTCTCGCGATAGGTAACTTGCAGGCGGCGTACCATTGTACCGAGGTAAGCAAACATATCGCCTGTGATCTGTGCCGGCGTACGCTCGTTCGGGTCGCGTGTAGCAACCGTAATCGTCGCATTGGCGCAATCGGCCTTCGGCGTGATAGTCACTTTGGTATTGCCGTCCGGACGGAAGGATACAGGGACCGCTTTGCCGGTAGAGTCGGCTACGCTGACGGTGAGTAACTCCGTATTCAGACGGTGGGTTACTTCGAGCGGCTCGCCTTTCTTGAGCGCTACGGTCTGGGTATAGTTCTTCGGCTTGAAGTTACGTTTGGTATTCCGACCGGTATAGCGCTGCGTCATTTGCTTCCAGTATTTGGATTTGCCGTACCAGGTCTCGAAGTTGATACCTCCGTCTACTTGCCATGATTGCATCGAACTGATGGTGTTACCGCGGTTGATGCCATTGGATGAAGAGGCGGTGCGGTTCCAGTTATAGTTGGCGTTATAGGAAGCATTCGCGGTGAGCGGGTCGAGATACGGGATGCGGTTGAACGGCACATTCCAACTGGCGGTGAAGATCTGCTGGTATGCGTATGCATGGCCAAAGCGCGCCAGCGAACGCTGGATGGTGTCGCGCCATGCCTCGTAATGATCGTGGTTGAACTCCGGATCGAAATAGCGATCGATTAATATCTCCGGCGTATATTTACCTTCATCGATGATGGCGTTCATCGCTGATTGGAAGGTGAACTTCAGGTTCTTCGTCAGGTCGTATTTGATATCTACGTTACGATCCCAGGTGAAGTCCTTGCTATAGGTCAGGTCCATCGCTTGGGCCGAAGAACCGGCGAGGTCGCGCATCTTCATGTGGCTGAAGGTACGGTGCATGTTCATGCGGAAGGCCCAGGATTGCGGGAGATAGTAGAAATTCATCTCTTTGAGGACCTTCACGTTCTGCACTTTCTCTACTTTGCTGAACGGTTCCCAAGGCTTGGGATTGAAGTTATACGCATACTGGAATGAACCCTTATGGTCGGTGTTGTAGTTGGTCTCCATCTCCGGTGAGTGCTCCGCTTGCTTGTTGTACGAAGCCGAGAGCGAGAAGTTCGCCGGGTCGTAGAACATGTCGCGTTTCTTGGAGTGGATATCCACTTTGAAGTTCGACAAGGAGAAGGACGTGGACTCGTGTACCGTCGAGGTCAAAGCTTTGACGGAGTCACGATCCGATTTCTTCTCATAGGTGCTCAGGGTCTCCGCTAACTTCACGTCGGTATCGAGCGGGTCATAGTCCGGCGTAGTAGTCTCTTTGCTATAGGAGACGTAGAGCGGAATCTGCAGTTTGGCTTTCTCCGGGAAGAGTCGTCCGGCTTCCATGGCTGCGCTGACGGATATCTGGTAGAAATTATCCATGTTGCGGTCGAGCACGTTGGCTTCGATAGATCCGTATCCGGCGGTCTCCAATCGTCCGGCTACGTTCACTTGCGCGATATCGCTGATAGCCAATGCTGCATTCGCCATAGCGGCCACACCGCCCTGCTCGTTGAATTGGCTGAGACGTAACTCATCGACCCAGACCTCTCCGGAAACGTCGTGCTGGCCGTTGTTACGCACACCGATCATGATGGACGCTACATCTTCGAGTGTCGGGTTACCCATAACGGTGATCTTGTTCTGCGGATGACCGGATTCTTCGTCGTATACGATGTATGGGATGGTGTTGCTTACCCCTGCGGTTCCTGCCCGTTTGGCTTTGTTACGCGCCAGCTTGGCATCCGTCAGCACTTTGAGCGCGAAGTTGAACATGTTCGCATCCGGCCAAACGAGTCGGCGATCCGCTTCGGAGTTGTTATTATACAATCCCGGCGCAGTGAGGTGCAGCGGAATCTCGTACTCGTAGTAGTTATTCTTAAGGTCCGTACCCAGACGGATGAAGCAAGAGAGGTCGCCGTCTTTGAGATTCGGGTCAAGGGCAGTGACTTGCTCCGCATGAACAAACATCTGGAGGTTCTTGTATTGGCGCATGTCGTAGACGGTGTTCTTGTACATCGCGCGGGCATCGTGCGGACTGAGGTTGGTGACACGCAACACCATCGATTGCTCATTCTGCGCGATGAGTTGGGCCTGTCCCGGGTCTGTCTGACGACTCACGCCAGGAGGAAGCACATAGTTGACCGGCGTACGAGTGCTGTTTTCTTCGATATTCACAGCCTGCACGTCAATAGAAGCGCCTGTGTTGACAGGAATACCTACCGGCGCTAAGTCACGCGTGTACTGACGCCATTCGCCGCGAACGAGATCCATCGTCGCGAAACGCAGATAGGTATCATGCGCAAAGCCCGTGAGGAAGATACGCATGAAGCGGATGGATTTCCAGTTGCGGATGCCGTTGATCTTTTCTACCGTAGCGCTGTCTCCGCGAAGAGGAATCTTGAACTGATACCATGTTACATTGACCGTTTCGCCGTTACGCAGGGTGACCGCGCGAACCTTTTTCTCCGTGATATGCTGTTTGCCGACCTCTAACATGTCGGGGCGGAGCAGCACTTTATACTGGTAGTATTTCTCGTATTCGTTCAGCGTGTTATCGAGGTTGACATCTTCGATATCCGGTTGCATGGTAGCAGCAGTACCGTAACTCTCCGTCTGTTGCTCGGTTGCGGGGGAGTTGCCTTGAGGACCGTTGAAGTGCTTGTAACGGTCGAGGATGCTCACCTCCTGCTCATCGAAGTCTGTACCACGATAGAAATGGTAGTTATCGCCGGCAGGGTCATTTAGCGGCGAGAAAACGTCATTCTTCCATTTCTCGAGTACAAACGGATTGACTTTTTTGGTCAGTTCTTCCACAAAGGTCTTGTAGGCCGGCCAGTTGTGCTCTTGCTCATCATTCAAACCATTGAGACCGACGTCTTGCATAGGGCGCGAACCGGGTTCGTTGCTAAAGGCAACCACCGTACTCGTCGTACGCGGAACGTAACCCCAAATGGTGGAGTCCACACGACCTTGGTCAGCCGGCGAGACGGGCAGACCATGCTCGAAGGCTTTCTTTCCGTCGTGGAGCACGTCCTCGCTGATGTCACCGAGGTTGATGTACATTTCGCCGTTGTAGTCGAGTTCGTGTCCTGGGTTAGTAAGGGCCGGATCCATCAGCCAGAACTGGATATACTCGATGTTCGCTTTCTCGAAATCCGTATTATCCATGCGGCGCATCATACCGCCCCAGCGTTGTTTCGGGTTGAGCATCTTACCATCCGCTCCGATCTCATCCGGCGCGATGTTATATTGTCCGCGCTCCTCAGGATAGAAGGCGAGGTTGAGCACCGGTAACTTGGTGTCCACGTTGCTGGCTTCCTGGCGATTCGGGTATATCTCGTCTTGGTACACAATACGTGTACGGTGGTCGCTGAGGGCAGCCAAGTCGTTGCGAATATGCGCAGGCGTGTTTGTTTGCGGATAGCCGAAGATAGGATCGACAGTATACCATGCCATGTGAGCACGGTTCTTATTGTACGAGATGTCGTATGCCCTCGACTCCGCGAACTTAGCCGGCGTAGAGGCTAAGAACCAATAGGTCGGGTAATGAACGTCTATGTTCGTAGTAGTGTTCTCGAAGTCATCGATGTATGCTGTTCCCACAGAACCAACGTCATTGGTATGACCCGGGATGAGGTGCGCAAACTCGGCGTTGATAGAGAAGGTCGAAGGAGCGGTCGCTGTGATCCATGGGATCTTATCGATGGCATTGGTAAGCCACTGCATCTCGGTCTTCCAACTACCGTTCACACCCCAGATGGTGTTCGCCAGCGGTTCAGCACCCGTGTTGACTTTTGTAGTGAGCGGACGCTCGCGCAAGTGCATGATGGTACCGCCGATGACTAGGTCTTTAGAGAACTCATACTCAAGGTGAGCGCCGAAGAGCGACTTACGCTGCATAGAGAACGTGCTCTGGTTCTCCAGTTTGACATCTACGTTTGTGCCGGACTCCAGGATGGAGGTGTTAAGAATGGTAACCGTTCCCATGGTGTAGTCCACGGTGTAGTCGACATTCTCTACGAGGGTAGCACCTCCGGCGGTGACGGTGACACTTCCGCGCGGGATATTCATCGCGCCGAGGCGTATCTCGCTGCTGTTGGTGCCTTTGTACTTACCGGTGAGGCGGAATTTGTTTTTCTCCGTCATCTCTTGTGCGACTACTAAGGTAGAGTCGTAGAGTTCCGGGAAGCAGTACTTGCTTACCAAGCGCGGATCGTTATTCAGCACACTCGCCAAGTGGGAACCGAAAGGCTCCAGCACCGGGAAGATGATTCGGCCGGAGGAGGAATAGACGGTGAGTCCTTCGATGTAGTCGAATCGTCCATCGGGGCTGGCGTTATGCTTCTGATCCAAACGGTCGAGATTCATCACGCGAAGCAACTGCTTACCATTGACAGGACCTTCGTCTAAGTATTGCATGTCCGTACCGACGGAGTCGTTACGGTAGGTGACGTAGAGTTCGAATTTCTCTTGTGAGAGACTTGTTGCGCCCAGCGAGTAGATATTCTTCATCATGAGGTCCCATGTGCCGCGGTGCTTCTCGCCGGGCGCATTGGCGCTGGACTTCAGCATTTTAAGAGCCAAAGCATTTGGGGCACGCAGCTCTTCACCTCCGTCGGTGGAGAACTCACCCACTTGGTATACCTGGCCGTTATACGTATATTCGAACGCTACAGCGAGGACCTCGTCTTGGTTGAGGGCGCTCTTGAGAGATATATATCCGAGTGAGGCATTGAGCGTATATTCGCTGCTGGTCAGCAAGCGCGCGGACTCGATCTTCTCGAAGTCCTCACCGCCATGCATGCCGTTGAGTCCTTCCAATGCCGTCGTGGTCTGCGACAGATCGCGGAAGGGCGTAGTTTTAACCGTCTCATAAAGGGTGTTGGCGGTGTTATCAGGAACGGCGTTTGCGGACTTATCCCATGCGCGGTTGTGGGTGTGACGGCTGTTCTCACCGAGGTCGACGAAGGCTACGATGTTACGTGCTTGGTCGTACGTGCCGCGCTTGTTGGTGATCCATACTTCAATTTTCGTGATCTGTGCTCCGCTCGCTACGTAAGGAACGGTCTCCATCGCTTTCTCGAAGTTATCGCGGAAGAAATGGGCAAGGAAGAAATGTCGGTTCTCGTCGTAGTTATCCCCGGCGATATCGAAGCGCGTCATCTGCGCACCGCCTTGGCTGCTGACGGATTGCGATTCGCTGTTCTGCTGCGAGATGAGAGCTTGGATTCTCAGTTTGCCGAATTTGAGGTTCGTCTTGATACCAAACAGCGCTTTGCTACCGCGGATGAGCGACGAAGGCAAGTCCATCGTGACATTACCGGCTTCGATAGACTGAATGATATCGTCCTCTTCGCCTTTGTAGTTGAGTTTGAGATTCTGCTGGTCGAAAGAGAACGAAGCCTCGGTGTTATACGAGAGGTTGAAGTTGAGTTTTTGGCCCACTTTACCTTGTACGCTCGCTTGGATCTTCTCGTCGAAATCGAAGATGTTATTGTTGCGCGCGCGTGCGGTCAAAGACGGGTTAGCGATATACTGATGCTTGAATCCGAAGAGCAGTTCCGCCGAACCTTGCATCTTGAGTTGTACGCCACCCGGGCCGAACACTTTATCGGCAGGTCCGATATTGAACTTCATATCGGTGATGTCGAATTTCGTTTCGTTATTATGCTCGACTTCTCCGATTTTCTGCTGCCAGTATTTATGCATGATCTGCCGCTCGGCGTACTGGTTATATTCCTCTTGCGTGAGCAGGTAAGGCGTAGTGATGTCCGTATCGCCCATGCGCGTGCGAATGACGTACGTACCTGTCTCCGGTTGGTACTCCACGGAGGTGGTGATATTGTCCGGATCGTTCAGGTCAAGGGATGAGACGGGTTGGGTCAGTTCGCCGTAGTTCTGCGCACCGAGTTGCTTCACGTTCGTCGGCGCCCATAGCGCACTGTCCGTGAGGGTGATGATATCGGCTACATCTTCAGGAACGGCTTCGCCGGCCGCAAGCGCCGCATCGCGTTTTGCCTTTGCCTCCTCGCGTGCTTTTTTCTCGGCTTCTTGCCGCGCTTTCTCTTCGGCCTTGGCTTTCTTCTCCGCCTCTTTGGCCGCCTTCTCTTCGGCGACTAACTCTTTGAGCGTCTTCTGGGCATACGTTACCTGCACGGACCCGAAGGCCAGTGTGCAAAGGAGTACTATGTGCAGGAATTTCTTCAAATTATAACATCGTAAGGGCTTTGCGAATCACGCCTTCTACCGTCAGCGTAGGTTCGGCTTTGAGGATCTTATCCACGGCTTTGCCGCTAGCTGCAGCAGCAAATCCAAGCATAGTGAGGGCGCTGATGGCTTCGGTCTTGATCCCATTGTCGGCTTCAACCTCTAACATCGGAATCTCTGTCGGATCACCACCAAGGTCGAGTTTGATCACTTTGTCCTTGAGGTCCACGATGATACGTTGGGCAGTCTTAGGTCCAAGACCTTTCACTTTCGCCATCGCTTTGGAATTGCCGGTAGCGATGAGCATACGCAGTTCCTCGGCTTGGAAGGCCGACATGATCATACGTGCGGTAGCCGCGCCGACACCGCTGACGGTCATCAGCATCTCGAATAGCTGGCGCTCCTTACGCTCGTAGAATCCGTATATTTCGTGCGTGTCCTCGCGGATAATCTCCGTGACAAACAGCTTCACTTCTTTCTCTTCGCTACCCACCAGCGCCGAGTACGTCGGCAAGGTGATAGCCAAGGAATAACCCACGCCGGCAGCTTCTACGACCGCCTCTGCAGGGTTCAATTCCGTCAATATTCCTTTGATATATTCAATCATATGTGCACAAAAAGCCTGCAAAAGTACGAAAAATATTTTATATACGCAAGTGCGCACGCAATTTTCCATAAAAAAGTACCTATTTGCGTAAATTTTCACTTTCCGATTTTTGTTTTTCAATTATTTGGTGTATCTTTGTGCGCTAAATTAGGAATATTATGGCTAGAACAGAAATATCGGAGTATGGTGAGTTTGGTTTGATCAAGCACCTCACCAAGGATTTGAAACCCGTGCAACCGTCCACGAAGAAAGGTGTCGGAGACGATTGTGCGGTGATGGATTTCGGCAGTAAGAAGGTCTTGATGACGACCGACATGCTGTTGGAAGGGATCCATTTTAATTTGGAATACGTACCTTTGAAACACCTTGGTTATAAGGCGGCGGTGGTGAATTTCTCGGATATCTATGCGATGAACGGCACCCCGACGCAGATCACGGTGAGTTTGGGTATCAGCAAGCGCTTCTCGGTAGAAGATATCGAGGAGTTGTATAGCGGCATTCGCTTGGCTTGCGAACGCTACGGTGTGGATTTGGTAGGCGGAGATACGTGTGCATCCATGACGGGCTTGACGATTTCCATCACCTGTTTGGGTACGGCTGCGGCAAAGGATATCGTCTATCGCAACGGCGCCAAACTGAATGATTTGATTTGCGTGAGCGGAAACTTAGGCACGGCCTATATGGGTTTGCAGTTGCTGGAGCGCGAGCGAATAGCTCTGAGCAATCAGAATATTCCGAATAATCAGGGTGTTCCGAGTGCTTTCGAAGGCCGCGAGTATCTGCTGGAGAGACAATTGAAACCGGAGGCAAGACGGGATATCTTAGAGGCCTTACGCAAAGCCGGTGTGAAACCGACGGCGATGATGGATATCTCGGACGGATTGTCTTCGGAATTGATGCATATCTGCAGCCAATCGGGTGTAGGATGTTGCGTCTATGAGGATAAGTTACCGATAGATTTCCAGGCTGCGGCTTTAGCCGAGGAGATGAACCTCAATATCGTCACTTGCGCGCTGAACGGCGGCGAGGATTATGAGTTGCTGTTCACCTGCTCGTTGGACGACTATGAGAAGCTCATTCCGGTGGAGGACCTCTATATCATCGGTCATATCACGAAGCAGGAGTACGGATGTAATCTGATTGGCCGAAACGGCGAGGAATTAGCACTCAAGGCCCAAGGCTGGAACGCGTTTAAAGAATGAAGCATATAGCGATCATATTAGCCGGCGGAACGGGTAGCAGAGTAGGAGGAAAGACCCCGAAGCAGTTACTGCCCTTGCAAGATGGGCGCTCGATCTTGGAGCACTCGGTAGATGCGTTTGAACAGGCGATTCCTATTCATGAGATCGTCATTGTGATGCACCCGGACTGGTTGAAAGAAGCGGAGGAAATAGTGGCGCGCAATTCGTGGCACAAGGTGAAACAAATCATCGCCGGAGGCAGCGAGCGCTGGGAGAGTTCATGGAACGCCATCTCGTTCTTCCTCAAAGAGGACAAGAAAGATCCGGACACGTTCTATTGGTTTCACGACGCTGCGCGTCCGTTTGTGTCGCAGGAAATTCTACGACGTGTAGCAGAAGCGCTCAAGAGTCATTTGGCCGTAACGGTAGCCGTGCCTGTAACGGACACGCTGTATCAGACCAAAGATGGTAAAGTGGCCGCTATTCGCAATCGCAAAGAGTTTATGCGTGCACAGACGCCGCAAGCTTTCCACTATCTGGTTATAGGTCCCGCCTACATGCGTGCGATAGAAAAAGGAAAGATAGAAGCGACAGACGACGTAGGTATCTTGATGAAGTACAATCCCGAGGTGGAAGTATGCATTGTGGAAGGCGACGAAGCAAATAAGAAAATCACGTATAAGGAAGACCTATGAAAATCATTCTTTTGGGCACATCTTGGCCGTATCGCGGTGGGTTAGCTACGTTCAACGAACGCTTAGCTAAGCAATTTGTGTCCGAAGGACATGAAGTGGAGATTTGGACCTTCACGCTGCAATATCCGTCGTTCCTCTTCCCCGGGAAGACGCAATATACGGAAGAGGCTGCGCCGAAGGGTTTGACCATCCGTAGGGAATTGAATTCCTGCAATCCGCTGAACTGGATCCGCGTGGGCAAGGCGATTCGTAAAGCCGCGCCGGATATGCTCATATGCTGCTATTGGATGTCGTTCTTTGCACCCGCGTATGGACTTATATCCAAAATCGCGCGTAAGAACGGCAAGACGAAATGCGTGGCACTGGTGCATAACATGATTCCGCATGAGCCGAATATACTGGATAAACTCTTTGCGCCGTATTTTGTGAAGAGTCAGGACGGATTTGTGGCTTTGAGTGACAGTGTGGTCAAGGATATAGACAATTTGGACAAAAAGGACACTCCAAAAACTTTCTCGCCGCACCCGATATATGATCATTACGGCGAGCGCATGGCGAAAGAAGAAGCATGCAAAGCATTGAATCTGCCGAGCAACAAAGACTATATGTTATTCTTTGGATTAGTGCGCGCGTACAAGGGCTTGGACCTGTTGCTGGAGGCTTTCGGAGAAGTGAAAGAAGCCTTGCCGAATTTGCAGTTGATTATCGCAGGTGAGTTTTATGAGGATGAAGCAAAGTACCGCGCGCAAATAGCGCAGTTGGGTTTGGTGCATAGGGTGATAGTAAAGAATGAGTTTGTGCCCGATGGCGATTTGAGGAAATATTTCGGTGCGTCGGATTTGATTGTACAGCCGTATAAGACGGCTACGCAGAGCGGCGTGACCCAGGTGGCGTTCCATTTCGAGAAACCGATGCTGGTGACGAATGTAGGCGGGTTAGGCGAGATTGTGCATGACGGAAAGATGGGCTATGCCTGTGCGCCGGAGGCGAAGGCAATCGCGGAAGACTTGATGGATTATTTTGAGAACAAGCGGCAGAAAGCCTTCACAACGTATTTGAAAAAAGAGAAAACGAAATACGCATGGTCAAATATGACGCGTGCGTTTGAAAAGATATTATCGCAATGTTAGAAACCGAGATTATTAATAAAGCCAAGGATTGTCTTACCTGCGAAGCGAAAGCCATAGAGGCACTTATCCCGCGCTTGGGAGAAGATTTCGTGCGCGCGGTAGAGGCTATCCATATGTGTAAGGGAAAGGTTGTTGTGACGGGTGTCGGGAAATCCGGACATATCGGATCGAAGATCGCGGCTACCTTGGCAAGTACGGGTACACCGGCGTTTTTCCTCAATCCGCTGGATGCCTATCACGGCGATTTGGGTATGCTCACGGAGAACGATTTAGTGTTGGCTATTTCGTATTCCGGCGCGACGGAAGAATTGTTGCGCTTCCTGCCGCTGATTCAGGCAAAGAAGATTAAGATCATCGGCATGACGGGAAAGGCAGATAGCCTGTTAGCCAAATATTCGGATATTCATCTGAGTATCGCGGTGGACCGCGAGGCCGATCCGCTGAATCTCATTCCGACAGCCAGTACCACGGCTACTTTAGCGCTCGGCGACGCGTTGGCGTGTGCACTCGTGGAGGCGAAACATTTCCAACCGACGGACTTCGCGCAGTTGCATCCGGGCGGAGATTTGGGACGTAAGTTGTTGGCGAAAGTAGAAGAGGTAATGTTCACAGAGAACCTGCCGTTTGTTCGTCCGGATATGCCGCTGAGTGAAGCGATTGAGGTGGTGACTAATGGAAAATTAGGCGTTGGTATTGTGATGGAAAACGAAGCGCTGGTAGGAATTATTACCGACGGCGATATTCGTCGGGCAATGCAGAAATTAGGACAAGCCTTCTTCGCCACACCGGTAGCGGATATTATGAGTAAGAACCCGAAGACGATTTGCAGTAACGCGAAGATCGTAGAGGCCGGCGAGACGATGAATCATCACTCGATACATACCTTGGTAGTGGTAGATGAGAACAAAGTGGTCGGAATTATCGACTCGTTCTCCTGCCTGCCCGGAACACGTTTTTATCATTAAGAGATATGAAAGACGTTAAGTTATTTCTAACCGACGTAGACGGATGTCTGACGGACACGGGAATGTACTACTCGGCGAACGGCGAGGAGATGAAGCGTTTCTGTGTGTACGATGGGATGGGAATGGTGTTGCTGCGCCAGGCCGGAATCCCGTGCGGAATCCTGACATCCGAGCAATCACCGATTGTAAAAGCGAGGGCAGAGAAATTGAAGTTAGAGTTTCTGTATCTGGGAGTGGGCAGTAAGGTGAACCCAAAGTGCTTGACCAAGCTGGAAGCAGCGCAAGAGATATGTGTGAAATTGGGCATTGGTCTAGAGCATGTTTGTTATGTAGGGGATGATGTGAATGATGTCGACTTGTTGAGTGCCGTAGGATATCCTTGCTGTCCGCCGAATGCACGGCCGGAAGTGAAGGCTATCAAGGGAATCAAGGTGTTAAAGACGCCAGGAGGCCAAGGAGCGATTAGAGAGATTGCCGATGAAATATTGAAAAAATGATATGAGACAGTTGAGATAGTTGAGACAGTTAACGGGAAGTGTCTCAAGAGTCTCAAGAATCTCATGCAAATTTTCAAGTCGGATACCATCCGACACAACGAACATAGAAAAATGACATTGCACTATTTGCACTATCTGCACTTTGGAGGATGAAAGTGCAAAAAGTGCAGAAAGTGCAAAGCAAAAAATAATATGGCACTATTGGCAAAAATGGCAAAAGTTTTGCCAAACTAGCCACTTTTGCCAAAGCAAATTTTTAGAAAGAAACTAAATAAGGTTGATAGAAATGAGAGTATATCACGGAAACATAGTAACTGTGGATGAGAAGAATAGTGTCTATCAATATCTTGTAGAAGATAAGGGACGGATCGTGTATGTAGGCGATGTTTTGCCCAAAGAGTATGTAACTGCTGAGTTGCTTGAATTAGGCAAGAAGGCGATTGTGCCTTCGTTTGTGGACACCCATCAACATTTTGCTTCGTTCGCTATCTTCCATTCGGGGCTGAATGTAATGGACTTCACGTCGAATAAAGAGATGCTGGTCGCTATTAAGGAATATGTAGCAAAAGCAGAGGAGAAGAGTTTGCTGGCTTTCGGAGCATCACCTTATTCCGTAAAGGAGAAACGACTAATCAATCGTGAGGAGTTGGATAGTGTATGTCCGGACAAGCCAATGATGATGGTGAAATACGACGGACATGCGTGTGTGGTAAATAGTGTACTGCTGAAGAAATTAGAGAAGAAGTTGTGCAAGTTACGCGGCTATCATCCCGAAAGCGGAGAAATGAACCAAGAGGCATTCTTTGCAGTGTCGGATTATATTTCCAATTCGATATCTATACCGAATATGATTCGAAATATGCAGAAGGCTGTTGACTATGAGGCTGCGCATGGAATAGGTATGGTCCATACCGTGAGTGGAGTAGGTTTTCCGCTAAATGCAGATATAACGATAGAGAAATTGTTCGCGAAGAGCGTGCAGAACGGATTTCAGATAAGAGTATTTCCGCAGTCGATGGATACAAGTGTGGCGACAAGTCGTAAATTGCCGCGAATAGGTGGATGTTTTGAATGTGCCTTGGATGGCTGTTATGGTTCACAGGATGCGGCAATGATTGAGCCGTATGTGAATGATAAGAGTAACAGCGGTGTATTATACTATACGGATGAGAAAGTGATTGATTTCTGCATGAAAGCGAATAGGCTTGGACTGCAAATAGAGATGCATGCAATAGGCGATAAAGCATTTGAACAAGCTACGAAAGCGTTAAAGGCTGCGTTGGACGATTTCCCGAGAGAAGACCATCGACATGGAATTATCCATGCGTGCCTGCCAACCAAAGAGGGGGTCGATATTTGTGCAAAATATCATATTAATCTGCTGATGCAATCCGCATTCGATAACTGGCGTCAGGAACCGCCAGAGTACACGGAGAGTATCTTGGGTAAGGAGCGAAATGCGCAACTGAATCCCGTGAAGACCTTTGTGGAAAACGGATGTATAGTCGGTCAGGGTAGTGATGCTCCATGTACGAATCCGGACCCGATAGACTGGTTGTACAGGGCTTGCAATCATACGAATCCGAGTCAATCGGTGGATGTTTATACGGCTTTGCGTATGTTGACGTATAATGGGTGCTATGCTACGTTTGATGAGAAGGAGCGCGGAACTTTGGAGAAAGGGAAGATCGCCGATATGGTTATTCTGTCTGATAATCCCTATAAAGTAGAACCGCAGAATTTACGCCAATTGAAAGTGGAGAAGTTGATTCTCTCGGGCGAAGAATACAAACCCCAGAACCAATCCCTGGCATCGGTTGTTTGGCAGGGTATTACTAGTAGTCAGAAATATTAAAGTCAAAATACACTCACTATGGAAGATAAAAATTATTGCATGAGTTCGTACTTAACATTTCGTTATGTAGAAGACCCGAACAAGCAGTTTAAGGAAGGCTTGCATCATACCTTAGATATTCCCTATCCTGAAGAGAAGAAAGTATTGGTACATACAGCCGAAGATATCGCAAAGGCCTATAAGGAGATGTTTGCCGAGAAGCAGAAGAATACAAAGTTGGGTATTTTACTATCGGGAGGAATGGATTCTGCTTGTTTGGCTGCTTTCTTGAAACCGGGTACGGACGCTTATACGTTCCGCTTTATGGATGGAACATTCTCGACCGGCGATATGGAACGTGCGAAACTCTATGCGGAGAAATATAAGTTGAATCTGCATTACGTGGACATCAATTTTGATATCGTGAAGAAGCATCTTCCGGCATTGATGAAGATGAAGGGTGCTCCTGTTCATTCCATAGAACCGCAAATCATGGAGGCTGCGCTGCAAGCGAAGAAGGATGGTGTAGAGCAGATAGTAGCGGCTGACGGTAGTGACTTGGTTTTCGGCGGTATGGACAAGATGCTTTCTAAAGATTGGGATTTTGATGAGTGGGTAGATTTCTATACGTTCCTAGATCCGAAGAAAGTGCTTAAAGAACCTGTTTCGATGGCGCATATCTACGAGCGTTACCGTTTGCCTAATAACAAGATTGATTTCTTGCGTTTCCAAGATGAGATTTTTGCACATGAGTCGAGCGGCTCCTATTGCAATGCGGTTATAACTGCAGGAATGAAGTATGTTCCACTCTTCGATCCTTCGGGAATGGTGAAGATGGCCGATCCATTGGATTTGAAACGCGTACGTAGTGGTGAGTCAAAATACCTGATCCGTGAATTGTTCCATATGTGCTATCCGGAGATTCCTATTCCTGAGAAAGTGCCAATGCCTCGTCCAGTGGACGTCTATTTTAAAGATTGGGCAGGTCCTACTCGTCCTGAGTTCCGCAGAGATATCGACATGGCTTCGCTGACAGGAAATCAAAAATGGTTATTGTATTGCTTGGAGGAGTTCCTGAATATGGTAGATCCGATTAAGGTTGGTTATACTACGGGCGTGTATGACTTGTTTCATATCGGTCATCTGAATCTGTTGCGTAAAGCTAAAGAACAATGCGACTATCTGATAGTAGGCGTTTCGACGGATGATTTGGTAGAGTATAAAGGCAAGCGTTCTGTTATTCCGTTTGAGGAACGTAAAGAGATAGTGGGTGCTATCAAATACGTGGATGAAGTTGTTACGCAGGAGAATATGGACAAACTTGGTGCCTGGAAGAAGTACCATTTTGATGTCATGTTTGTAGGCGACGATTGGAAGGGCACAGACAAGTGGAATAAGATAGAAAAGGATCTTGCTGAAGTTGGAGCAAAAGTAGTCTATTTCCCATACACAAAAGGTACCAGTAGCACGTTGATTAATGAAACACTGATTCGTCTGCGCGAAGAGAATAAATAATGGAGGATTTACGAAAATATAATCCAGAAGGATCCACCCTCCGCAAAGCACAATTACGGATGTTGGATATTCTGCTTGAGATAGATAAGATTTTTCGCAAGCATGGCATTGAGTATTGGTTAGAAGGAGGAACGCTTCTAGGGGCTGTTAGACATAGAGGATTTATTCCTTGGGATGACGATTTAGATATTAATGTATTATGGAAGGATATTCCTAGAATACGTCAGATACTTCAATCAGAATTGCCTGATAATATGTGTTATCAAGATATAACACTTGATATGAATCATCACTTAATTATTAGCAAAGTACGTGATAAAAATTCCATTTTTGAGGATCCTGGATGTAAACGAATGAAGGAAAGGGGTATATTTGTAGATTTAATTCCAGTAGAAGAAGTTGTTTCGCAACGCCTTAAAAATAGTATCGATTTTGTATATATACGATGTCTTAGAGGAATGCGCCATTATAATGATAGATTCATAGAGAAATTTTTAGGATATCTATGCTACGTGCCTGCAATATTTTGTGTGGGAGTGTGTCGACTATGGACAAAATTATTTCACTCTCATCAATGGGGGCATACTTATGGTTGGCTTTCGTATAATCATATAGCGGAAAAAGACATATTTCCATTAACTGAGATTATGTTTGAGGGGCATTTATTTTATGCGCCTCATGATCCTGATGCTTATTTAACAACACTTTACGGCGATTATATGCAAATTCCCCCAGAAGATAAGCGAGCGACGCATGAAGCAAAAATTACATTTTTAGACGAATAATGTTAAACCATAAATTGTTAATACAATGAACATATTGCAGCGCACAAGGCAAATAGGTATAGTTGCTATGTGGCATAAGTTTAAGCAATGGCTTAAGCCGAATGCTGAGGTTCAGGATATTTGTGCCCGTTATGGTGCTTATGAATATTTGCTGCGTTATAAGTATGCTTGCAAGTCGAATCCGAATAGTGAATTATCTCCGAAAGCAAAGATAATATGGACTTGTTGGTGGCAGGGAGAAGAAAAAGCACCTCTGCTTGTCAAGAGATGTATCTCTTCGATGAGAAAATATGCAGGGGATAATGAAGTCGTTGTGATTGATGAAAATAATCTACAAGATTATGTGTCTCTCCCTACATACATTTGCGAAAAGCATGATAAGGGAATAATCAAGCACACTCAATTTGCTGATATAATCCGCTTAGCTTTGCTCCAAAAATATGGAGGAACTTGGATTGATGCAACCATTTTACTCACAGACGTGTTGCCGGAGTATATTCAAAATGCAGATATATTCTGTTTTAGTACAGAAAGAAGAAGCGCGATTAAAGTAGAATCTCCATTTATATCTGCTTGCGCAAATCATCCGGTTATCAATGATGTGCTGTCCTTACACTATGAATATTGGGCTCATGAAAACAAATTGATTTCATATAGCATCATACATCTCTTCTTTACAATAGCATTTGAAGCATCAGAAGCTAACAGGAAATCATTGGAGAATATGCCATTTGTTTATTGGTATAAAATGGATTATCTTATCCAATTATTATCTAAGCCCTATAGTGCTGAATCTTATAAATTGGTGACTCAATTATCATCTATTCATAAACTGACTTATAAGTTCGAGCAATATGGCATTGATATCAATAGAACGGGTACCTTCTATGATGTCTTAATTAACAGAGCAGAACCATGTTAACGGCAATCATATGTACATATAACCGGGCAAAGTATATCGGTAATTTGCTGGAGAGTGTCGCCAAGAACGATCTAGCGAAGAGCGAATATGAGATCGTGCTTGTGGATAATAACTGCACGGATAATACGCGAGAGATATGCGAGGCTTTTGCTAAAGCGCATAAAGATGTGAACTTCCGCTATGTGTTAGAACCGGAGCAGGGACTCTCTGCTGCGCGGAATAAGGGCATCAAGGAGGCGAAAGGAGAAGTCATAGTCTATATTGACGATGATGCGCTGGTAGATACATGGTATCTTCGGACTTATGCGGAGTGGTTTGCCATGCACCCCGAGACTATGGCTTGCGGAGGTCCGATTGAGCCGTTGTACGAGACAGAAGAGCCGAGTTGGATGACGCCTTATACGAAGGCTTTATTGACGGCTTGGATGAACTATGGCGATAAGGTGCGCGAGTATCCGAAAGGACGTTATCCCGGAGGCGGGAATGCAGCATATCGCAAAGAGGTTTTCGATAAAGTCGGCTTGTTTAATACGGCGTTGGGGCGCAAAGGAGGAAACCTTATGGGATCGGAGGAGAAAGATATCTTCGATAAGATGCAGGCATTGGGTATGCAGGTGCTATATCTGCCAACACCGGTCCTACATCATATTATCCCTCAAACCAAATTAGAGCCTGACTACTTCAATCGATTAACCACCCAAATAGGTATCAGCGAGCGGCAACGCACACTCGCGATAGGTAAGGGAAAATATTATAAACGTTTGTTCTCTGAATTCATTAAATGGTGCGGAACAATTGTATTACTTTGCGGCTATACAATAAGTTTCCACCCCGTTAAAGGATGGAAACTCGTCCTGTTCCGTGCGAATGTGACGCGCGGTTTACTTGGCTTCCTTTCATAAAAGGCGTCCCCATAACGGCCAAGTCAGGCTTCCTACACATATTAGCAGAAGCAATATAACGCAAGCATAACTCCATTTATCGAGAGTTAGCGCTGTCGGCACAAATTGCATTGTGATCGTATGTTCGCCGGCCGGAATAACAGCGGCGCGGAGGATGTAGTTTACACGTCCGAGGGCGATCTCTTTTCCATCGACATAGATATGCCATCCCTCCGGATAATAGATCTCGGAGAAGACCGCTATGCGGTCATTGGCATTCTTCGCATAGTAGGTGAGTGCGTTAGGCTTGTATTCCGTCAATACAATCTCATCGTTCTCGTTGGGTTGCGGCGCGCATGTCAGTACTTCACGGAATTGCTCATCAGCCACAGCGGACTTAGTCAGATCAAGCGTATTGAGCGCTGCACTCTCATCGTCGGGCGTAGGTACAAAAAGCACCTCGTTAACAAACCACGCATTGCCCATCGCATCGGGGTTGGGGTATACGCCTTGACGAGTGACGATATACTTGGTGTTGAGCATGTTGAGTACGTTCCAGTTCATCTTCGAGATATGCTCGTCAATAAGGTCTTGGTAGCGACGTAACTTAACAGCAGAGTAGCCACCGATGGATTTGAGACGGTAACTGGTTCGCGCGTCGTTGAAAGTGTTTGTATTGAGATTCAAAACGCGATAATCGAGACTCTTATCTTGGAGAATCTCCTCTTCCCACGGTTGCATCTTGAAGAATGCATCGCTCTCTTTCTGCTTAACAAAGTTATCGTTATTGAAGAAACGCTTGTTAACCGGCGTCAAATCCGCGAGAATGAGTACGAGCATACCTCCATAGAGGACGTACGACCAAGTCGGCTTGTCTTCTTTCTGTTTCTGCCATGCGTACCAATAGATAAGCGCGCAGCCTAAGAGGACGAAGAGCAAACTACGCCATGCATCGGCTTTTGCCATCGCTACGCGCTGGTCTAAGACTGCGTCATAAACCCACTGCGGCATCTGGCCTTTCCACTGCACGTCGTAACTGCTGGTCATATCAAAGCTGCCGGCAAAAAGTGCGGCAAAAAGACATATGCCGGCGGTAATGCCTCCGGCGATGAGGAGGTTCGGGCGCAGTTTGTTCCATTCTATTTCTCCGGATACGATGCGCTGGAGCGCCATGAAACCGAGTAATGGCATGGTGATCTCTGCAACTACGAGGATGGACTCTACGGCACGGAACTTATTGTACATCGGGAAATAGTTGAAGAACAGCTCCGTGAGCCACATCATATTCTTGCCCCAGGCGAGGAAGATAGACATAATTGTAGCGAAGAGGAGCGCCCATTTATACGGACCAGGTACGATGAGTAAGCCGAGCAGGAAGAGGAAGCAGATAATGGCACCGACATACACGGCTCCGGAGGTAAACATCTTCTCTCCTCGATAGGTAGGCGCATGTTCGCAGAACTGCTCCGCATCGCGTTTCGACACACCCTGTTTGCGGAGCGCTTTGCATAGTTCTGAGTCTTTGCCGACATTGTATCCGCTGGCGCCGCCTTCCCAGTTCGGGATAAGGAGCGTCATCGTTTCGCCTTTGCCGTAACTCCAATCAGTAGCATATTTGAGGTCAAGACCTTCTGCGGGGGCATTCTCTGCTTGCTTAGTGAGTTCGCTATGTCCGCCACGCATGGTCTGCTTCAGATAGGAGTTGTTCATCTCCATCCAACTCCATTTAGTACCTAAGATCAGTCCTAAGCACAGAACCAGAATGCCGACCGATATGCCTAATTCCTTCCATTGTTTATCGCGGATATGGATATACAACTCTGCACAAGCCATCACACCAATCAGCATGGCGATGTAATAACTCATCTGCGGATGGGAAGTGATACCCACATAACCGTATAGTAGGACTATAGGAATGCCTAACCAGTATTTGCGACGCATGATTGCATAGAAGCCACCAATGATAGGAACTAAAAAACCGATAGCAGCAGCTTTGGTCATGTGCCCGGCAGGAATAATGATAAAGAAATAACTGCTGAGTCCCAGCGCCATACCACCGACTATACTGAGCCATGGATTCACGCCAAAGCAGAGTAGCATCAGGAAGAACCCAAAGAAATATGCAAAAATCAAACCTATGGCTTCGGCTCCGTTATTACATCCCAAACATAAAACCTCATTAAGGAAGTAACGAATTTCGCCTGACGGCATTCTTCCCGTGATTTGATAGGTAGGCATACCTCCGAACATTGAGTTTGTCCACCATGTCGTCTCACCAGTTTTGGCACGGTATTCAAGGGCTTCATTGGCAGCGCCTTGCCAGTTCATCGTATCGCCGGCATAGAGCACTTTGCCTTCCAAGAGCGGGCTGCAGTAGAGCACAGCAAAGCCAATAAAAACGACTAGTGCGACCAAGTAGGGCGCTATTTTCTTCCAATCTATTTTCATATGTATATCAATTAATTCCTAAATAACGATATATAGGCAGTATCTTTTTGAGCAATACGCCGCCAAACGTACATATTGCCACCACGAGTATGCTCGTGCTGATAGGCATGAGCATGAGGAGCCACATGGGTGCGGTTGCTCCCGAAAAACCAACCAGCATATAGAACGGCGTAATAAACACCATATGCATCAGGTAGGTCATATAACTGCAGTCGCTGATTGCGCGAATGACGGCGTTCGGCTTCGCCGTCAAGCGTTTTCCCCATTCTCTATAGAGCAGGTAGCCCAGAATATAAAATCCCAAGAAATACGTCAGTCGGGACGTATATTCCAATAAATAGAGCGAGGGATAGAAACGTCTTAAGAGCACGTAGCAAAGCCATACAACACAGATACCAATCAGTTCGTTGCGGCTGCAGGCTTGCAAGGTGCGCTGCAAGAAAGGCGTTATGGCGTAGAGCGCGACGATCAGGCCGATGAACCAATAGGCCTCATTGATGCGATTGGTGAGCATATACGGGATATAGCATAGCACTCCGTCGCTCAGCGAATGAATATCCGGATATTTGCCGGCCAGACACGACAGAGTATACACTATTGCGCTCCAGATAAAGAACGGAATAAGGATACGTAGATAACGTTTTTTGTAGAATTCTCCTAAGGGCCGGACGGGTGCGGATAGTTGCAGCGCGCCGGAGATCATCACGAACAGCGGAACACCGCAGCGATGAAAGCAGGCGTATACGACGCTCAACACCGGATATGCATTCGCATCGATACGCGCCAAAGACCAGGTGTGCACCGTGACTACCATAAGGATCGCCAATGCCCGGAGTATGTCTAATACCACATCGCGTTCTTTGGTCATGTTACTTAATCATTTTGCGGATGGCACATAGTTCCTCTTTGACGCGCAGCAGGATTTCCAGTGCCGCTTGGCGTTCATCGGATTTCTTGTGGTTGCCTTTGAGTTCTTTGCGGATGGCTTCGATGCGCGTGATCTTCAGTTCGTCGCGGATATACTTAATATGCTTGATGATTTCTTGATCGGCTCGCGTGTAGTAGCGGTTACCATGCCCGTCTTTACGCGGGTTGAG
Source organism: uncultured Bacteroidales bacterium (assembly GCA_900318245.1). GTDB lineage: Bacteria > Bacteroidota > Bacteroidia > Bacteroidales > Paludibacteraceae > Colicola. The sequence continues at coordinate 40,392 of ONJT01000010.1, forward strand.
TTCATCAAACTGCTTTTCCCAATACCGCAGCGTGGTGGCAGGAACTCCTGTCTCCTGTTCGGTTTCGCGTAGCGAGTAATATACCTTCTCTATCTCAGCCATTACTTGCAGATTTTTAATTTCTGACCTTCCCGAATGTTGTCACTCTTCAGTTTGTTCCATTGCTTGAGTTGCTTAACCGAACAGTGGAAGCGCTTCGCAATGCCGCCGAGTGTGTCGCCTCGCTTTATCTTATAATAGGTGATACCGTTGGCACGATAAGCTCCGTTGATAGAAGTGACTTTTGCCATGTCTATCTCTGCACGGCGGTTGTTGATGAGGCTGTCTGCTTTGTAGGCAATGATAGAGTCTTGCTGGTCAATAAACAATCCTACTTTGTCGGACGGCAGGCACAGCGCGTAAGGAGTGCCACCGGGGAGGATGTCGCGCGAGTACTGCGGGTTGAGGCGGCGCAGTTCATCCATGCTGATATAGAGGTTCTCACTCACCTGTTGCAAGTGCAACCGCTGCGTAGTGCGAATCGTATCAGTGATCATCGATTTATTCTCTATCGGTGCCTTGCAAATACCATGCTCCTGACCGTAGTTCATCGCGTAATTGGCGGCGATGAAGATAGGTACGTAGTTGCGGGTCTCCAAGGGCAAGTACGGGTAAATCGACCAGAAGTCGCGTTTTCCACCGGCACGACGGATGGCTTTATTGACATTGCCACTGCCGCAGTTATAGGCGGCGATGACGAGGTTCCAATCTTGGTAGACATTGTACATGCTGCTGAGGAAGCGGCAGGCAGCGTCGGTGGCTTTGATCACATCCATTCGTTCGTCCACGAGCGAGTTGATCTCCAATCCGAACAGTTTACCGGTAGCCGGCATGAACTGCCACAGACCTGCAGCACCGGCATGCGAGCGGGCTATGGGATTGAGGGCCGACTCGATGATAGGCACGCAGCGCAGTTCATACGGTAGGTTATAGCGCGCGAGGGCTTCCTCGAAAATCGGGAAATAATACTCGCTCATGCGCATGAGGCGTGCTACTTGCTTAGGCTTATGCTTGACGTAGCGCAAGATGAAGGCCCGTACGCGTTCGTTATACGGCAACTCAATGACGCAAGGCAAGGCTTGCAGACGCGCCTTATAGACAGAGTCGGGAAGAGTGACCGTATCGTGCAAGGCGACGCAGTCCGTCGTGTCGAGCCATCTAAGACTCCATTCTAAGGAACGCATCTCGATATCCGAGAGCTCGCTGTCACTCCACGAGAGATAGAAAGGCGGGATTGGCTCAACGATGGTATCTGCCAACACAACGGTGTCAGCAGGCACACTGTCGGCGACTTGCATAGGCACTAACTCCAGCGACTCTACATCCGTGGAGTCCTTGGCAATACTGTCCGTTACTACCTCTTGCGCCTGCATCGCGGTGAGGCAGCAGAGGGATAGAAGTATGAATAAGATCTTTTTCAAAACTGTATAGCTAATTTTAATTCAGCGCTCTGTTGGTGCTGATAGTCATAATAAATCTGCGGTTCGATATTGAGGGATAAATCAGGCGATATGTCATAATCAAACAATTGGGCATCTACGTACGCATCAATGAGGGACAGGGCATAGACAATCACGACAGCCAAGATCGAGTAGTCGCGGTAGCGCCGGAAAATCTGCTGCCTGTTGTCGAGCGTCTTCACCCAAGTATTCGCCCCGCCTACGCGCTGCAGGTTATAGCCATCCGGTATAACGGCGATGTAACTCTTCGAGGGGTCTTCACTTACCGTACCTGCTTGGATATCGTTGTAGAGGTCGAGGTAAGCCATTTTGTAATTGGAATAGCGGTTCTGGGTCCAATTGATGGCATAGCCGCAACCCATGAAGGCGCCATACACGATAGGCAACTTCCAGTAGGATTTGTTGTATATCTGTCCTGCTCCCGGGCATATGACCCCTAACCAGACCGCCTTAATGGCATCGGGTTTCTTGTAGAAGGTGCTATCCTCTTTTTGCTGCTGGGCTTGCGCCAAGAGCGGAAGTATCATCAGTACTATGTAGAGCCAACGTTTCAACTGATTTTCGCAATAATATCGGCTAATTCGTCGTTGTCGGCAAAACGAATAATGAGTTTACCGGCCTGAATCTTCACGTTATGGCCAAGCTTGGCGCTCAGTTCGTTCTGCAACTCATCGTAGGGGTTGAGGGTCGGTTTGGCGGGTTTCTTCTCTTTCTTTCCTTCTTGCGCGAGCGCTTCCACTTGACGCACGGAGAGTCCTTCGCGCAGAATACGCTGGTAGAGCGCTAACTGACGTTCTGCCGAAGGTGTGCCGAGGATGGCGCGAGCATGGCCCATGTCGATCTTGTGCTCTTTGATACCGACTTGTATCTCTGCCGGCAGTTTAAGCAGACGGAGGTAGTTGGCTACCGTTGCGCGCTTCTTGCCTACGCGCTCGGACATACGCTCCTGCGTGAGGTTATAGTCATCCATGAGGCGTTGGTAAGCCAAGGCTATTTCGATAGCGTCCAAGTCTTCACGCTGGATATTTTCGATGAGGGCCCACTCCATGACCTGCTCATCTTTGGCGGTGCGGATATACGCGGGGATACGCTCCAAGCCCGCCATCTTACTTGCGCGGAAGCGGCGCTCACCGGCGATGATCATATAGGTGTCGTCACCGTTGTCTCGCAGCGTGATAGGCGAGATGACACCATGCTCGCGGATGGAGTCGGCTAACTCTTGCAGCGCCTCTTCATCGAAGGTGCGGCGCGGCTGGTCAGGGTTCGCTACAATCTTCGCGAGTTCGATCTCCGAGATAGAGCTGCCGCCGTTGGTATCTACATGCGAGGTGTCGATGAGTGCATCGAGGCCTCGTCCGAGTCCTGTCATCTTTTTCATAAGGATTGTCGTTTAATAAGTTCTTTGGCTAAGGAGGTGTAGTTCTGCGCACCCTTTGACGACGGGTCATAATCTAGGACGGAGACACCGTGCGAGGGCGCTTCGCTGAGGCGCACATTGCGGGCGATGACGGTGTTGAACACGAGGTCGCCGAAGTGACGCTTCACCTCTTCATATACCTGGTTGCTGAGGCGCAGGCGGTTGTCATACATCGTCAACAGGAAACCTTCGATCTTCAAGGCCGGGTTGAGTTTGGACTTGATGATCTTGATGGTGTTCAGCAGTTTGGCGATACCTTCGAGGGCGAAGAACTCACATTGTACCGGGATGATGACGCTGTCGCTGGCCGTGAGGGCGTTAACAGTGATCAGACCGAGGGACGGACTGCAATCGATGAGGATGTAGTCGTAGTTATCACGAATCTGTTCCAGGACGCGCTTGAGGAGCGTCTCGCGGTGCTCAAGGTTCAACATCTCTATCTCAGCGCCTACCAGGTCGATATGACTCGGGATGAGCCAGAGGTTCTTAGTATTGGTCTCCACGATAGCAGTGTGCGGGTCGATACCATTCACCAGACACTCGTAGATCGTGTTGTCCAGTTCTTTGATCTCGACTCCCAGACCCGACGAAGTGTTCGCCTGCGGGTCGGCATCGATGAGTAGCACGCGTTTGCCTTGATGAGCCAGGGCGGCTGCCAAGTTAATAGAAGTAGTCGTTTTTCCGACGCCTCCTTTTTGGTTCGCTAATGAAATAATTTTACTCATATAGTTGTTGTATTATTGTTTCTGCTTCAATCTGTCGGCAGGCGTAGTTGCCATACCGACAGTGGTTGGTGCCGTGACAGGTACAGGGACGGCATCGTAAGTCGTTGCGCTGGATAATATCTTCGCGGCGTTGTTTCCATCCGGCGAAGCCTATCAGCGGGTGGGTTGCGCACCATACACTGATGGCGCGAAGGCCCACAAGACTCGAGAGGTGCTGGTTCGCACTATCCATGCAGATCATCGCCTCGAGTTGGCGCATGAGCTCCAGTTCTTCCTCCAGTTTGAGTTGCCCGGCGACGCTTGTGGTGCGCGGGAAGACGGACGCCCACTGGCGTAACATCTCACATTCTACTGCGCCTGCTCCGAAGAGGAACACCCGTGTGTCGGGATCTTGCGTCAAGCGCTCGATGATGTCTTTGGTGACGCGGTAGGGCAGCATGTTCGAGCGCGATTTGGCGAAGGGCGCGAGTCCAATCCATCGTCCTTCTTTGGGTCCGAATTGTTCTTCGATTGTCTGTGCTGCGGCGCGGTTGATCTTGATGGCTTCAAAGTCTCTATCGGTCTCCAGTCCGGCGCGGCGGAAAGTATTTTCGTAGCGATCGAACTCCGTCGGGAGGTTTCTGCTACCAATGCCCCATACGGTGATGAAGTGCTTGCGGATGCGACCATAACGGATGCGCGTGACATGCTTGCCGCTCAGGAGCATGAACAGGTCAAAGACCCGCGTGCGAAGGACATCCTGAAGGTCGATGACGGCATCGGCTTCGTGCCGCAAGTGTCGCCATAGGCGCCATACTCCGCGCCAGTTGAGGTGGTTGTCCACTTCCCAAAACACCACGTTGGGCATGGAAGCGAACATCGCCCCGAGTTTTTTCTTACTTGCTACAATGAATCGATCATTCGGATAGCGACGGCTGAGGGAAGCAATCACGGGTACCGTCATTGCCACATTACCAAGTGTCGCCAATCGAATAATCAGATAGGTCATTGTTGCGTGTTATTTTTCTTTCCACTCACTCCAGGTTGCCCCGAAGAAATAGGTCAATGTATCGCCGAGTTGGTAGTCCTTTACAGCTATCAAGTTTCCGTCCTGTATGTCGGTGACGGTAGCATCGGGTGTGCGGACAGTGAGGTAAATACGTCCCTGCGAAGTGCTGCCGTTAAAGTCGTAGTTCATCTGCGCCGCCGTCTTGTCGCTCAGCGCATCCTCTTCGTAATAGACCGTACCCAATTCTTCATACACCTCGAAGTGGTCGATTGTATCGTGCATGTATATACCGCCTCCGACAAGCAGTTCTCCGTCATAGCTTCCGGTCAGTACCACCTCTGCGCGGTTCATCGGTTCACCGGCTTCGGCGGTGATGGTGATTGTCTCTTGGAGGATATGTCCGGCTACGAGCAGGCTGTCATATTCCAGACGGAAGACGAACTTCTCGGGTGTCTGCTCGAGGATAGTCCAACGGTCATAGGGGCCTCCGATATAAGTAGTGTCGTTCGCCAGCACGATAAGTCCTCCGGCGCCGCAGGTATGACCGACTTTGTAACAGTCGAGACCTTTGCCGTAGTTGATATGGTACGGCAGACCGAGGACATGCTCGCGGTAATAGAAACTATCCACGATGAGTTCCGGCGAAGCCTTGAGCCAGAGATCTACACCGTTCGAAGGATTCTCGGCCTTGAGGGCAGGTCCGTACATGCGGAAAGCCGCATACTCGTTTTCCCACGCGAAGTCATCCTTGCGCTCCGGTACATAGCGACCGAATACCTTCGGCTGAACGGTCTCTTTATGACACGCGGTGAGGCTCAAGAGGGCGAATATGATAAACAAGTACTTTTTCATCTTTCTCTCATTCATTACTTCGGCTGACGGCCGATGTAGGCGAGAATACCGCCATCTACATACAGGATTTGTCCGTTGACTGCGTCCGAAGCGTGCGAAGCGAGGAAGACGGCAGGAGCACCGAGTTCATCGGCTTCTAACCAACGGCCGGCAGGGGTCTTGGCACATATGAATGCATCGAAGGGATGCTTGCTGCCATCCGGCTGCGGCTCACGCAGCGGTGCCGTCTGCGGCGTAGCAATATAACCCGGGCCAAGACCGTTGCACTGGATGTTGTACTCCCCGTACTCCGAGCAGATATTCTTGGTCAGCATTTTCAGACCGCCTTTCGCGGCAGCGTAGGCACTCACGGTCTCGCGGCCCAACTCGCTCATCATCGAGCAGATGTTGATGATCTTGCCTTCGCGCCTTGCCATCATCTCCGGCAACACAGCTGCAGAGACGATATACGGCGCCACGAGGTCAATATCAATCACCTGTTGGAACTCCTCACGCTTCATTTCGTGCATCGGGATACGCTTGATGATGCCGGCGTTATTAACGAGGATATGAATCGGACCTACCTCTGCGTGGATTTGCTCCACAAGGGCTTTGACAGCTTTCTCGTCGGTCACGTCGCATACATAGCCATGCGCGTTGGTGATGCCTTCGGCGCGATAGAGTTCATAGGCTTTATCGATCGCCTCTTGGCTACGGGCATTGAAGATGATGTTATCTGCACCGGCTTGCGCGAAAGCTTTCGCGATGGCAAAACCAATTCCGTAGCATCCGCCGGTTACCCAGGCGTTCTTGCCTTCCAATGAAAATAAGTTCTTCATATTACTTGAGGTCTGTTATTTTACTGAAATCTTGATCGCTATAGTCGAGGTTTTCACCGCCCATACCCCAGATGAAGGTGTAGTTGTGGGTGGCTGCGGCAGAGTGAATGGACCACTCGGGCGAGAGAACCGCTTGGTTGCCTTTCATCCAAATGTGGCGGGTCTCTTCGACTTCGCCCATAAAGTGGCAAACGGCTTGCTCTTCGGGTACCTCGAAATAGAAGTAAGCTTCCATGCGGCGGCTGTGGACGTGAGCCGGCATGGTGTTCCATACGCTACCTGTCGCGAGTTCGGTCATACCCATTTGCAGTTGGCAAGTAGGCAGCACCTGATTGACGAGCATCTTGTTGATGTCGCGTTCGTTGCTCATCTCCAGGCTACCCATGTGGGCTACCACTGCATCGGCTTTCGTCACCTTCTTGTCTGGGTAGGTGCAGTGCGCGGTGGTGGAGTTGAAATAGAAGAGGGCGGGTTTGTTAGCGTCAAGGCTCTCGAACTTCACCTCGCGGTCACCGCGACCGAGGTACAGTGCTTCTTTATAGTCGAGTTCGAACACTTTGTCACCGGCTATGACGCGACCTTTGCCGCCGACGTTGAAGATACCTATCTCACGGCGGGTGAGGAAGAACGGTGCTTTGAGCGGATCGATGGCTTCGAGCAGCAGGGTCTCGCCTACAGGCATTGCACCGCCGACAATCATGCGGTCGTACATGGAGTAGACCATGTTCACTTCATTTTTCACAAACACATGCTCAATCAGGAAATCCTTGCGGAGACGAGTAGTGTCATAACTCTTTGCGTCCGTCGGGTTCGACGCATAACGCACTTCATAATTTGTTTTCATATCATTGTATTTTTGTTTTCTTTTTGATGGGCCACATCCATACGAAGTTCACACTCAGGTCCATAGGGCTTGCCATGGCGAAGTGGTCCGTAAGGGAAGTGCCGAAGACCCCTCCAAAGGCATATTCGAAGCGTGCCTCAATCTCATAGATGCCAGCGCGGACGGTAGGGAAGGAGACTCCGGTGCCGGCCATTAATCCCCAGTAGAAGGGGTGGTCAATAGGCTGGTATTCTGTCTGTCCAAGACCGTTAACGAGGACTCCTTTGTTGCCTTCATCCTTGACGCAGTAGCCGAGTTGCGGACCGAGGTTAAAAATCCAGCGGCAGGTTCGGCTACCGAAGTTCAGGTGCATGAGGATAGGCACGTTCACATAATGGAGGTTGCGCTCATAATGGTCGCCGGCCGCGTTTTTCTCCGCCCAGCCACGATGTACGTAGTTGAGTTCCATCTGGAAGGCACAGTATTTATGTCCGGCATAACGGAAGGTGATTCCTCCGTTGCCGCCGAGCACACAGGCGTTTGTTATCGGCGTCATATTCGATACGGCAGGATTGAATAGCACCGAACTGGCCGTCACACCACCGTGCACACCGAGGTAGAACTCCCGAGCGCGCAAGCGGGGTTGGGCCTGTAGGGTCTGTGCGCCGAGTGCGGCGAGTAGCAGGCAGACAAGGGTTAATATGTGACTACTTCTACGCATGCGTTTTGGTATCCACCTTGTCCCACTTGTTGCCAGCGGATAGATGATTGGAGGCCAGTATGGGTTTGTTCGCCGTTGAGCCATGCTACGAGGGCCTGCATGAGGTCATAGCCAAGCAGGTCGTAACGCGGCGCTTCGGATACATGTTCTTCCGAGAAATAGGTTCTCCATTGTGCATCATAGGCCTCGAGGCTCGCGTTGCTCGAGAATAGCGAGGTATATACGACCGGGACACCCAGATCCTCTTTGGTCCAACTGAAGTGACTGATAAGACGGATGCGATAGCCTTCTTCTTGCAGTTTGACGATATGGGGGATAGCCAAACGTACTAACTGATAACGATCGCTGTGCAACAGGATGACGTTCTCTCTTTCCGGATCGAGGGCATAGGCCACAGAGTCCATCATTAAATCGTGCAAGCCCATGGCGGTGCAGGGTATACCTCGTACCCGCATCTGCTTACGGAGGGTACGGACGGATGCCGAGAGGTCTTCGTCTCGTACTTCGACTGCCACACAATGTGCATGACGTTTCTTGATCCATGCGCAGAGGCTGTCCGCTTCCTGCTCGTCCGTCGAGTTGAATTGGAGCACATAGGGATAGTTCTCCAGTTCGAGATCATCGCTGAAGGGCAGGAGCAACGGTACTTGGTGTTGCCTACACCATGTGGCCATTCGCTCTATCTGGATGGGGTACACGAGTCCGAGGATCGCTTTGACGCTGTCTAAGTCCGTACTGTCGCAGAGGGCAGCCACACGACGTTCGCTCCGCTCGCTGTCGTAGACGCGTAGACGGTAGAGGATGCTGTCGTTCTGCAGGTCATGGATGGCGAGGAGTGCGCCTTGGTAAAACTCCATCATACGCTCGGCGTTGGTGCTGCGTTTAGTCTGACGACTCTCAAAAGGCAAGAGGATTGCCAGTTCAACGACACGACGGGTGTCGGGCACAAGACTATCTGCAGCGAGCGAGTCTGTGGCAAGGGAAGCCACCGAGAGGGTTTCGGTAGTGAAGTGGTCTTCCGAAGTACTCGGAGTTTCCGGAACCACTACTGTCTCAGTGACAACCGTCTCGAGGACTTTCGCCTTTGACTGCATGATTACCGGGCGCTTGGTCGGCAGGAGGATGACTTCGCCGAAGTGGAGTCCGCGTTCGCGTAGTTGCGGGTTGAGACGAAGAATCTCGGACTGCGGTACATCGAAGTTGACTCCGACGCGATACAGACCTATGCCGCGTTCCACTTGATAACGGTACACCTCTTCCCCGTTGATAGTGTCGAGCGGGTAATTCAATAACTCTTGTGCCTTTGCCGGAACAACGAGCAAAGCACAAAGAGCAAGAACTATAAATGCTTTATTTCTCATATCTACGTTTTCTTATAACAAACACTATGCCACCGATGAGAGCCAAGATGGCGACGGGGCTGATGGTGCTTATTAGTTGGATCTTCATTCGTTCGTCATGTGCGCGCTTGTCGTTGAGTAAGCGCAGGGCGATGTCTTTCTCGCGGAGGGCGATGAGTCCTTCGGCGTCGGTGAGCCAGAGTACGGCGTTAACGACTATGTCACGGTTGGAGAACTGCATGCCGCTGTAGCGGTCGTAGCCCATGGGCAGGGCTTGGTTTTTCTGGAGCTCGTTGATGACGATGCTTCCGGAGGCGATGACTACTTGGCGGGTAGGTACGCCGTTTTTGCGGATGGGTTCGTCGGTCAGGACGCCTTCGGGCACCATGCGGTGGGCATAGGCACTGGTGAAGGTTCCTTCGAGGGAGACAGCCACCGGGACGTATTGGTATTTGAACTCCGACATATCGGGATTCATATCGTTCAGGTTCACCTCGCCGGGTGTCGCGGTGACACGGCTGGCGGTGCTGGTAGCCAGGAGGATGCGTTTCTCAATGCCATCTTCTCCGCCAACGGCATCAATGGGGCTGACGAAGGTACTCATGACTTGTCCCATATTCTTGGTGATGGGCGATCCTTGGCTGGTGAGCAGCAAGGGCGCATAGGTCCAAGGCATGGGTTGGAAGTTCGGATGCTCGGCGTCGGAGGACACATTCACGGGGATAGGCAGACACTGGACGTCCTGCACGAGGGCTGGGTTGATGCGCACGCCATAGCGGAAGAGCAGGTCGGTCAGTCCGAGGTCCAGAGGGATGATAGGAGTGAAGCCTTCTTTTTGTAAGACTTCTTCACTCAGTTGTACACCATTGAGGGCCCAGAGGACGGCACCGCCTCGCATGATATACTGGTCGATGATAAACCGCTCGGCGTCGGAAAAGGCGGTCTGCGGGGCGAGGATGAGGAGGGCTTGATAGCCGTCGAGAATATGGGCATCGATAGAGTCCGAAGCTATGGCTCCGCGGTCTACAGCGAAGTACTTACTAAGGGCCGACATGAGGTCATAAGTATGCGCTTCGTCGGGTTCGCCGTGTCCCTCGAGGATGGCTACCCGCGGTGTCTCGGACTGCGTGAGCAAGTGGAGCGCTTCCATGAAGGCGAACTCGAGTTGCTCGATGCTGGCGTTGAGGTTCTCTTCGCCGCTGAGGCCGCGGGTGTTCTTGAGAAGCGTCACTACCGCCCGTTTGCCTTTGTAGGAAAGCAGGGCGTAGGGATAGACGGTCGTTTGCGCGGTCTTACCGTTCTGCTCCCGCTCGTGAATAATAATCGGCGAGAGACCGAGAGAATCTCCTTTCACCTTTAACCTTTCACCTTTCACCTTTACGACGTCGGCATAGACGCCGAGTTCTTCGATCGTCTCTTCGGTGGCTTTCTTGAGTCGGCGGAAACCGGCATTGAGGTCTCCGTCGAGCAAGAGGGTTACCTCGATAGGCGCATCGGTGGCACGGAGCAGGGTCTTGGAGGCCTCACTCAGACTATAGTGCTTGTCGTCCGTTAAATCCCAACGAACGGGGCGTTCATATAACACTCCGTAAAGACAGAGGAACAAACCTACGATAAATATGTACGGCGCGTACTTCCGCATCTATCACTTACGAATCTTCTGCCAAACGTCTTCGTTAATTACTACCGGATATTTCGCACGGAGTTTCTCGATCCAAGCTTTCTCGAGGAAGTCTTGGTAGTCAGTCGTCACTTTGCCTTTCTCATCGTCCCAGGTTGCAGGAGCTTTGAGTTTCTTACCTATGCATACGACGTAGGGCAGTTGCTCGTTGGGGGTAAACTCGGCTTTCTTGATCTTGAGGCCGTATTTATCTACGGCTGCGTTCTTGCCTTGTTCCCACAGACCGCGCTGTGCCTTGACATAGGTGACGCTGTCTTGGTTGATGCGATGCGCGATGTAGCTCTTTACAGAGTCCGGATCGGCACTCTTGATGATAGCTTGAGCCGCTTTGGCGCTGTTCTTATCTTTGCACTGGAGCAACCATCCTTTGAAGTGGGGTGCGTCCCAAGTGTATTTCTTCTTGTTGGCAGCGAAGAACTGCTCGAGTCCTGCGGTGTCCTTGGCAGCTTTATCCCATACCTCACGGAGCGATACTTCGAAGAGCAGGATGCCGTCGTGGTATTCCTGCACGAGGTTTCTCAGTTCCGGATACTTGGCCTCGAGGTGCTCATCGGCATAGGCTTTGACTTCTTCGTCGGTCATGGATGCCGGGAGATTGTACTCTGCGCGGGTCTTGCGGATAAAACTCTTATCGGCTTCTTTGGCACGCTCGTCGCGTTGTACTTGGCGCTCTACCTGGCTGCGGATAGAGTCGAGGGGTTGGATGCCACGCTCACCTTCTTTGTACATGATATGCCATCCGTACATGGTCTGGAAGGGTTTGCTGATCTGGCCTACCTCGAGTGCAAAAGCAGCATCTTCGAAGGGCTTGACCATCATACCTTTGCCGAACCAACCGAGGTCACCGCCGCGAGCGCTGCTGCCGCGGTCTTCGGATTCGATCTTGGCTACCTCGCCGAAGTTCTCCGGAGTGACGATCGCGGCGATGGAGTCGATGAGGGCTTTCTTGGCTGCTACGATAGAGTCTTCGCCTTCGCCACGCGGGGTCATCTTCATGATATGGCTGGCCTTGACTTCTTTATGGTCGCGTTCTTCTTCAACGAGCACGATATGGAAGCCGTACTGGGTACGGAAGGGCGCACTGATCTTTCCTACTTCGGTGCCATACACAGCCTCTTCGAGCGGATAGACATAACGGAAAGGAGTGATCCATCCGAGTTCGCCGCCGGTCTCTTGTACAGAGGGGTCGGTGCTGATGGCGCGGGCTACGTCTGCGAAGGCTTCTACCGGCTGACGCACTTTCTTTGCTTTGCGGCCTTTACCTTTGATGACCTCTTTGCCGATCGTGACACGCTCATAGGCTTCGTTGATCTTCGCGAGTGCTTCGGCTGTTTGTGCACTGTCTGCTGTTGCGGGGCACTGGATGGCGATGTGTGCGGCGCGGCGGTCTTTGGACATATGGCGCCAACTCATCTCTACGAGGCTGTCCATAGCTGCGGCATCCTGCAGGTATTTCGGGGTAGCTTGGGCACGGTAGCCTTTGAGTTCTTTCTTGAAGGCCTCGGTGGTGTCGATACCTTGCGATTCAGCTTCTACCACTTTGAGTTTGAAGTTAATGAACATGTCGAGGTACTCGTCCATGGTCTTGGGATCGATAGCACCTGCTTGGTTGTTTTTCTCATAGATGTAGAGGAACTCCTCTGCACTGACGGGTTGACCGTTGATGGTCATAAGCGGTTTGTCCTGAGCCATGAGGTTGAGGCTCAATGCCGCGATTGCAACTAAAAATACTTTTTTCATTTCAGATATGTTTTGTATGTTTGTTCAAAGAGTCGTACTGCTTGGCCGATAGTGCCGAATATCTCACCTCCGGAGGCGTTGGCATGTCCGCCGCCATGGAAGACTTCGCTCGCCCATATGTTGACGGGTCGGTCTCCCTGCGAGCGGAAGGAGATACGGATGCGTGACTTGGGTGTGCCGGGTTTGGCGCGTTCCTCACGCATGAAGACGGAGTAATAGACGTCGCTGATCTGGAGCGGCATGTTGACCAGTCCTTCGGTGTCGCCCACTTGGTAATGGTACTGGTCCAACTCATCGGCGGAGAGGGTGATGAGCGCCAAGTGGTGCTCGGGGTAGATACGCATCTTACGATAGAGGGCATAGCCGGTAAGGCGAACGCGGTGCTCGGAATACTGGTTAAAGACCGCATCGTAGATGGCGTCTTTCTGCACGCCCGCGCGTAAGAGTTCGGCGATGATGTCGTATAACTCTGCGCGCGTAGAGTTAAAGCTGAAATTGCCCGTGTCGGTCATAAGGCCGGTGTAGAGGCAGGTTGCGATATCCAGGTTCATCGGATTAATCGGAGTAGTCCGAATAATCTGATAGACGATCTCGCAACTGGACGAGGCTTCGGGGTGGGAGTGGACCTCATCGGCGAAGTCGGTCGGGTTGAGGTGGTGGTCGATCAGGATCTTCGGGCAAGGGTTCGCGAGCATCTTGTCACCCATGGGTCCGATACGCTTGGGGTCGTTGAAGTCGGTGCAGATAAAGAGGTCCGCGGCCGCGATGATCGTATCGCATGCCGCTTTCTCTTTCTCATACACATGAATCCGATCCGCGCCCGGCATCCAGTTGAAGAAAGCCGGAAAGGCGTTGGGAACGATTACTTCGGGTTTCCCGCCGAGCCAGTGATAGAGCGCGAGGGCCGAACCCATGGCATCGCCGTCAGGCGCCATGTGGGTGAAGATGACGATATGTTGTGCGTTCTGCAGCAGTTCTTTCATTCGTTCTTATTTCTTCTTGTTTTTCACCTGCTTATGCACATACAGTCCCGGCAGGAAGGTCTTCTTCACACCGTCGATACACGGACCGAACATATAGAGCGGGAAGGGTTTCCACTCGTCGCGCTTCCACTCTACCTCATATGCCCGCGGGCGGATATCCACGGCCGTCGGGTTGCTCTTCGGCAGCAGGGTGTTGGCGAGGGTGGTGAAGGTCTTGGCGTTCTTGGTCACGATCTTATAGGGGATATCATCTTCCTCATGCACCTGTACTTTCAGGCCATGGTAGAGCATGCGGAAGGTGCCTTTGGCGATCTGGTCGTCGCCGGTATAGTGCATGTCGAGCGTGTCGATATGGCAGTCGGCGGTGATACCTACGAGCGGACGAACGAAGGTGTTGAGGTAGTCGATGTCCACGCTGGTGGTATGGAGGTCCAGCAGCCAGTGGCAAGCTTTATCCATGGTCATGGTCACTTTCGCATTCGCGCGGCCGTTCTTCGAGATCGGGCAGTTACCGCTCACGTAGAGGGTTGCGCCGCGTTTGTTGGTCACATTATCCACCGCGGTGCGGATGTCGCGGAGCGCCAGGCGACCGCAGTTGACGTTGGTGCTGGCGAACTCGATATCTATCTTGCGAATACCGGCATTCACACGCTTGATGTTGAAGACGACGGGTATAGCGGTCAGGATGTTCTGCGGCATGTCGAACGGTGCTTTCGGGGCATAACGCTCGTCGCGGAAGATATCCATGGAGGCTACGACAGCCGTGAGACGGTCGAGGTTGAAGTCTTGGTTCATCGCCTTGTGGATGGGGTTGAGCGGCGCCGTGGTGACACTCTCGATGGTCATGTCCATCCATGTGACGGGTTCGCGTACGATGTCGCCGAGTTTCTTACGCGGCATGGTGTGGCATATACGGGTACGGCCGACCTTCAGCTCACCTTGGTTAGCATGCTCGATGCCGCTGGTCTCCAGGCGTATCATGCCGTCGGGCATCAGCACGCGGGCATTGCCGAGCGAGAAAGCATAGAGGGTGTCGTTATAATGGAAGGTCGAGTCATAGACGAGGTCATGGACCGTCAGGCCGACAGTGTCTGCCGCCAGGTCGAGTTTGGAGGACAGGCTATGGAGCGAGAAAGCAGCGTTCTTGATATGCAGTTTGTCCAGTTCTGCGCGCTTGAGCCACTCGCCGCCTTGGCGAAGGGTGGTGTCTTTGAACTGCGGGAAGGACAGTTCCGGGTGCTTCTCGTCGAGCCATAACTCCATTGCCGGGCGCACGATGCGCACATCGGTGATATATATCTGTTTGTCGAGCAGCAAGGAGTAGAGGATACGTCCTACGGCGATGCGGTCCACGTGGGCAATGAATCCAGGAGCGACGGTATCTTTCTCGTTCAGAGGCTCACCACGATAGGCGAAGTGAAGGTCTGTCACATCGGCGGTACCGCTGAAGAAACGCAGGTCGATGTCGCCGACAGAGGCCTCGCAGCCCGGCAGTTGGGTCAGGGCTTTGTTGACCTCTTTGGTAAGGAGGCTGGAGAGCATGAGGTCTGCCACGATGAAGAGGATGCCGATGAAGGCAAAGATAGAACCCAAAACGATGAGGGTTATTTTCGTTCCTTTTTTCATAAGATAATGATATTAGAAGGTTTATTGTTTCTGTTTAGCGAGCGCTATCACTTCTTCAGCGATACGTTTGGCTGAGTCACGCTGGGCGAGGGTGAGGACGTTAGTATGCAGGGTCTTGAGACGCGCATCGTCTTGTATCAGTTCGAGAGCCGTAGGGATCAGTTGCTCTGCGGCATCTGCATCTTTGACGAGTACTGCGGCATCTTTCCGCACGAGGGCCATGGCGTTATGCGTCTGATGATCCTCCGCTACGTTGGGCGAAGGCACGAGGATAGCGGGTTTGCCGAGCAGGCATATCTCGCTGATGGACGAAGCGCCTGCGCGGGATATCACGAGGTCAGCCTGGGCATAACGGTCGGGCATGTCGGAAAGGAAATCCAGACACTCGATGTTCGCCGGACTTCCGGCTGCTTCCCATGCGGCTTTGCACGAATCGAAATAAATCTTACCTGTCTGCCATACGACGTGGATGTCAGAAGCAGCGAGGGTAGGCAGGGCGGCCTTGATGGCGTTATTGATCGTACGGGCACCGAGACTTCCGCCGATGATAAGAAGAGTCCTTTCACCTTTCACTTTCTTCCTTTCACCTTGCAGCAGGTTCTGCCTTACGGGGTTGCCGGTGAGGATGATCTTATCGGCGGGGAAGAAGCGCTCCATGCCTTCGTAGGCTACGCAGATCTTCGCGGCTTTGTTCTTGAGAATCTTATTGGTCACGCCGGCGAAGCCGTTTTGCTCTTGCAGGAGGATAGGTATGCCCATCCGGGCTGCGGCCCACATCGCGGCACCGGAGGCGTAGCCGCCGACACCGACACCTACGTCGGGGCGGAAGTCACGAATGATCTTCTTCACTTGGCGGATGGACTTCGCGAGGTCGGCGAGTACGGAGATGTTCTTCCAAGGCTGGGCACGGTTGAAGCCGCGTACGGGCAGGCCGACGATCTTATAGCCGGCTTGCGGAACACGCTCCATCTCCATGCGTCCAAGGGCGCCGATGAATAAGATCTGCGCGTCGGGATCGAGTTCCTTCAGCGCGTTCGCGATGCTGACTGCGGGGAAAATATGTCCTCCGGTTCCCCCTCCGGAAATCAAATAACGCATAGGTCTATTCAAAAATCGGGCACAAAGGTACAAAAAAATATTGATATATGCAAATAAATTTGCACATATCGCGAAAAAGCAGTAATTTTGTGCACTATTTTGTGAAAGAGTGAAACATGTGGATTGTTTTATCGTTCATCTCCGCCCTCTGTCTGGGGTGCTATGATATCAGTAAGAAGATCGCGCTGCGGGAGAACCGGGTGATTGATGTGCTGACGTTGAGTGTGTGTATCTCGACGGTGCTGTTGTCGGTGCCGTGGGTGCTGTCGCGGGTGTGTCCGGAGACGATGACGGCTACGCCGTTCTACGTGCCGCAACTGGATCTGGCGGCGCACGGGTTGGTGGTCGTGAAGTCGATGATCGTGCTGAGCAGTTGGGTGTTTGCATATATCTCGTTGAAGCACCTGCCGCTGTCGGTGGTGAGTCCGATGCAGGCGACGCGGCCGATGTGGACGTTGGTGGGTGCGTTGCTGCTGTTCGGGGAGCGCCTGAACGGCTGGCAGTGGCTGGGTGTGAGTCTGGCGATAGGAACGGTGTTTGTGTTCTCGTTTCGTAATAAACAGACTATTCGGAATACCAGGCATACTCCGGCGGGCCGCTATTATGTGGCACTGGTGTTGGCGATATTGATCGGGGCGTGTTCAGGCTTGTACGACAAGTACCTGATGCGCAGTTATGACCATAACGCCGTGCAGGTGTATTATACCTTCTACCAGGCGCTGATGATGCTCGTGGTGTGGGGAATTGAGAGAGGAATAAGGGCAAAAAGGGAACAAGCTAATTGGGCAAAAAGGGAACAAGCTAATTGGGGGTTGGAGCTGAAGGGAGCATGGTGGGTGATAGGATTGATTTCGGTGTTTTTGATCATCAGCGATAATGTGTATATGTTGGCGCTGCGGGATCCGGACAGTCTGATAGCGGTAGTGAGTACGATACGAAGAGGTGGGGCGGTGATAGGCTTTGCGTATGGATTGCTTTTCCTCAAAGAGGAAGATCCGTGGAAGAAAGTCGCCTGCATGGTTGGCATCCTCGCAGGACTGATATGCCTGGCGATTGGGTCGATGTAGGATCTCCACCTGGTCTCCACCTGATCCCAAAGGGTGCTCAATGGGTGCTGAAAGGGTGATCAAAGGCAGCTTATCCCGAGATCATCCCAACCACAAACTAAGATCCTTAGAAACCAAAAACAAGCCCGCGGAAGCGGGCCTATTTTTGTATAACAAACGGTATGAAGACGAACGTTATTCTTCTTTCCAGTTATCCTCGGTCGGGTGCTGTTTCTTTGCTAAGCGCAATTCTACGAGGAAAGAACAGAGCATTCCAATACCGACGCCGAAGGCGATGATGAGCCAAAAATAGATGCTTTTTGTACTAATATCCGCAAGCCAGTTGATACCTGCTCCGAGACCGACACCGAGCAACATGCAGGCGGTGCGAAGTGTGCCGAGATCAATCGTGCCGGGCTTTGGCGCTTTCTTCGGTTCGTCGATGAGCAGTTTGGCCGTTTCCGGATCCGTCTTGTTCTCAATAATAAGTTGACGAATCTCTTTCTGCTGCTGGTCCTTCTTCATCTTCTTGAGGAAGACCATGATAACGACGACGATAGGCAAACCAAAAATAAAAATAATGGCAATGATACCAACTAAATTATCAGGTATATATTCCATAATACTAAAAATTTTAATTGTTTAACAATGTTTGTTTGGGGAGTTGACTAGTATGCTCCTCTATTTGTATGATACGCGGAGTGCGAAAAGGTTACACCTCCGGCGAGAAATAATGTAAACGTTGCGCAGCCAGAGCAAGGACGGTAGCAATCGGCAGGGCGATACTCAGAACCCGTAATGGTTCCGGCATCTCTGGCATAAAGACGAAAAGTGCATAGATATACACCACTACCGCTACCGGCAGACCGAAACAAATGCCTAAAAGCTTCGCCCATTTACGAACAGCTTTCAGGCGCAAGTCACGACGCACAGTGCGCATGACGGTAGCGTTAATCTGCGCTATTTCCGGTTGCCGCTTGGCGCTTTCGCGCAGTAAGATGTCTAATTCTTGATCGGTCATGATTGCATTTTCCTTTTTATTCGTTCGCGTATGCGGTACATGCGTACCTTGATGTTATTCTCTGTTTGCCCGAGTTGTTGGGCGATGGTTTGCAACGGGAGGTTTTCGTAATAGTGCCATTGGATGAGTTGTCGGTCGGCTTCGGGGAGTTGGGCGATGGCGGCCTCCATGGCTTGTAACTGCAGTTCCCTCTGCTCGTCATAGCTCTCGTCCGGTGCATCGGTGTTCTCATCCAGGGGATCGGTCTGCCGTCGTTTCTCTTTCTCGAGCATGCGCAGGGCGATATGATTGGCGATGATGGTGAGCCATGCCCCGAAGTTCTCTCCGCGCCAACTGTCCAGCTGACGATATGCCTGAATGAACGCCATTTGCGTCACTTCCTGTGCCTCGTCTTCATCTTTCATCAGCCGCAGGGCGGCACCATAGACAGAGGAAGTATAGCGCTTCATCAGCGTCTCGAACGCACGTGCGTTGTCGTTTTGCAACACCTCGCGTATGAGCTCTATATCCGTTGGATTGATCAGCATTTCTATAAGGAAGATACCCCCCGATCCAAAAGGTTACACCCCCGAAGCATTTTTTTCGCTGCAAAGGTACAACAAAATAATGAAATACGCAAAACTTGGGCATAAAAAAAAGAGCCTCTCCGAAGAGAGACTCCATTTCGCCGCGCGGGCGCTTACGCTCCTGCGAGTGCTGCGTCGTACGCGTCTCCACAGACTTTCCAGAGGTACGCTTTCATGGTCTTTTTGCCACCGGCGGTGTCCTTCTGTGCGAGGAAGTTGGTGATGTCGGTCGCCTGCTGCATCAGGTCCTTGCTGCGCGCTTTCACCGCTGCTGCTACCGAAGCGAAGCGCGAACGTGCTGCGAGCTCTTTCGCCTGCGGTACCGTCGAGCGAGTTACGGAACTCAAACCGCGGATGTACAGGCGGTTGCAGTGGGTGTCCTCGGTTGCCGCTACGCGGTGAGTAGCCAGAATCATCTTCTGGTCTGCCGCGTGCTGCGACTTCTTGTTG
>ONJT01000004.1 GCA_900318245.1 uncultured Bacteroidales bacterium
CCGCACCGCCGCTACCGAGAATCCGGATTGTTCCCGCCTCTACCTGGTAGGTGAGTACAAGCGCTCGACGGTACCGCAGGCGAAAGAGCTCGCAGCGCGCGCGCGCTTCGCTTCGGTAGCAGCATCGGTCAAAGCGCGCAGCAAGGACCTGATGCAGCAAGCGACGGACATCTCCAACTTCCTCGCACAGAAGGACACCCCGGGTGGCAAAAAGACCATGAAAGCTTACCTGTGGAAGGTTTGCGGCGATGCTTATGATGCAGCTTTGGCTGGAGCATAAGCGCCGCAAAGCTCCAAGGGAGCGCGGTGACGCCTACGACGCAGCGTTAGCTGGAGCGTAAGCGCCGCTTGAGCTAAGGCTTGCGCGACTACGGGCACAGCCCTTGTGATAGCGCTACGCCTTGCTCTACGCTTCCCCCACTGCAACTCTACGAGTTACATCGGGGACCCCATTGGGGAGAAGAGATCTCTTCGGAGGTCTCTTCTTTTAAACTATCTTATTTTGCATTTTTTAAACAATCTAAACCGTCTTATTTTGCAAGTTTTGCAACGCCAAACTGCACATAATAGCGGCTAACGAAATGGAGTCTCTCTTCGGAGGTCTCTTTTTTTATAGAAAATTCACAATTTATTTGCACATTTAAAATATTTTGTGTACTTTTGCCGCCGCAAAGGTTTTGCAGATAAACTATTAAATTCTAAGCATATGAGAAAATTCTACGTTTTGCTCCTGTTGGCCTTAGGCGTAGCAGGAATGTGTATGGCCCAAGACACGGCCGATGGTGACCAGGCGATTGCAGTCAGCTCGGTGACTATCAACAACTGGGACGGAACGCCCAAATCCCCTAACCTGCCGCTGTATATCGGCGTGAACGAGATCCAGATTCTGAACCTCACCGTAGAGCCGGAAGATGCCGACATCGAGACCATCCATTTAGGTATAGTGATGGAAGAAGGCGATGAAGAAGATAGTCCTATCGCATTCTGGGGCATGGAGATAGCGGCCTATCGCGCTGCTACCCGCACGCTGTTGATCTATGACCAGGACAACAACGTGCTGGCCTCGACGCAGATCACGGCATACGACACCAGCGGCTCGATGGAGAGAGACACTACCATCAACTGGAACATCGAGACCGATTGGGAGACCGGCGAGTTACAGCTCGTACTGACCAAAGATCCGGTGTCAACCGATCCGTCCATCCTCCCGGACCGCGACAAAGACACCAACTATCCTTGGGACGAGATGGGCTATCGAATTGACAAACTGGCGATAGAAGGAAACTACAGCTATATCGGCGAGGGCGTATTTGACCAGCTCTACAACCTATATAACATCCAGTTCACCGGAGACAACCGGAGCGTAGAGTCGATCCACTATAAGGCCTTCAATGAGAGTATCCGTCCGTGGCGCTTTGCGTTCGGCGACCCGCAGAACGGTCCGCTGGTACCGCCGCAGGTGGTATTCGACCAAGGTATGTCGGAACAGAAAGGTCTCGAATACTGGCAGCATATGTTCTCGGAAGAGACCGTGCTGTACGTGCCGGATGCGATGACGACTTACCAAGGCCGTGAGGTACGCGCCGTAGATCTCTACCGCAGCAATGAGATTTGGGGTAATGCGTTCGCACGCATCGACGACCACACCGTAGAGGTAGCCACCGTGACGGATAAATCCGTCGTACTGAAATGGATGCCGCAAGAGGGCGCAACGTCGTACGTGCTGCGTATCCGCAAGTTAGGTTGCGAGAACTGCGACACGACCATATATATCCAAGCCGATGGTTATCAGGGCCTTATCGAGCCGTGGTATCAAGACCAGCCGGCACCTGCCCTTCGTGCACCGAAATCCGATGACGGCGGTGGCGGTATGACGCTGACGATCCTCATCGGCGGTGGTGGTTTCCACACCGATGATATCTCGGCCGAAGTAACAGATATGGAGTCGGCAGCCGGCTACGACTACTCGCGCGACGTATATACGTATGAGGGCATCGAGGAAGCGCTCTCCAAGACCGGTACGGTAGAGACCAACAACGAAGGCTTCGAAGAAGTATGGGTACAAAGCGAGAAGAAAGCGTATGACCTTCTCGGCCGCCCGATGGGTGTGTCGTTAGAAGACCTGCCGGCAGGTATGTATATCTGGGATGACGGCACGAAACGCACTACCATTCTGATCAATAAATGAGCCAAGAACAATATACCTATTACGCGTTCGTCAGCTATCGTTCGTCCGATGAGAAATGGGCGAAATGGCTGCAGGAGAAGATAGAAGGCTATCGTCTTCCGACGACGATCCAGCATGAGAACAGCGAGTTGCCCAAGTCGCGTCTCAGGCCGTGTTTCCGCTACCATACGGACATCCAGCCGAACGAGCTGAAGACGGAGCTGCGTAATAAGTTAGAGCAGTCGAAATACCTGCTCGTGATATGTACGCCCCGCTCGGCGCAGTCGCCCTGGGTGGGCGCAGAGATAGACACGTTTGTGGAGTTGGGTCGCCGGGACCGTATCATCCCCGTGATCATCGAAGGTACGCCGTACAGCGGCGACCCCGCCACAGAGTGCTACAACCCGTCGTTACTCAAGCATTTCCCGCATTCGGATAATATCCACGAGGACCGCGAGATCTTAGGCGTGAACATCCACGAAGAAGGCTCCGGCAGCGCGTATATGAAACGCGAGCGGGCGGTGATGCAGATCGTGAGCCGCATGCTCAACGTGTCGTTCGACCGTATCTGGCAGCGGCAGAAACGCCGCCTCATCCGCCGGGCTATCTATGCAACGCTCGGGGCTATCCTTGTGCTGGCGTCGCTCATCGCCGTATGGGTGATGAACCAGCCGTTCACGAGCCGCGTGACGCTCTATGAGGCCACGCCGGCCGTCGCGGCGCTCCCGCCGATGCACGACGCCGTGCTGACGATTACCCTACCCGATGAGCAACGAACGGACACGATACGCTCTTTCGAGCAGACTTCGCTTTTCCGATACCTACCCGCCAAACTGAAGAACCAAGCGGTGGAAGTGCATCTCGAGGCACCCGACTACCTGCCGCTGGACACGACGGTACTGCTGAGTAAAGCGTTCTCGTTGCCGCTACGCCGCGACCCGCAGGTATATGGCGCGCTGAGTGCTATCGTGCTGATACACGACATGCCGGCGCCGAACAAGACGATAGAGGTGGAGCGGTTTGAAGTGACGACGGATGCCAACGGGCGCTTCACGCTCTTTGTGCCGCTGGAACAACAACGGAAGAGTTACCGCATCTCGCTTCCTTTCACGTCCATCTCGACGACGCTCTACGCGCCCTGCGGACCTAATGACATCGTGATATTATGAGAAAAAAGCTCCTTATAACTCTTAGCTCTTGCCTCTTGGTGCTTAGCCTACAGGCTCAGACGCAGTCGGGCTTGGTACGAACCGTCACGCGTCCGGATGCGCCGTCACAACGGCTGCAAGGCGTCGTAGTACGCGTACAAGGCGACTACAACCCCGTCCTATCCGACGAACAGGGTGCATTCCAAGTGACGATGCCGGGTTATAAGAACGGCGCAGCCTACACGCTCGCGGGTATCAACAAAGGCGGCTATGAGCTGCGCGAACCCGAGTTGGTAGGACGCCAACTACCCTTCTCTTCCTCCGTGCCGATGGAGATAGTGATGGTCAGTCGCCGCCAGCTGCAACGCGACAAACAGCGTATCGAGCAGGCCGCGCGGGATAACATCGAGCGCTATTACGAAGAGAAGATGAACGAACTCAATACCCAACTCGCCGCGGCGACGCTCTCCAATCAGGAATACGAAGAGCGGCTGAGTGCGTTAGAGACCGAATATGACCGCTTCGAGCCGCTGATCGAGCAAATGGCCGAACGATACGCCCGCACCGACTACAACGGCATGTCCGCCGCCGACAGCCTCATCCAACAGGCCATCGAGCAAGGCGACCTGAACCTCGCGCAGGAGCGTATCTTAGCCAAAGGTGACCCGGCAGAGCGCGAGAAGAAGATGAAGCGTATACGCCGCCTGGCAGACGCCCAGCGGAATGAGTTGGCGGAAGACTATTACCACCTCCACTCGATCCATATGAGCCGGCTGCAGAAAGACTCGGCGCTGTATTACCTGCTGCGCCGCGCCGAACTGGACACGACCAATGCGCAGTGGCAACTCGATGCGGGTAATTTCTACGATAAGATGGCGCGCAGCTACGACCAGGCGCTGGTGCTGTACCGCCGTGCGTTACGCTATGCGCTGGCCAACGAAGGACCGCAGGCGCTGCGCACCGCTCAGGCGCATAATAACATCGCCTATGCCCTCGCCCGTCTCGGACGCTACAAAGAAGCGCTGCCCGAGCAACAGCTGGCGACCGATCTGTACGTACAGATTTACGGCCCGGCACACCCCTACTCGGCGGCACGACTGATGAACCTCGGAGCCGTTCATTATTACCTGCACCGTATCGACTCCGCGCAGCACTATTTCGACCGCGCAGAGCAGGTCTATACGGCCATAGAGGCTTCGCCGGATCACGAGCAAAACGTATATAAACTGCATGCGCAGTTACTCAATAACCAGGCGGCACTCGACCTCGCCAAAAAGAACTACGACTCGGCATACGAGCGCCTGAACAAAGCGATGAAAATCCTGCCGCAGGAGGAAGAAGACGACCTGCTGTTGCTCTACAATTCGATGACCTACGTCTGCCATTTAGCAGGCCGCACGGAGGACGAGCAACACTACGCACAACTCGCACAAACACTCGCAGCCAAACTCGGCCGCAACTAAAAGATACAAACTATGGACAAAGAATGGCGTAAAAAGATTTACGACGTAGTAGAGACGAAAGGTAACTCCGTATGGAGTAAGATATACGACTGGACAATGCTGTGCTTTATTGTGCTCAGTATCATTCCCCTCACCTCCCGCGAGCAGACGGCTTTCTTCCAATGGATCGATATCATCTCGGTAAGCGTATTCATCATCGACTATGCGCTGCGATGGATGACGGCCGACCTGAAGATGCCGGATCGCCCGAGACACCAGGCGTTTATCCTCTATCCGTTTACCGCCTTCGCGATCATCGACTTGCTTTCGATCCTGCCGTCGTTCCTGATGATCAGCCGGGCACTCAAAGTGCTGCGTATCACGCGTCTGTTGAAGATCCTGCGCGTATTTAAGTTCATCCGCTATTCGGAGAACGTCCGCCTGCTGCTCAAAGTGCTCCGCAAAGAACGCCGCATCCTGTTCACCGTGTTCCTCTTTGCGCTTTTCTATATCGTCGTGACGGCGATGGTGATGTTCAACATCGAGGACTCGCTTATGTTCGAGAACTACCTGGATGCCCTCTATTGGGCGACGACGACGCTGACGACCGTCGGCTACGGCGATATATGCCCGACTTCGGATATCGGACGCGTGATAAGCATGCTCTCTGCCCTCCTGGGCGTAGCAGTCATAGCCTTACCTTCCGGCGTGATTACCGCCAGTTACCTGGAAGAGTTACGCGAGCTGAAAAACGCGCCTAAGGACGAGGTTAAGGACGAAGAAGAGAAATAACCTTCAGCACATCCGCATCGTATTGCACCACCTCCGGGTCAGTTACTTGTAACTGTTCCCAGGAACATATGTCTAAATGCGCGTAGTACGGCGCGTTACGGAAGGTCTTTTTCATCGCGGCATCGCTCTTTACTTTAGCCGCTTCTTCTTGGGTCAGCGGACGATAACCGCCCAGCAGTTTCTCCATGTTCCAACGGCTGTGCTCCACCTGCATCATCGCCTCTAAGGGCGCTGCAGAACGCAGGCGGATGGGCAGCATCTCGGCGCTGCGCATACTCGACCATTTCTGAGCTACCGTCAGCTGCTGCCACAAGCGGTCTATCTCCTTGCCGTTCGTCATATCCTTGACGCCCGAATAGCAGGCGTTGACGAGTTTACCTTTCTCTTCCGGCACCAGTTCCTGCGAGAAGAAATGCTCGATGTTGCCTATCGGCGTGAGGCGCGCAAAACGCGAGTTCGGCGAGGTAGCCAGCATGCGCACGATGGCATTCGAATAGTGCTGCAGGACGTAGATATTGAGTACGTTCGCACTCAGGTAGATATTCTCCGGCAGGTTCAGCGCCGCAGAGGTGTTCGCCTCGTCATCGGACTGGCAAAGGAAGAGGCTGAGATACTGCGTATCATCGTCTGCGGACTCATGCAGATAGGTGCGCACCTGCTCATCGCCTATGTGGCCTTGTATAAACTCCCAGCGCACGTCCATGAAGTTGGCACCTAAATAGCTATAGTCCGCATCCTTTGCAACGGGATATTCCCAGGTGCGCTCTGCCTTAGCGTTAGCGTCCCAGAAGCACGAATACGACAGCTTAAAGAGCGACTCGTAATGTCCCTTCAGTTCGCGCATCTTACGACCCGCCTCCGGGTCGATGAACGTGATATGCGTGAGAGTGTTCATGTCGTCCGTCTTGACGTTCGGGAAATGGGCGATCTGCGCCACCTGCTTAGCGAGCGCGAGGCCGAAATGATTCATGCCGTGAATGACAACATGCACATGCTTGCGGGACGACGTACCGATACCCTCTTTCGAGTCGATCGGCTGGCCGACGATATTATCTACGATAATACGCTTCGCATAGACCTCGTCGCACAGGAACGGCAGGAAATGGATGCATTTCTTCACCTCCGGCGCGATGTCCGCATAGAGGAAAGTATGGTAGATATCCGGATCGTCGAAACATACGTAGCAGCGGATCTGCTTGCCGGCCTGCTTGGCATTCAGGTCTTGCGCCAAGAGCCGCACGCAGTCCATCTTGACCGAATCGACCTCCTGCCCCGTCTCGCCTAAGATATAGACGGTCTTACTGTGCTCCGCCTGCAGCGCGGCGATGTCCTCTTTCTTGCTCATGTCACCCGAATAGATAACGAGTTGCTCTTCTTCCGCTTTGGACAGCACGGCGCCGAGTTTCTTACGCAACCGCTGAACGTCCTGCGAGGTCAACAAGAGAATCTGGGCTTTCGGGTCGGTATGATAGAGGTGCTTGATGAGCAGGAGCGTCAGTTTGTTATAGCCGACGATGATGAAATGCCCGCGCATCTTATAATGAATCAGGCCCTTCTCGTACATGTCCACGCGACGGGATAAGATACTCGTCATCACCGCGATAAACAAGCCGTTGACGATCGTTAGACCCACCACATCGACTATAGTCGAGAACAGCGTGGACATGTTCGAGCAACGGTTGCGCTGGTCGATGAACATCGCCATCACATCGTAGAACATACCGTGGCTCTTCGGGTCTTTGCCGTACTCGTAGAAGGACGGGATATAGCCGAGGAAATATAGGATGATGATGGACAGTAGGATAAATCCTACCAGCCACAATAGTTTCTTCACAATACTCTTCGAAAAAGTTCGGTCGAAAATGAGTTTTATGTCCCGCATAAGGTTAAATCATTAAAATCGGCTGCAAATGTACAACTTTTTTTGCATATATCAAAATATTTTTGTAATTTTGCGCCCGATTTTCACTATACTTATTGAGAAACAATAAAAATACACTTATATGGAATCAAAGTACAATCCTACAGACATTGAAGCCCGCTGGTACCAATACTGGCTGGACAAAGGTCTTTTTCATTCTGAGCCGGATGGCCGTGAACCCTTTACGATCGTTATCCCGCCGCCCAATGTGACGGGTGTGCTACATATGGGCCACGTGCTGAACGAGACGATACAGGATATCCTCGTTCGTCGCGCGCGCCTCGAGGGCAAGAACGCCTGCTGGGTGCCCGGCACCGACCACGCCTCTATTGCTACAGAGGCCAAGGTCATCAAGCGCCTCAAAGAGCAAGGTATCAACAAATCCGATTTGACGCGCGAGCAGTTCCTCAAGCACGCCTGGGACTGGACCGACGAGCACGGAGGTATCATCCTCAAGCAGTTACGTAAGTTAGGCTGTTCCTGTGACTGGGACCGTACGGCCTTCACGATGGACGAACAGCGTTCGAAAGCCGTTATCAAGGTGTTCTGCGACCTGTATAACAAAGGTCTCATCTACCGCGGCCTGCGTATGGTCAACTGGGACCCGGAGCGTCAGACGGCGCTTAGTGACGAGGAGGTGATATACCACGAGGAGCACTCGAAGTTCTACTACCTGCGCTACCGCGTAGCCGAAGATCCGAGCAAATACGCGGTCGTAGCCACCACCCGTCCGGAGACTATCTTCGGCGATATCGCCGTATGTATCAACCCGAAGGAAGAGAAGAACCAGTGGCTCAAGGGCAAGCACGTGATCGTGCCGGGCGTAGGCCGTGTGATTCCTATCATCGAGGACCGCTACGTAGAGATCGGTTTCGGTACCGGTTGCCTCAAAGTGACGCCGGCGCACGACGTAAACGACTACATGCTCGGTCAGAAATACAACCTCAAGACCATCGATATCTTCACGCCGGACGCGCACCTCAACATGGACACCATCGAAGAGGAGTTGCAGCCGAACGTACGCAAATACCACGGCATGGACCGCTTCGACTGCCGCAAACAGATCGTAGAGGACCTGAAGGCCCTGGACCTCGTGGAGAAAATCGAGGACTATGACAACAAAGTAGGCTATTCCGAGCGTACGAACGTACCTATCGAGCCGCGCTTGAGTCTCCAGTGGTTCGTGAAGATGCAACACTTCGCAGACATCGCCCTG
This sequence comes from uncultured Bacteroidales bacterium, assembly GCA_900318245.1. Taxonomy (GTDB): domain Bacteria; phylum Bacteroidota; class Bacteroidia; order Bacteroidales; family Paludibacteraceae; genus Colicola. The sequence continues at coordinate 8,687 of ONJT01000004.1, forward strand.
CCGCCCGTACTCAACGACGACATCGTGTTCTATCCGGCGAAATACAAGAACACCTACCGCAACTGGCTGGAGAACATCAAAGACTGGTGCATCAGTCGCCAACTCTGGTGGGGCCACCGTATCCCGGCGTATTACGACGCGGACCTGTTGGCACAAACCGGCCTCGAGAACTATCCGGACGACAAGATCATCGTGTCGGAGACGAAGCCCGAAGGCAACTACGTACAGGACGAAGGCGCGCTGGATACCTGGTTCAGCTCCTGGCTCTGGCCGATCAGTCTGTTCGACGGCATCGAGCACCCGGATAACAAAGAGATCCGGTACTACTACCCGACCGCCGACCTCGTAACAGGTCCGGATATCATCTTCTTCTGGGTAGCACGAATGATCATGGCGGGCTATGAATACCAAGGCAAGATGCCGTTCAAGCACGTCTATTTCACGGGCATTGTGCGCGATAAACTCGGCCGTAAGATGAGTAAATCGCTCGGTAACAGTCCCGATCCGCTGGATCTGATCGCCCGCTACGGTGCGGACGGCGTGCGTATGGGTATTCTGCTCTCTGCACCGGCCGGAAATGATATTCTGTACGATGACAGCCTGTGCGAGCAAGGACGTAACTTCTGCAACAAGATATGGAACTGTTTCCGTATGGTCAAGGGCCTCGAGGTGGCCGATATCCCGCAACCGGAGACGTCCGCATATGCGATTAAGTGGTTCGATGCCAAACTGGCAGAGACAGAGCGCGAGATAGCAGACCTGTTCAGCAAATATCGTTTGAGCGAAGCGCTCATGGAGATTTACAAACTCTACTGCGACGAGTTCAGCGGCTGGTACCTGGAGATGATCAAGCCGGCTTACCAACAGCCGATTGACAAGGCGACCTACGAGGGTACGCTGGCGTTCTTCGACCGCCTGCTGCGCGTACTCCACCCCTTCATGCCGTTCATCACGGAAGAACTCTGGCAGAACCTCTACGAGCGCAAAGAGGGAGAGAGTATAATGATCGCTTCGCTCAATGATAGAATGAGCGCTTCGCTCAATGATGGCATCCTGGGAGAGGTCGATAATCTCAAAGAGATTATTACCAATATCCGCGCGGTGCGCGCTTCGAAAAATATCCCGCAGAAAGAGCGCCTGACCCTCATTAGTCCGGTGGCGCTGAATGCGCTGGTAGACAAGCTCGCTAATGTGACGGCGTCCCCGTCAAACGGGGAAACCCTAGACGGAAAGGGCAACTGCTCGAAATTCATCGTCGGCACGACGGAGTTCGCTATTCCGATGGATGCGTTCATCAACGTAGAAGAGGAGCTTCAGAAACTCGAGGCGGACCTCGCACACCAACAGGGCTTCCTGCGCGGCGTGCTGGCCAAACTGAGCAACGAGCGCTTTGTGCAGAACGCAAAGCCGGAGATCGTAGCCCTCGAGCAAAAGAAGAAAGCTGACGCAGAGTCGCGTATCGAAGCGCTTCAGGCTGCTATCGCTGCGCTAAAGGGTTAGTGATTAGTGGATGAAAAACGAAGGCAACATAGAGGTTATTGGAGCGCGGGTGCATAACCTGAAGAACATCAGCGTGTCCATTCCCCGAAAACGACTGACGGTGATCACCGGTCTAAGCGGTTCGGGCAAATCCTCTTTGGCCTTCGATACCATCTTCGCGGAAGGTCAACGCCGATACATGGAGACCTTCTCGTCCTATGCCCGTGGCTTTATCGGCCAGATGCAGCGCCCTGATGTGGATAAAATCACCGGTCTGAGTCCCGTCATTTCCATCGACCAAAAGACCACTTCCAAGAATCCCCGCTCCACCGTCGGGACAATTACCGAGGTGTATGATTTTTTGCGACTACTATTTGCAAGAGCCGCAACACCCTATTCGTACCTATCCGGCAAGCCGATGATTAAGTTCACAGACGAACAGATCATGGACTTGATCGTGCGGGAATATGCAGGAAAGAAGATCCTATTGCTGGCGCCGATGGTGCGCGGTCGTAAGGGTCATTATAAGGAGCTTTTCGACACAGTCCGCAAGAAAGGATTTGTGCATGTGCGGGTGGACGGCGAGGTGAAAGAGATCACGCCGGGCATGAAACTCGACCGCTATAAGATGCACGATATCGAAGTGGTAGTGGATCGTCTCAAACCCAAGACCGACGCTTCAGAAACCGATACCCGCCGTCTCAGGCAGTCCGTGGATCGGGCTATGACGCAAGGTAATGGTATCATGATGGTTGCCGACGAAGCCGGAAACATCCGATTCTTAAGCCGCAACCTCATGTGTCCGGAGACGGGATTGAGTTATGCCGAACCCGCCCCGCATACCTTCTCTTTCAACAGTCCGTCGGGTTGGTGCCCATGCTGCAAAGGCCTTGGACGCGTGAAAAGTGAAGAGGTAAGTAATGCTGAAATCGATAAAATTATTCAATCGGATAATTGGTACGAACAATTAGTTGATCTTACTTCATCCCCTTCCCGTGTTACGGTTTCCCCCGCTGGGGGACACCTAGGGTGGGAGAAGATAATGGAGTTATCCGAGCCAACCGAAGAGGATGATTCGGAGAAAGAAGAGTGGATCGAGTGTCCGGAGTGTCACGGTTTAAGGTTGAACAAAGAAGCCCGCAGTTATAAGTTCGGGCGGCACACGATCTCCGACCTCGCGAACATGGATATCGACGAGTTGATTAAAGTGCTATCGGAATACTCGGAAGACCCGGATTTATCCGATAAGCAGAAGGCTATCGCCGAACCCATCGTAAAAGAAATCATCGGTCGGTTGCAATTCATGCAGTCCGTAGGACTGAGTTACCTAAGTCTCAACCGCAGTAGTGAGAGTTTGTCGGGCGGTGAGAGTCAGCGTATTCGTTTGGCTACGCAGATAGGTAGCCGCCTCGTGAACGTACTCTATATCCTCGATGAACCGAGTATCGGTTTGCACCAGCGCGACAACCAACGACTGATTAAGAGTCTGAAGGAGTTGCGCGACATGAATAACTCCGTCATCGTCGTCGAGCACGACGAACAGATCATGCGCGAGGCGGACTGGATTGTCGATATCGGTCCAAAAGCCGGCCGTTTAGGCGGAAATGTGCTGTTTAGCGGTACACCGAAAGATTTATTAAAGACCGACACCTTGACGGCAAAGTATCTGAAGGGAGAGGTAGAGATACCTGTGTATCGAGATACAGAGACATCGAAGCCGTCGGATAAATGGCTTACGCTTTCCGGCTGCACGGGCAATAACCTGAAGAACGTGACGGCGCGGATACCCTTAGGCAAGATGGTGTGCGTGACGGGCGTGAGTGGTAGCGGCAAGAGTTCGCTCATCAATCAGACGCTCTACCCTATCCTCAGTCAGCGTTTCTACCGCAGTAAAGCGCAGGCGCTGCCGTACAAGAACCTCGAAGGCGTAGAAGCGATCGACAAGGTCATCAACGTAGACCAGGCGCCGATAGGACGCACCCCGCGTTCGAACCCTGCGACCTATACCAACGTGTTTAATGATATCCGCGAACTGTTTGCGCAGTTGCCGGAAGCGAAGATACGCGGTTGGAAAGCCGGCCGGTTTAGCTTTAACGCCAAAGGCGGGCGCTGCGAAGAATGTACGGGTAATGGCTATAAGACGATTGCGATGCACTTCATGCCGGATGTGTTTGTGCCGTGCGAGGTGTGCGGCGGGCAGCGCTACAACCGCGAGACACTCGAGGTACGATGGAAAGGTAAGAACATCGCCGACGTACTGGATATGACAGTGAACCAAGCCGTAGAGTTCTTCGAGGCTCAACCCACTATCCTGCGCAAGATCAAGACCATTCAAGACGTAGGTCTCGGATATATCAAACTCGGTCAGTCGTCCACCAGTCTCTCCGGAGGAGAGAGTCAGCGTATTAAGTTGGCGACGGAGCTGTCACGGCCTTCGACGGGTAAGACCTTGTATATCCTTGATGAGCCTACGACCGGCTTGCATTTTGAGGATATCCGCGTACTGATTAACGTGCTGCGCCGCTTGGTGGACAAAGGCAACACGGTGGTCATAATCGAGCATAATACGGACGTCATCCGTGCATGCGACTGGATCATTGACCTCGGTCCCGAAGGTGGACGAGGCGGCGGACAGATCGTAGCCGAAGGAACGGCAGAAGAACTGCGCGGCAACAAACAAAGCATAACTGGAAAGTACATATGATAACGAACCCGCTTGCAATTATTGCGCTTGTCTTAGCGACGATTTTGTTGGTACCGATGGTGTGCCGAAAGATCCGTATTCCCAGTATTGTGGGATTTATCATCGTCGGCATCCTCGTCGGTCCTTATGGTTTCGGACTGATACAAAGCGGCACGTCTATCCAGACGCTCGGCAAGATCGGCATGCTCTATATCATGTTACAGGCTGGTATCGAGGTCGATGTGAATGACTTCCGCCAGCAGCGCAATAACGCCATCACGTTTGGTATCTATTCGTTTATCTTTCCGTTTATCTTAGGTGTCGCGACAAGTCTGCTACTCGGTTTTAACTGGGTGACCAGTACGCTGATGGGCGCGATGTATGGTAGCCACACACTGATGACCTACCCTATTATCAGTCGCTACGGCGTACAGAAGAACCAGGCGGCTAATATCGCAATCGGCGGTACGATGCTGACCATCAGTCTCTCGCTGCTGGTGCTCGCGTACCTCAAGAGTCATTATGTCTATACGGACGAAATGAGTTTTTGGCACCAGGCTTTCCGCATCGCCATTACTTTACTGCATATTCTGGTTATCTTCCCGAAGCTCGCGCAGCGGTTCTTCAAGCGCTGGTCGGACGCGACAAGTGGTTTTCTGATCGTGATGACGCTGATGGTCTTCTCCGCTTGGATGGCTGAATGGGCAGGACTGGAAGGTATCTTGGGTGCCTTCATGTGCGGTGCTTCGCTCAATAGACTCGTACCGAACCTCAGTCCGGTGATGCAGCGTATTAACTTCGTAGGAAACAACCTCTTCGTACCGCTGTTCCTCTTGGGCGTAGGTATGATGATTGATGTGTCGCTCCTTTGGAGCGGTTGGGCAACCATTGTCATCGCGCTCGTGATGATTGCGACGAAGTTAGTAGGTAAATGGGTGGCTGCGTGGTTAGCGCAAGTGAGTTTCGGGCTGCAGAGGACCGAGCGCCAATTGATGTTCGGTTTGACCCATGCTACTGCGGCCGGTACGTTGGCTATCGTGACGATCGGCTATGAGACGGGTATCTTCAATGCCGAGATTCTCAATGCGGCCGTGCTGATGATATTAGTGCTCTGTACGTCGGCTTCGTTTATCACGGAGTATGCGGCCAAGCAGCTGGCGCTGCAAGAACAGGCGCGGTTGGAGGCCGACAAGACCGATAACAGTTGGCTGATGCTGACGGTAGCCGAGAACCGGCATTATGAGTTACGCGAGTTGAGTGAGTTAGCCGAACTGCACACCCCGGATTTCTCGAACGAGTCCGACTGGTCAGATGCGACGCAGTTGGTGAACAGTCAGAGCAAAGCGGCTATCATCTATCATCCGGCACAACCCATCAACACCATCTCCCGCATCCTCGTAGCCGTGCCGCGCTACGCAGAGAAAGAGCACGATTTCATCTCGTGTTTCGGACTGATACGCCGTCTGAGCAGTCAGATTGGCGCGCGTGTGATCTTCTTCACCAACGAGGACACGCAGAAGACCATTCAGGCCCTCTGCCGCCGTAAAGGTAAGTTCCTGCGCGCGTCGTATCGCGAGATGGAAGACTGGGAAGACGTGTTGATGATCGCCAAGCAAATGGCGCCGGACGACATGATCGTGATGGTCAATGCCCGTCCTTCGACTCCATCCTTCAACCCGCTCTTCGAGCAGATTCCGGACATGCTGGCGCGGTTCTTCAGCGACCATAGTTACATGATCGTCTATCCGGAGCAAGAGACCGGAAACAGAATTCCGGACTTGTTAACGGGCGACACGACGCAGGCCAGCAAGACATGGTCGATCGTGAGCGCGATCAAGCAGCGGATTGTTCGGATGATGGAGAAGCGTCAACGCCTCTGATGCCCTCTACGAACCATACCCATAGACCGAAGAGCATGCCGTAGAACAGGTATTTGAAGAGGTAGTCGTGCAGCATATGGAACCACTCCGGATGATGCTCGATAAGCAGGGCGATTAGGAATATCCGAAGGATATTAAACGCGTAGCAGCACACCCATCCGAGGGGAATAAACCATAGTTTCTTCAACCATAAGGCCTTGCCGGAAGTAGCCGTTGTGCCTTTTACGGTAAGGATGAGGCAGAGCCAGATAAAGCTTTGCTTTAAGCCCGTGCAACCCCATATGATAGTCGTGCCGGTACCGCCCACAAAACGGATGGTATGCGGATCGGACATGTAGGCATTGTCGCGGAAAAGGGACACGAGCCAATAGACCACCGATGCGATATGGCACGCCATGAACTCGAAGGGAGCTGTGATGTCGAGTCCGAACCAAGTGACGGTGTCGCCGTTCTCATCGCCCACCATCGTCCACTTCCAGGCATAGTTCGCCACCAGAAGCGTCACCATGAAGATGATGACGTCCGAGTACGGCTTAAGCGCTTCGAGATATTTAGATGGTTGTTTTGGCATACGGCACCTCATCTATCGCGCAGAAATCGCGGTCCAAATACTTGAAATAACCGGCCTGGCACACCATAGCCGCGTTGTCGGTCGTGAAAGAGAAAGGCGGGATAAAGACGTCCCAATGGTATTTCGCGCCGTAGTCCACAAAAGCCTGCCGCAAGGCGCTGTTGGCACTCACGCCGCCGGCTACGGCTACTTGGTTAATGCCTAAGTCCTTGGCGGCTTTCTTGAGTTTGCGCATCAAAATATCGACTACTGTCGCTTGCAGCGACGCACACATGTCCTCGCGCAGGTTCGGCACCCGCTCCGCTAACTCGTCTATCGTCTCTACCCCGTGCGCCTTGAGCATGTCGCGCAGCGTGTAGAGGAACGAGGTCTTGAGCCCCGAGAAGGAGTAGTTGTAGTTCGGGATATTGGGCTTCGCAAAGGGATACTTGGTCGAATCGCCGAGTTTGGCGAGTTTGTCTATCCACGGTCCGCCCGGGTAAGGCAGGCCTAAGACCTTGGCGCATTTATCGAATGCTTCGCCGGCCGCGTCGTCGATCGTCTGGCCGATGATCTCCATATTATTATACGCGCGCACCAGCACGATCTGGCTGTTACCGCCGGAAACCAAGAGACATAGGAACGGAAAATTAGGATGCTTGAGACCCGTGCCATCTTCGACAAAGTGCGCTAAAACGTGTCCTTGCAGGTGATTTACATCGATAAGGGGGATGTTGAGCGCAAGGGCAAGACCTTTGGCAAAAGAGGTTCCGACGAGCAGCGAACCGAGGAGTCCGGGACCGCGGGTAAAAGCGATCGCAGAGAACTCTTCTTTGGTCACGCCGGCACGCTTGAGGGCCGTATCGACCACCGGCAGGATGTTCTGCTGATGGGCGCGGCTAGCCAGCTCCGGCACGACGCCGCCATACTCCTCATGCACCTTCTGCGAGGCGATGACGTTACTGCGGAGCACGCCGTCCACGATGACCGCCGACGAGGTGTCGTCGCAACTGGATTCGATCGCTAATATGACTACGGGTTTATCCATATTCTCAAAAACGGCTGCAAAGGTACGAAAATATTTGCATATATGCAAAAAAAAGTGTAACTTTGCGGCCAATTATGAAAACTTTGCTACTCATACTATCCCTTATAACGCTCTATCAGGGGCGCGTTGTGGACCAAAACGGCCAGCCTATTCCGTATGCGACAGTGTATCCGGAGGCGCAGCCGGAAGTAGGTACGGCGACCAATAATGACGGTTTTTTTGCCTTCCAAGCCGACCTGCCGGAGCACAGCGAAGTCATCTTCTCGTTTATCGGTTATGAGAAACTGAGCATGCCCTTGGTGCTCTTGCGTGCCAATGACTCGTTGGTCTCGACCATTACGCTCAAGGAACAGCCGATCGCGCTTGAAGAGACGGTCGTAGCCGCAAAAGCCAGCAAGCAGCGGAACAAGCGCAAACAAATGGCCGCCCTACTCCACGCGGTGTTTGTCAAACTGGAGGAAGAGTTTCCGGACGAGAATGCCCAGTATCAGGTGGTGAGCGATGTACGGATGTTGTCGGAAGGCAGCACCTGGGGCATGGAGCAAATGATCGCTAATATTGTGGTCATGCCGGAGCAATGCCGCGACGGGCGGGACTCCGTGCAGTTCCAAGGGCGTTTCTGCAAGCGCTTCTTCGATGCCCAGAAACGCGCCCAGGCCGATTCGATCCTTGCTTCCGACGCCCTTGAGCACATGGAGAAACAGAGTAAGGCACCGGCCGGCACACCCAGCAACTACATGCGCAAAGCCGCTAACGCCGTGGATTCGGGTGTGGTCGTTCACCGCGCGCTTTTTGCGATGGGAAATATGCGGTATGACTTCGAGCAGGCGATGAATGACTTACGTCATTGGTCCGTCAGCAACGAATCGGAAGGCGAGACGGTACTGACGCATACGGAGAGCGTGAGCAAGTATCTCGGGTGCTTTAAGATGACCTTCCAGCGCCATTATATCGTCGATTCGCGCACCTACTCCGTGCGCCGTTTCTCCGAGCACGCAGAAGTAAAAGTGACGATACCTTTCGGCATCAAACTGAACGCGGAGCAGCTGCAAATGTTGAATCTCGTCAATATGGGCGATCAGGATATTGAGAAGTTCCGCCTGAAGAAACTGCGCGGGAATATTGACCTCAATACCATCTACCAGCGCCGCGACGGACAAGTCTATACGCTGGAGAAGAACATGCTCGTCAATGCCTTTATCTTGGGTTCGAAGAAAGCCGAGATACCATTGGTTATCAAGGCGACGCAGCGCGTGACAGGACTACAGACACAAGACGTCAAACCCCTCAAACCGTCCCAAATCACCCGCCGTCTCAAGCGTGAGATTGTAGAGATTTATTAAGATGAAAAAGGCCACAATAGATAAACTATACCGAATAGACCGTGTTATGCGCACGATACTTGGTGTCGTTTCGGTACTAGTGCTCGTCTTTCTTGTGGTTGCTGCGTTTGAGACTCCTTTGCAAAAGTTTTGTATAACAGCCTTTTGGACATGCGCAGGCGTATGGGCGTTTTTTCTAATATGTCGTATTATTCTCTCTCCCTTCGTTAAAAGTGACGAGGAAGAAGAGTTAGAGCAAAAGATTCAAGAGATAATGCAGAAAAACACGGAAATAGTCCCAAAGGACTATACGCCGCTATGTAGCTTATCGCAGGAACAAGAGATACAGGTTAAGCATATTTTGAAGAATTTACCGGAACATCCAAGCAAACCGGGATACATCAATTTAGCGCTTATTGCCCGTTATTTGACAGCCTTGGAGCAATTAGAGTTGGCCAATTTGGAGAATAGGCACGCTCTACGCCTATGGGTGCAGCAAGTCACAGGCAAAAAGGTGCCGAGCGTCAGTCAATTCAACGAAGCCATACCCAATACAAATCGCAAAGAAGTCGCTAAAGTAAGAGATAGTATATCAGCTATTGTTCTAAATAGCAAGAATATCCCATCCTGATCTTTATTTAGATTTTTCGATTTCTTCGATTTTATCATCGAGTTTTAGGTTTTCTGCCTAAAACATTGTACTTTTGCCCAAAATTTTGGAATTTATGCATGTAAAATCAAATTATATTTGCGCATATGGAAAAATATTTGTATCTTTGCGGTCGAAATAAAATAATGGGCACAAGAGTGTGCCAACAGGTAGCGTTATAAGCTAAACTTGAGTTTTTGAAACTTCGACAACTTCAAAAAACTATTAACGATTCAAGCAAAAGCCTATGCGCTCGCGCCATCGGCGTGAGCTTTTGCGTAGAATTTGAATCGTTAAGGTAGTCGAAGACCTCAAAAACTCAAAGGACACGAACAAAAGTTCACGTTTTTTTAGTGTGTATTATTAACTCAAAATCATAGTATATTATGAAAAAGAAATTGACACTCTTAGTGTGCGTGCTAATTGCAACCACATCTCTCTGGGCGCAGGACATCATTGTTACTAATGATGCCCAAAAGATTGAAGCAAAAATCCTTGAAGTCTCAAAAACAGAAGTTAAGTACAAGGAAAAGTCTGATCTCAATGGTCCAACCTTTATTCTTGAGACGAAAGAAATTAGTTCCATCGTTTACTCAAACGGAAAAGTTGTACTGTATAATCAAGAGCAGCCAGCACAAGTAGCAAAGCAAGTAGAAGAGCACAAACAATCTGCTACTCAAGCTATAGATGAAAATACTGTTGAAATTCTCTTACTCTCAGGCAAAACAATTGTCGCTCCACTCGTTGAAATGAAAGCGAACTATGTTTCTTGCGTTATGAATGGAAAGACAGAGGTGATTCCTGCTTCGCAGATTGACAGAGTCACCCTACTGGCGAATGGACAAGTTAAAGAATATGGTGGGCGCGGAGTTAATGTATCAGAAGAAATAAAGGCAACAAGTGAACAAACTATGTCTTCAAGTGCAACTACAATCTCTAAATCCGGGCGTATATATCGCGACAATGGTCACTATCTGCATAACGATGTCTATATTTCCTCAAAAGAAGTTGAACGCATCCTCGAACGGGAAGATCCTGTAGCATACAAAGAATGGCAAAAAGCGGAAGGATTATTAATTGCCGGAGGTGTGTTCGACGGTATTGGACTTGGATTAGCAATTGGAGGACTCTTCACGTTAATACAACCCCGCAATTATATTGCATGTTTAGGGATTGAATGTGGGGCGCTTGTCTCTCTCGGCGTAGGATTAGGTCTTACGTTTGGCTCATCCGCTCACTACAACAAAGCAATTGATATTTACAATTCCAAGTACGATCATGCAGCAGTACAACTTAAATGGCATGTTGCGCCGACAGAAGTCGGTTTAGCCTTGGTATTCTAACAAATTATAATATTAACTCAAAAATCAATCATTATGAAAAAACTGTTAACTGTCACTCTTTGCGCTATTGTAGCACTATTTATTTGCTCGTGCGAGAAGAAACAAGTTGCAAATCCTGCAAACCTAACACTTTCGTTTGAGTATCGGGAAGTTGTCAATGATATCCATAATAACAATAAAGTTGAAATACGTAGCACATCTACGCCATCTTTCGTTGCTCCCGATATTTGGTACGATTGGGGAGCAGAAACAGGAATAGCTATCATGATAGGAGATGGTAAACATTATTTTAATAACACTGGTAAATATAATGTAACTATGCTTTATAAGCCTGCCGTTGAACCGGATGTAGATGCAATACATGCGTCACGTACACTTTCCATGCAAGTGACAGGTGTGCCAGATAGTATCTGGCGAGCAGCTGTTCCAGTGGAATAAAGTCTGTTTTGAAGGAAGTCTCTAGGAATGACGTTGGGGTGATCTTAGGCTGAGCAGCCTTTGATCACCCTTTCAGCACCCATTGAGCACCCATTGGAACCAGGTGGAGACCTGCAGGAGATGAGGAGGCGGATAGCATCCGCGACAACGAACGACGCAAACCGGCATCCAATGCCGGTCTAACTGACAAAGGACGCCGATTAATAATCGGCAAAATGGACAAAGCCCCCTAATAGTAAAAACAGAAAAACCACCGCAGGTAAACAGCCTGCTACACTCCGCATGGCGCTACAACCGCATTTATCCTGTATCGGGCGGGCCCTCGGCGTTTGTAGCCTCGAGCATCGTGATACAAAGACGAGGGACGATACAGGATAACCCGTCCGCACGTAGAGGGCGGACAACGAAGCGGTAATCCGCCTACACCGCGAGTCCTGAAAAAGGCACAAGAGAAAAAAGTTGCCGCAAAAATGCGACAAAGATGCAAATTATTTGCATAATTCAAAAAAAAGCAGTAATTTTGTGGCCGATTTAAGAATTGCGGTGTTAGCACATCGGTAGTGCATCGGCTTCCCAAGCCGAGGAGGCGGGTTCGATTCCCGTACACCGCTCCAAGCAGGCCGGTCTGTCGCGCCGAAAGGTGAGGAAAGTCCGGGCAGCACAGAGCACCGCAGCGGTTAACGGCCGTCAGGCAGAAATGTTTGGTCACTGCTACAGAGACGAGTCGCCTTCGGGCGGGTGAAACGAGCACACTGTGGGCTGCAATTCCATGTAAACCGACGTCTGAGCGTTGCTCGCGCGAGTCGGAGGGTAGGAAGCGAGAGAGAGGCATGGTAACATGTTCTCCGAGATTAATGACAGACGCCCGAAAGGGTACAGAACCCGGCTTACAGGCCTGCTGCCCCCTGCGGGGGAAAACGTTAAACTGTTAAATCGTTAAACTGTTAACACGTTAAGTGAAAAACACCAAATTTTCCCAAATAGCAGGATTTGTACGCTACGACATGTGGCGGAGGACATCGACGGAGATAGACACTTGGTACAAGCGTCTGGGATATATGGTGATGCGTACGATCGCGCTGGTGGTGCGCGGCTTCACGAGCAAAAACCTCAATGACCAGGCCAAAGCCCTCACCTACTCCCTTATCTTTGCGGTCGTACCTATCCTCGCGATGATCTTCGCGGTAGCCAAGGGTTTCGGTGTGGACGATGTGATCGAGCAACAACTCAACGCATCATTCCTCGGCGAGACGAACATGGTTCCGACCATTATGACGATGGTCGATCGCTATCTGGAGACGGCGCAAGGCGGCCTATTCATCGGAATTGGTATTCTGATCTTGCTTTGGGCCATTTATTCGTTCTTCCAGTCCGTAGAGACCGCTTTCAACCGCATATGGAACGTGAAAAAATCGCGTTCTATCCTTCGTCAGGTGACCACTTATATCGCTATTGTAGTGCTGATGCCGGTGTTGATCGTTTGTTCGGCGGGTTTGAATATCTTCGTTCATTCGGCCGTAGAGAACGTCGTGCATGCGCATGTTCTACACGAGTTCCTGCATGCTAACGGCGTGAAGTTTCTGCAATTTGTGATGTGCTGGTTGCTCTTCACGATCATGTATGTCGCTATCCCGAACACGAAAGTGCGTTTTCTGCCGGCCCTTATACCGGGTGTGCTGATGGGTACGCTGTTCCAGTTACTGCAAATGCTGTCCGTCTATTTGATCGCACTCTTAAGCCGCACGAGTATCGTGTACGGAGCGTTCGCGTCGATACCTATTCTGATGACGTGGCTGCAGTGGACAAGTCTGCTGATTTTGATCGGCGCAGAGATGAGTTATGCCATCCAGAACAACGAGGAGTTTGAGTACGAGCACGACCTGAATATGATGTCGCGCCGCTACAAAGACTTCATCATGCTCTACCTCTTATCTATTATAATCAAGCGTTTTGAGAACGACGAAGCACCTCTCACGGCGCATGAACTTGCTATTCGCGACCATTTACCCATTCGCGTCGTCAATCAGTTATTAGGCCGAATGGTGGAGACCGGCGTGGTGAGAGAGGTGTATGTAGAGGGCGAAGAAGAGAAGACTTTCCAGCCTGCGCTCGACACACATAAGATCAGCATCGGTATGGTCATCGACCGTATTGACGCGCAGGGAGCAGAGGAGTTTTTGGCTTCACCGACGCCAGAGATGCAAGCGTTCTGGGAGCGGTATGTGGAGGTGAAGAAGGACCATACGACATTGGACGAAATTCTAATTACAGACATATGAAAAGACACCCTATTCTATTGGCCGCCGTGCTGATGATGAGTCAGCTGATGATTGCGGCACCGAAGATTCAACAAGTGGAGCCCCTTTGTTGGTGGACGAACATGAACACGCCGCTGACGTTGCTCTTCCATGGTCAAGATCTGCAAGACGCGCAGGTAAGTGTGCAGCAGATCGTCAACGGCAAAGTGATGCGCGGCGCGTGCTTAGGTCTCGTGCCTACCGGTCAACACAACGCGGAGAGTGCGAACTACCTGTTCGTGGACTTCGGCGTCAACCAAGCCGGTACCTACCGTATTACTCTCAAGAAAGGCCGTAAGAAAGCGACGTATGACTATGTCATCAACGAGCGCAAAGCCGGTAGCCGCGAGCGCAAGAGTTTCGATGCGTCGGACGTGGTATACCTCATCATGAGTGACCGCTTCGTGGATGGCGACGAGAGCAATAACAGCACGAAAGACACCCGCGAGAAAGCCAACAAAGCCGACGTGAACGGTCGTTGGGGCGGTGATATCCAAGGTATCATCAATAGTTTCGACCATATTCTGGCGCTGGGTGCGACCGCTATCTGGCCGACGCCGATGCTTGGCGACGACGAGGCAGCATGGAGTTATCACGGCTACGCATGCTCGGACTACTATCATATCGACCCGCGTTACGGAAGCAACGCGCTGTATGCAAAAATGGTGCAACAAGCGCACGAGAAGGGACTGAAGATATTAATGGATATGGTGCCAAACCACTGCGGCGCGGCGCACTGGTGGATGAAAGATCTGCCGTACCATAACTGGGTTAACCAGTTCGACAGCTTCACGAACACCAATAACTGCTTCACGGCGAACTACGACCCGAATGCGTCGGAATACGACCGCCTGCTGAGTAACCGCGGTTGGTTTGACCATCCGATGCCGGATATGAACCTCGAGAACCCCGACTTGCTGAAGTATTTCCAGCAGTGGGCGATTTGGTGGATTGAGTTTGCGGACCTCGACGGCCTGCGTGTGGACACCTATCCGTATATTGAGAAGATTCCCGCCAGCCAATGGCTTAAGGCCATCCGCGAGGAGTATCCGAATATGAATATCGTCGGCGAGTGCTGGACTCGTCCGGCTCCGGCTGTAGCTTACTGGCAGAGCGGCGCAAAGAACTTCGACGGCTTTGACTCGAACCTGCCTACCGTGATGGACTTCCCCGTAGAAGAAGCTATTCGTCAGGCGCTTGAGAATGACGGTAGCGGTTGGGGCAACGGTTTGACGCGTGTGTATGACGCGATGACGCTCGATTACATGTACGCCGATGTGAACAAGTTGCTGACCTTCCTCGGCAACCACGATATGGCCCGTATCGCCGATGTAGTCAAGGATAAAGACCCGCGCCGCGTGAAGTTAGCGAACGTGCTGCTGGCGACGATGCGTGGTATTCCGCAACTCCTTTACGGTGATGAGTATGCGATGACCGCTAAGGGCGATCCGAACAGCCACTCCCTACTCCGCGCTCCGCTGCCGCAGGGCGATGAGGTGACGCCGGAGATGCAGGATATGTTCGACTTCCAGAGCGCGCTCTATACTTGGCGTAAGAACGAACCGGTGCTGCATTTCGGCCGCACGATGCATTTCCTCGCGCGCAACAACACCTATGCATTCTTCCGTTATAATGACCAAGAGGCGGTGTTTGTGTTCGCGAACGCAGCCGAACAGCCGCGTACCATTCCGACGGAGACCTATGCCGAGATCCTGGGCAAGTATAATGCCAGAGGCATTAATCCGCTGACGGGCGAGACGGTTGATCTCCGCCGCAGAAATATCGAGGTGCCGGCATTAGGAACACTCATCGTAAAGTTGACGAAATGAACGAAGGAATAAAAAAGGCGTGCCCGCGATGCGGCGCGCCTTTTATTTGCCATCACGAGAATCCTGCGATCTGCCAGTGCGCGGGAGTTACATTAAACGAAAAAGCGCGCGCATTTCTGCGCACGCATTATTCGGATTGCTTATGCAGGGCATGCCTGATAGAGGTTGCCAGAAACCTAGGAAACTAGTATAATTTCGCTGCAAAGTGCAGCGTGGAATCGGGGGCGTTATTCAGGATGTGAATAACGTCCTCGAGCATTTCTTCGGGGTGTACCACACCTCGCTCCCAGAAATTATTTGCTCCACCGGCCTTGACTTGCCTGCGCCAGTTATATACGCGGCCGTCTTGGTAGGCTTTGAACCACGTATGCTTCTCGTCTAATTGAGCGAGTTCGGCCAAGCTGTTTCCTCCGGCTCCCACCCACACATCCGCGTCGTGGAAATAACGCAGCGTCTCTTCTATCGTCAGCGGAATAGAGGTCTCGCGTTCGTCGTCATAGAACGGATAGTCTGCGCCGGCATCCTTGAAGAGATACGCCAGGTAGTTCTTGCCGGAAGGCACGTACCAAGTGCCTCTAAAATTATTGCCACTCATAATTTTAGAGGATTTGACATTGGAGATTGAAGATTTGAGATTGTTATACTTCGTCTCTACTTCGTGGAAGACCGAGTCGGCTTCGCGGAGGCGGCCGGTGAGGGCACCGAGCACACGGATCCATTCGGCCCGCGCGAGCGGTGAGCCTTCCTGCCACTCGTTGATATAGATCGTCGTCACGCCGAGTTTCTCCAGGCGCGTCGCTTCGAGGTTGTCGTATTGGCCGTAATTGACGGCTAACAACGCGTCTAAGCCTGCTTGGAGCGTACGTTCAGCCGAGGGCTTCATCGAATCGCCGAGGTCTATCTCATCGCCTTTGACAGGCGTGTAGATCAGTTCGGGATTACAGACAGCTACGAGGCAGTCCAAGGCATCAATCGCGTAGAGAAAGCCCACCTGCACGGTGCTCATGGTTCCCAGACGACGCAGCGGCTCCTTGATACAAAGACGCTGGTAAGGTTGGAAAACCTCCACGATCGTACCTGTGTCCGTAGGCGTGATTTGAAAGCCTGCAGCGTATTTATTCCCTATGGGAATACTACCCTGCTCTGCGGACTGTTTAGCACAGCCCGCAAAGCAAAGCAGCAATCCTACTATCGGTAATAAACGTCTCATTAACGCTTAGCTCCAAGGTCGTCGAATGCGAAATAAGCCGGCGTATTTAAATATCCATAAGATGTGCGGCTACCTGTTAGACTGAAAGACAGACCATCAATTTCACCAAGCGTACTAAGATCAACATACGTCCAGTCCTTTACGACCTCAGTATCTTTTGCCAAATAGAAGTCAACCTTTCCGGTAGGCTTATTATTTTTCACTCCGACAATAGTCAATAAGAACCAATCTCCTTGAGCAAAAGGTTTCTCATAGGCATCTCCTTTTGTAATAGACTCATACGCATAAATAGAGTTCGTTACATAGAAACCTGGCACTGTAGCAGGTTGTTTCAGTTTGATGGTATCCAATCCATAAAAGTCCAGATTCCATACCACATAGTTTTTACCGGCATGTGCTCCGCCTACAGCTGATTTCCAGGCATCATTCCAACTTTCGAATTTAGTGTCAGTGTGATTCGTTACCACATTGCAGGAATAGTACGCACTAGACGGCTGTGCATCCTGTTTGAAAATAAAATTGCCGCTCTGGAAAACTCCGGTAGTGTCCAATTTAAATTCGCTATTAACCTCTTTAGGACTAATAGCAGCCTCTTCAAAAGTAGCCACGAATGTGTCTACCGCCTCGTTTTTGGTGTTACAAGCAGCAAAGGTCAGTGCCAGAGCTGCTACGAAAAGAATTTGTTTTTTCATTTTGTTTTTTGTTATAAATTGTTAATAAATTGGGTTAATATAAGTGTTATTCGCACTATTTTGCGTGTAAATCAATTGCTCCGGCTATCTCAGTACTGATCTCGCCGGTGGGATTGTTGATCTCATCGATCGCGGTGTAGACACGGACGAAATCAATCGTCGGCAGACTAACTGATTGTCCGTTCGCATCTACAGCCAACGAAATATCAAAACTCGTACCTTCTATATCCGTATTGGGTTTATTATCCACATAGCCGAAGTCCAAGATACGCTGTACCACCTGTCCGCTTATCGTCTGAGTCTGCGAGGGCAGTTTGGCGCCGTAGAGCGTGTACTCGTCCTCTGCGATCCACTGCGGGTAGTACGGTTGCTTATGGAAGGGGTTTTGGATCGTGTCCCCGGCGCGCGTGTAAGTCTTTTGATAGAGATGGTTGGTCTGCGGATCGTCATACAGACAGCCTTTTAACTCATACCAAGTATCATCCGGCTTGCCGTTCTGATTCTCGTCGCGGCTGACGAGCACGATGCCCGGTTCGGAACTACCATAGACCGTGCTTCCGGTCATATAATAGGCATTTCCAAGGATCTGAATGTCACAGCCTTCTTTGTTCTCCACCGCGTGGTCAAAACCGAAGGTGATATATCCGCCCCAGCCGCCCAAGCACACCATGCCGCCGGCATTGTTAGCGATCGCCTGTTCGCACTTACGACACATCGTCTCGGCATCGTCGCCTTCAACGTATTTAGGCAACTCATTGACGAACTGGCCCATACCCGGCATATATTCATATACATGCGCAAGATAGCGGTGCACATCTTCGTGCGAACCCGTATCCGGCGCCAAGGTATACTCGCCCGTCACGCGGCATAGATGACCGGGGATGTCGCCCGTAAGGGCTCGCCAGTGCTCTTTACCATCATAGCTATAACAATGCAGCACACCCGACGAGACATAGTTCTTCGCGTCTGTGATGTACAATACATCCGTCATCGCCAATAACCCGTAGGGGTGCTCGTAGTTTTTTATATCTATCGGTTGGGGCTGTTCCGTAAAGTCTATCGTGGAGAACGCCCGCAGTGTATTGGTCTCATTATCAATCACATACGCGGTGTTGCCGCAGATAGAGATATTAGAACATGCCGTCTGTATCCTCTTAAGGGCAGTAGTAAAGTCTAGGATTACCAGGTAAGGCTTCGCATCCGCATAGTTTCCTTGGCAGCAAACCCATAGATGGTTCATGTTATCCACGCGAACGCGTGTCGGATTGAGACCAACGACGATCCGCTGCGTCTCGGTGAAGGTCGCGAGGTCAATGACAGAGAGCGTGGAGTCATAGCGGTTCGTGAGATATCCACCGGAATTAGCCACAAAGAGTTGGTTGCCTACCACGCATAGTTCGTCGGGTTGGTGGCCTACTTTGACTTCCCGCGTGACGGTGAGCGTCGCCGTGTCTACTTCGTAGACTGAACCGAGCATGTCGGGGTCAGCTACCGAACCCACATACGCGCTGATGTACATCTTATCGCCCTTGAAGGCCAAGTAGCGGCAGTTCGAGATATCCACTTTCGCGATGTGTCGACCCTTCAGGTCCATCACCTCCACTTTATGCGAGCAGTTAATAACCGCGTAGAGCCGGCCGCCGTATTGCTGGATATCATTCCCCACATCGCCGAGTTCCTTCACCTGCTTGGGATTCATCGCCCCGTACCAGTTGGCATAATAGTCGCCATCGTGCAGGTTAATATAGTCCAAGCGGGCTTTGTTCGAGCCCATATTTCCCTCGCAGAGCACGTATAGCCCACCCTTGCGCACTTCATCCGTGACGTGCGTGCCAATCGTCGGATAGACGATCTCATCGCCCCTGCAGCCAAAGAGAAGCAGGGAACAAAGGGCAAGGATTAATATCTGAAAGCGAGCGTACATCGTATGTTTTGTTTGGGCATCGGATAGTTCCGGATGACTTCGTAGTCCTGTCCGAGCATGTTATTGAGTTCAATATTGGCCTTGAGCCAGTAGTCGTGGTTCGTATGAATACACCATTCGGCATATACCATCAGATCGTGCGTATACCATGGCAGCACCTCGTTATAGACCGTGTTTTCCTGCTGACAGTAGCGCTTGCCGACGTAGATGAAGGAATAGTTGAAACCGTAGTGGTCTCCGCGCTTACTCTTCCAGTCCAGTCCGCCCACCACACTGCCGCTGTGCCAAGGGATATAGGGAATCTGATGACCGTAATAGGTATCTTCCGGGTTGGTGACATCAATCGCCGTCTGATAGGTGTAGTTGAGTCGCGCGCGGAGCGTGAAGTTCTGCGGCAGGAAGAAAGAGAAGTCCGTGTGTGCGTCCACGCCGTTAATCTTAACCGTGCCGAGATTGAGCATCGTCCAGCGGAATTGCTGTCCCTTCGGGTACGCGATGATCTTATCCGTCACGCGGTTGTAGTAATACGAGAGCGAGGCGTCAATCTGATAGACCTTCTTGCTCACACGATAAGCCACCTCTATCGAATGCTGGCGCGCCAGTTCGGGGCGTAAGTCGGCATTGCCCAGATCGGTATAATAGAGGTCGTTGAAAGTCGGATAGCGGTAACTCTGTTTATAGAAGGCATTGATGTTTAGGTCGATCGCCGGATACGGGCGCAGCGAGAAGAAGATACCCGGCGACACGCGCGGCGCGTTTTGGTCCACCGCCGTCATCAGTATTGAAGCCTGAAGACGCAGGTATTCCTGAATATTCATCGCCGTAGCAGCACTGAGCCAGTGGCTGTGACGGTTGAAATGTTCGGGTTCGGCTTCGATAAGCAAATTGCTTCGATCAAGCACATTATACTGGTAGTCATACGCCAGCGAAGCATCCCACCAGTTGAAGATTTGCACTTTATTCGCAAAAGAGAAATAGAGTTCCTGTTGCAGGTACTCGTTGTCGGACGGCAGCAGGCGCTCGTCGTAGTTCTTATAGTGCGTGTAGTCGTTCGCCCACTTGGCTAAGACACGCGTACTCCAGCGGTTAAACCACTCGTCTTGCCACTCGGCCTGAATGAAGTTATTGCGATCCCAGAGGCGTTCGCCGTTCCGCCAGACATTATTCACAATCGCGCCCGGAATACCACGCTCGGACCAGTAGTTATACGCATGGATGCGGAAGAAACCCGTCGTGCTGTAATAGTCATACAAACCGCCCTCCACGCGCACCGCATTGATGTCTCCGTTCTGGCGGATGGCCGTCGTGTCATAGGCTACTTCGCCCGTAGGCAGTACGCGGCGATAGCGGAATGGGTACTTGCCATCCGAATAGATATATTCCGCATCGAAATTGAGAGAAAGGGTCTCCGTGAGTTTGAGATCGAAGCCTATATTCGGGTTGGCGAGCGCAAACGAACCACACCGCATTTGCGCGCGCACATGCACGCGTTCCTTATCTTTAAAATACGGCCTGCGGGTGGTCAGATAGACATTTCCCGCCGAACCAAACTCTCGCGCGGACTGGAAGATGTCGGACTTCTGGCCCTTATAGAGTTGGATCTGCTCCATGTTATCGAGCGAGAAGCGGCCTAAGTCCACCTGCCCATTCTGTGCATTACCCAGTTGCACACCGTTATAATACACCGCCGTGTGCTGGCTACCCATAGAGCGTACATTGATGGTCTTGATACCTCCTACTCCGCCGTAGTCCTTGAGTTGGACACCTGAGAAATAGCGCAGCGCGTCCGCTACGTTGAGCGCGTTGAGGCGCTCTAACTGCGCACCTTTGAGGGTTTGCGGGACAATGACGTCCTTGGTGAGTGCACGCGCCGTGACCTCAACCTCCTCAAGGTGGAAGTCGCGGTATAACGAATCGAGCTCTGCCTCGCTCATCGCGAGAACAGAGGTAGCACAAAGTGCAAGAATCAGTATGAGTGACGTACGTCTTATCATGGGTTTGTCCTATTCCTGGAGGACGCTCCATTATGCAAAGAGGAAGCGATCTGACTTAGGTCCTTCGACCATCACAGTTGCCGGTCAGTCCGGGATTCTCACCCGCGTTCTCTTCGAAGTCTTTGCTATCTATTTTTTAGCAGGATCGGTTGTTAAATCAATTCCTAGTTTCTTAAATGTTTTCCAGTCCACTTCCTTGAGCATCACCGTCGAATGCGCTTGGCAGCCTTTGAGCAGCGGCAGGGTCTCGAGGGCTTTGCGGCAGTTCTCATCTTGCAGCGAGAGGACTGACAGCGCCACTAAGACCTCATCCGTGTGCAAACGCGGGTTCTGACCGTGCAGGTAAGTGATCTTGGTACGCTGTATCGGCTCAATAAACTTCTCCGGAATCAAGCGTATGTCGTGGTCGATGCCCGCCAGTTCCTTCATCGCGTTGAGGAGCAACGCTGCGGACGAGCCCAAGAGGTCTCCGGCCTCAGACGTGATGATTTGGCCATTCGGCAGTTCAATCGCGGCCGCATGAGCAAACACACCGTCGTGCAGTGCACCGGTCAGTGCTCTGCGCTCACGAGCCGCAACGGTCGTCCGACGGTAAGCCGTCGTGATACCCGCTTGCTGCATCAACAGGGCTATCTTCTTGATCTCCGCATCGTTGCATGCGCCGTTGGCCATGTGGCACAGCGACTGGAAATAACGGCGGATGATCTCCTGTTTACTGGCTTCGCGTACGGCATTATCATCGCTGATACAGAAACCCACCATGTTCACGCCCATGTTCGTCGGCGACTTATAGGGACTCTGGCCGTAGATCGAGGTAAAGAGCGCATCCAGGACGGGATAGATCTCCACATCGCGGTTGTAGTTCACCGCCGTCTTGCCGTAGGCCTCCAGGTGGAAGGGATCGATCATGTTGACGTCCTGCAGGTCAGCTGTCGCCGCCTCATAGGCTACGTTCAGCGGGTGCTTGAGGGGTAAGTTCCAAACCGGGAAGGTCTCGAACTTCGCATAGCCGGCTTCGTGTCCGCGCGCATGCTCGTTATAGAGTTGGCTCAGACACACCGCCATCTTACCGCTTCCGGGACCGGGCGCGGTGACCACCACCAGCGGGCGCGTCGTCTCCACGAAGTCATTCTTGCCGAAACCGTCTTCCGACGCGATGAGGTCCACGTTATGCGGATAGCCGTCGATGATATAATGGTAGTACACGCGGATACCTTTGCGCTCCAAGCGCTGACGATACGCGTCCGCCGAACGCTGGCCGGCATAATGCGTGATGACGACCGACGACACCATGAATCCGCGGGCCATAAAGGCCTCGCGCAGACGCAGCACGTCTTCGTCGTAGGTGATACCTAAGTCCTGACGCACCTTGTTACGCTCGATATCCTCCGCGGAGATGACGATGATGATCTCCAGCGAGTCCTGCAGCTGCGTTAACATCTGCAGCTTACTGTCCGGCATAAAACCGGGCAGTACTCTACTCGCATGCAGGTCGTCGAACAGTTTACCGCCTAACTCAAGATACAGTTTGTTACCAAACTGCGCGATGCGTTCGCGGATATGCTCCGACTGGATACGGATATATTTATCATTGTCAAAAGCCGTAGCCATCGTTATGCTTTATTGTTTTTGTTGTTCTCGTTCTCCTGCGACTCCTCGTCATCTTCGTCATGATGGTAGTAATAATACGAGCGATATGCCTTATCGTCCTTCACGAGTTTGCCGTAGATCTTGCCGTACAACTTACCGTAGCGACTTGTCTTGGATTGACCGCCATAGCCGTAACCATAACCGCCGTAACCGCCATAACCGAAGTGACCATAGCCATAACCGCCGTAGCCTCCGTAGCCGTAACCATAACCGGATCCGTAAGAGTGACGACCGGATGTCGGGATATCCGAGAGAACCAATTGGATCTTCTCCGGTTGATCTACCACATCCGATACCTGCTCGAGGGTCTGCTTGCAGAACGATTTATTAGTCTGCATACAACGGATCACGTAGAGACAAATATCGCTGTGCTCAATGATGGCGTATGCATCCGGCACCAAACCGATAGGCGAAGTATCGATCACCACGAAGTCATATTCCTCACGGGCCTTCTCAAGAGTCTTGGCCAATTTATCGGAGTGAACCAACTCACCCGGGTTCGGCGGGATAGTACCTGCACGCACGAAGTCGAAGCCAAACGGCGTGTTGTGCACAAGGATATCTTCTTCATCAGCCTCTCCGATCAAGTAGTTGGACATACCTGAGCCGTTCTCCAGACCTAACTTGGTGTGGATGTTCGGCTTACGAAGGTCGAGGTCGACGAGTAAGGTCTTCTTTCCGGTCATCGCATAGAGGGCAGCGAGGTTGGTAGAGAGGAAGGTCTTACCATCACCGGACTCCGTCGAGGTGACGCATATAACCATCTTATCTTTGCGACGCAGCACAAACTCCATACGCGTACGAATGGCACGAAGCATTTCCGCATAACTGGAGCGGGGCGAGGCACGTACGAGTGTCGGGTTCTGGCTCTTTGCGTGACGCAAGGTACCGATGAGACGGAAATATTTGAGTTTGACCACATCCTTCGGCGAACGGATCTTGTTATTGAGCAGCTCGCTGAGGATGATCAGAATCATCGGAATAAGGAAGCCGATAATTAGATAGGTCGAAGTCGTTTTCTTCTTTGCCTTCGCGTTCATGATAGCCGTTGTACGGGCTTTATCCATGATCGAGTTATCCGGCGTGTTGGAAGCCTTCTGGATTTCGGCCTCGGCGCGTTTCTGCAAGAAGAAGGTATAGTAGTTATCGTCGATGCGGTAGTTACGCTCGATAGCTACCATTTCCAGCTCTTTTTCCGGCAACTGCTTGATCGAGTGCTCCACTTCCTTATAACGGTTTGCGAGGTCGGCTTTCTCGATCTCCAGCGAAGCCCGCATAGAGGTCACTACTTCTTCGATAGCGGTCTTGACGTTCTCGATATCCTTGGTATATTTCGCGTAGTACACGTTCTTCTCCGTCAACTCGCCGCGCTGTATACGCAGGTCATTGAGTTGTTGTACCAGACCTACCAAGATCGGTTCATCCACGCCCATGGTCGTCGGAGCAATGACAGCGCCTTTCTCGATGTTATCGTGAATATACTTGATCAAGTAGTCAAAATAGGTCTCGCGCAGACGCAGCTCCATCGACTGCTGGTCATACGCTGCCACTTGTCCCATGAGCTGACCGGCATAGGAGTTGACATCGACGAACTTGTTCTCCTGACGGAAATTGGTCATCGCGCCTTCGCTCACTTGCAAGGAAGACTGCAAGTTATTCAACTGTTCGTTGATGAAGCGGATAGAGTTCTCGGCAACTTCATTCTTCTGCTCGAGGTTCTGCAACAGGTAAATCTTCGCCAATTTATCAATGAACTCGCAGTCGCGTTGCGGCGTCTCGCTGACGAGCGAGAGGGCCAAGACAGTCGAGCCCTCCGTCACAAAGGACAGTTGCAGACGACTCATAAACTCATCCACCAGCGACTCATGGCTACGGAAGCGGAAATATATCTTTCCGTTATTGGTCATCAGTTCCGTCGGGAAGATCTTTCCGTCGAAATACGGACAATGAATCGGTTCGCCATAGTTAGCGTCGATTTCCAGATAAAAGTTCTCGTTGGTGGACGAGATATGCATCGAGCCGTCATGACGGAAGTTCACTTGATAGAGGATCTCGTACGCACGCGGGTCTATACGGGTAGCCTCCACCACAATCGGCGTCTGGCGGTAAAGTTGGCGGGTCTTGAAGCGTCCCTGCGTGATATACTCTACGTTGAGGAACGGCAGCGAGTCCACTACTCTACTCATCAGGTCATACGAGCCGAGCATGATCATTTGGTTGTTCACGTTCTTATAGCCCGCGTCCACACCGAAACCGCTCATCAGGGCTGACGCCGAAGTTCCGTACGTCGCGCTCTCCTTGATAACGATGGTGCCCTGCGAGTAATACGTAGGTATCCAGCGTCTGTTCTTAAGCATCGCTAAACCCAACGCGATCACGAGTGCGATCACGAACAAGTACCAATAATGCAGGAATGTGAATAGCCACTCCAGCGGATTGAAGTTCAGGCTGCTGTCCTCGTCATCGCCCTGCTGCTGCTGCGGGTCCTGCTGATAATACTGCTGATTTCCGCCCTGATAGTAATACTGGTTGTTTCCGCCCGGGTTGTAGTAATGATTGTTACCGTTGCCCGGCGTGTAATAGGCGTTATTGCCGCCCGGATTGTAATATTGATTATTTGCCATATTCGTTATTTATATAGATATGCCACATAGTTGAGTACCGTCGTCAAGAGCGCCACCGAGCTGGTGATCAGGCCCAGGAAACCCGTATAAGTCGGTACTTTATAGAAACTGTCTTTCGTACGCGCTACGTATATCACGTCATTCGGATAGATGTAGTAGTATTTCGAATCGATGATGGTGTTCGTTCGCATGTCGAACTCCAAGATCTCCGGTTCTTCGCCGTTGTCATGCGGACGGATGATACGTATGTGACGGCGGTCACCGCTGTTCATCACGTCACCCGTCATCGCGAGAGCCTGGAAGATATTCATCTTCTCCTTATATACGTAGAACTGGCCTGCGCGTGCATCACCCACTACGGAGAAATACTTGTTGTACAACGACACCTTGACATCCGCATCCGGGATGATCTCTCGGAATGCTGCCTTTAAGGTGTCTTGCGCCTCCAGCTCCGTCAGACCTTGTATTTTCACCGGCTTGAGGAAAGGCAGGTCCACCGTTCCGTCCTCATACACGCGGTAGGAGTTGGCGTACTGGCCATTCGTGATGGTATTGGCGCCTAACATCTTACTCATCGTCTCGTCAAGTGTTATCAGACGATAGATGATCTCGTCATTGACACGGATACGGTATGGCTCGTAGGGCACGGAGTCATATACCGGCAGTTTGTTGAATTTGGTCGGTTCTTGCAGATAGCCTATCTGACGATGGCTGTAGCAACTCGACAACATTACGGCTACGAGGCCGAAAAGGATAAATCTCATCGTTTTCATTTCGTACCTCCATTTCCGTAATATTTGTTCACATGATTGATACCCGTCTGCACGATCGAATAGATGAATACGCCAAACGAGATAGTTGCGGCTGTCACACCTACTACCGTAGCCGCAGAGTTGATACCAAAGCTATATCCCGGTATTTGACGGATGTAGATGATATCATTCGGCTCGATGTAGTAGAACTCCGAGTTGATAATATCTTTCGAGCGGGCATCGAAGGTCTTGATGGTCGTCACGCCTTCTTTCTCGCGCACGAGTTTGATCTCCTTGCGGCTGTTGAACTCGCCGAGGTCGCCAACCATCGCGAGGGCCTCGAAGATCGTCAACTTCTCTTTGTTAATCGGATAGCGACCACTCTGCGCACCGATGACGGAGAAGGAGCGGTTCACGATATTCACTTCCACGGAAACAACACTATAACCCGGAATTTCCTGCAACAACGAACTCAACTCTTTCTCCAGTTGTACCTTCACCTCACGCGTCGTCTTGCCGCGCACATACTGCTTTCCTATTGTCGGAAAGTCAATATTTCCTTCCTCATCAATTAGGTAGGTGTAGAGGTCATAACTGCCATAGGCGCCGCCGCCTTGGCTCATTTGCTGACGCATTTGCGAGGAACTTGTTCCGCCGGCGTTGTACATCTTCATCACGTTTTCGTCCAACGAATAGACATACACATACAATCGGTCGCCGATTCGCAATTTGTAGTCCTCAAAACTAAGTGTATCCGCATATGAGGGGATATACTTGTCGGGCTCTTGCATATAGTTCACTTTTCGCGCCGTCACGCAGGACGAGAGCGCAAAGCAAACCAAGGCAAGGATGCCTACCAATGTTAGTTTTTTATCCATAGTTTCTTAATACAATTCTTCGTTTTTTGGAGCACCAACTCCTTCAGCCACGCGGCTTTGTTGTTCGTCCAGCGCTGCGGATGCGTGGTGATCATCACATGTGCCGGCAGTTGGTTGGCTTCGATCGCTTGCAGCAATTGCGGCGTGGTGTGCCAAGTAAGGCCTTTGGCGGTCCATTCTTCCTGGTGACCGGGTATCTTATCGCGCACACTCACTTTGTATCCGTCCCAACAACGGCCCGTGTCCGTCAGGTAGAACACATCCGCGAAATCAGTATCTAAATACGGTTCGCCAAGGATGCCTACCGTCTTATAGTCGTATTTCTTCCATAGGTCTTTGCCGTCCCACTTACTAGTCGGCGCGCCGTGCATACAGATCGTCTCTACCGCGTAGTACTGGCGGAAATACTCCAACCAGGTCTGAAAATGACTCCATGCCTCATCGACCTTCCCGTCGCATAGACTCATGTCTTCGTAGTGATAGCCGATCTCATGACCTAAAGCAGCGATAGCGCGGATGACTTCGGGATTATTGCTCTCCTTGCCTACGCGGAAATAATACGTCGCTTTCGCGCCGAGGGAATGCTCGATTTGCGCGGTCCGCAGACTGTTCTCGGGTCGCGCATCGACGTCGTGACGCAGGATGACGAACTTGTCGTCTTGCCGGCATGATGTCGTGACGTACTGACGATAGTCTATCAGTCGATAGCCCTTTGCCAGAAGGGTCTCTAACAACGCACGATATATGTCAAGTGTAAAATCTTTCATCTACCTCTCTGCCCGCATAGGGTTTTCCAAAAAGTCTTTGTACGCCAGGCGGATACCTTCTTCCAGTTCGGTCTTATAGGTCCATCCGAGGGCCGTCGCCTTGCTGACATCCAGCAGTTTGCGCGGCGTGCCGTCCGGACGCGTGGTGTCCCATAATATCTCGCCTTCATAGCCTACCACCTTGGCTACCAACTCCGTCAGCTCCTTGATACTCAACTCTTTGCCGGTGCCCGCGTTGACGGTCTCATTGCCCGAGTAGTGGTTCATGAGGAAAACGCAGAGGTTCGCGAGGTCGTCTACATAGAGGAACTCGCGCAGCGGTTTGCCCGTACCCCAACAGGTCACAGACGCTGCTCCACTCTCTTTGGCTTCATGGAAGCGGCGGATGAGTGCCGGCAGCACGTGGCTGTGCTCGGGGTGGTAGTTATCGTTCGGACCATAGAGGTTGGTCGGCATGACGGAGATATAATCCGTGCCGTATTGGCGGTTCAGGAACTCGCAGTACTTGAGTCCGCTGATCTTCGCCAGCGCGTAGGCTTCGTTGGTCTTCTCCAACTCGCCCGTCAGCAGACAACTCTCTGTCATCGGTTGCGGCGCCAAGCGCGGGTAGATACAACTCGAGCCCAAGAACTCTAATTTCTTTACTCCATTCTTCCATGCCGCATGGATGACGTTCATCTCAAGAATCATGTTGTCGTACATAAAGTCCGCAAGATGACGCTCGTTGGCAATGATACCACCTACTTTGGCGGCAGCCAGGAAGACGTACTCGGGTTTCTCGGTCGCAAAGAACGCTTCTACCGCCTCTTGACGGCAGAGATCAAGCTCTTTATGCGTACGAGTGATGATGTTCGTATAGCCCTGACGTTGCAGTTCGCGCACGATCGCACTTCCCACCATGCCGCGGTGACCGGCTACGTATATCTTTGAATTCTTCTCCATCATTTTACGATTCCTTTTTCCAAATATTCGGCGAGGTTAAAGTGCTCGCGGGTCACTTTCTGCATGTCATGTTTTACCATGAGTTCTACCAACTCCTCGAAACTCGTCTTCTGCGGGTTCCAGCCCAACTCGCGCTTGGCCTTACTCGGGTCGCCGAGCAGGTTCACCACATCCGTCGGACGGTAGAAATCCGGGCTGACGGCTACGACCACCTTACCGGTCTTGGCGTCAATACCTTTCTCGTCTACGCCCTGCCCTTCCCAGCGCAGCTCAATGCCCGCATGGTGGAAAGCGAGGGTCGCGAACTCGCGTACGGTGTGTTGCACGCCCGTAGCGATCACGAAATCCTCCGGCGTTGGATGCTGCAGGATGAGCCACATACACTCTACATAGTCTTTCGCATATCCCCAGTCGCGCAGCGAGTCGAGGTTTCCGAGGTACAGGCAGTCCTGCTTACCCTGCGCGATGCGGGCAGCAGCCAGCGTGATCTTACGCGTCACAAAAGTCTCGCCACGGCGCTCACTCTCGTGGTTAAAGAGGATACCCGAGCAGCAGAACATATCGTATGCCTCGCGATACTCCTTGATGATCCAGTATCCGTAGAGTTTGGCTACGGCGTACGGACTATAGGGATGGAACGGTGTGGTCTCAGATTGCGGCACTTCCTCTACCTTGCCGTAGAGCTCAGACGTCGAAGCCTGATAGATGCGGCAGGTCTTCTCGAGGTGGTTCGTACGCACGGCCTCCAGCACGCGCAGCACGCCTACCGCGTCCACGTCTGCCGTGAACTCAGGCGCGTCGAACGACACCTGCACGTGACTCTGCGCCGCGAGGTTGTATATCTCGTCCGGCTGCACTTTGCCCACCAACTTCACCAGCGACATCGAGTCACTCATGTCTGCGTAATGTAAATGGAAATGCGGCATACCCTCAAGGTGCGCAATGCGCTCGCGAAAGTCCACCGAAGAGCGACGGATGATGCCGTGCACCTCATATCCCTTCTCCAACAAAAACTCCGACAGGTAACTTCCGTCCTGTCCCGTAACACCTGTTATTAATGCGATTTTTGCCATATTCACTCAAAATTAGCGTGCAAAGGTACAAAAAATACTTGAGTTACACAATAAAATTAAAATAATTTTATGCATAAGGCATTTATTTTGTATTTTTTTTGAGCATTTTCTTGCGCATATGAAATAGTTTTCGTATCTTTGCCGCCGATTAGAATGTGCAAACAACAAACAATCTCTATTTATTAACTAAATTTTTTACATTTATGAAAAAGATTTTTATGCTTTGCGTAGTAACACTCGTAGCGCTGAGTATGTCTGCTAAACCGTACAATCACAGTATTGGTGTGGTAGCCGGTTCCGGTCTCGGTGTGCAGTACAAGGCAATGGTAACAGAACATTTCACAATCATTGAGGAGTTCGGTTACTTAGGTAGTTTCTGCGCAGCAGGCGCAAACGGTTTACGAGTAAATACATTTGGTGCAACCAACGACCTTGTATTGGCTTATCAGGCAAAAGCTGCTGAGGGTCAAGGCATCGGACTCGACTGGTTTATTGGTGGACAGGTAAAAGCCGGCTACATTGATAGTTTTGGTGCAGCAGGTGGTCAGATTGGCTTAGGCGCTGCAGTCGGTCTTGATGCCAAAATGAAGAATGCGCCTATCGCTTTCTCGTTTGACTTCCGTCCGGGCTACGGATGCATTCTTGTAGGCAATGGTGGAGGAAATGTTGGTGTCGGTCATGTATTCGACTGGACCATCAACCTTGGTGTTCGCTACGCTTTCTAAGTGAGTAAGTCGAACGCCATTATTATTCCTGAAGGGTGCACAACAGTGCTGTTACATGCCTGTTGTGCACCTTGTTCTTCAGCCATCGTAGAGTGGTTGTTGGCGCATGATGTTACGCCCGTCATCTACTATTTCAATCCGAACATCTACCCGCTCGAGGAATACGAGATCCGCAAAAACGAGTCCAAACGGCATGCGGAGTCGCTCGGCATACAGTGGATAGATGACGACCGGCGAGTCGCCGGAGACAGCCGGCCATGCGGGTATGGCCATGAAGAATGGCTCTCTGCCGTGCAGGGTTTGGAGCACGAACCGGAGCGCGGCAAGCGCTGCGAGGCGTGTTTTTATTATCGGCTTGCGGCGACTGCGAAGAAGGCACAAGAACTCGGCATTCCTTTCTTCGCTACTACGCTTGCCTCTTCCCGTTGGAAAAACCTCGACCAAGTTAATGCCGCCGGATTAAGGGCTGAACAGTCTGTCAGCGGTAGCGGTCTGTCAGGCGAAGCCGGTCCAACTTCTAACAGCGTAGCGGTCCACTATTGGGCACAGAACTGGCGAAAGGACGGCCTGCAAGACCGTCGAAACGCTTTACTCAAAGAGTACGGATTTTACAACCAGCAGTATTGCGGCTGTGAGTTTAGTTTTCGGGCTTCTCTAAATCATACCGAAAACCCAGATAGATCTTCCAACCCATCGTAGGTCCGCAAACCATCGACGCATCGAAATTCGGACCGTAGGGTTCTTCCCATGCTACAATCGGATTCTCCTGACGGAAATTCGTCATATTCTCTGCGCCCAGATACAGACTGCAGGTGCGGAAATATTTCGTGATCTGCGCCATGAGTTGCGGGTACCACGTGAAGGGCTGCTCAAAGCCGTCCGGCATACGTCCTACGCCGTTAAACTGGGCCGTCACATCGAACTGCCATTTCTTGAGCGGCGTCTGATAACTCGTCGAGATAATACCCTTAAAGCGGTTCGAGAGCGCTTTCGGACGCAGACGGGCTACTCCATCCGCTCCGATGGTCGTCTGACGTACGTCGGTATAGCGGAAAGCGGCCGTCCAGGTCCATCCGCGTAATACCTCGATGGAGGCCTCTATCTGCGCGCTGTGCGCAAAGGACTTCGCGCCGGGCAGGTCCGACTGGTTGTAGATATAAACGGCATGTTTGTCTTGGTCCAGATCCACGATGAGGGAGTTCAGGAAATGCGTGTAGTAATACTCGCCGGAGAGCTGGAGTTCTTTGCTGCCCAGCGGGATATAGAACGTCGTCGAGAGACCGGCATTGACCGCCCGCTCCTGCTGGACATTCTCCGTGAGGTGCAGCACCCTACTCGACGGCAAAATATTCGCGTTATCGGAGATAGCGTTCGGGCTGCGATACCCCATGCCGACACTTCCGCGTAGCGTCCACCATTCGAAAGGCGTGTAGCGGATGTTCATACGCGGGGTGAAGAAGAAACCGTAGCGCGTGGAATAGTCGGCGCGGACGCCCGCTACGAGCGACAGCATCTCGTCGTATTTGAAGCTGTATTCGGCGAAGATGCCGGGCGTCACTTCCGAGCGGTCCAAACCATTCGGTAATATGCTCAGCGCCTCCTGATAGCGGTCGTAGTTGACGCTCAGGCCGGCACTCAGGCGGTGGTCATTATCGACATCGCCGCCACCCTCAAAATTACCCTGATAGATGGCGTTGGCATAAACGTTCAACTGGTTTGCGTCCCAGGTCCGAACACCATAGGTGTTATTGAGATTATGGTAACTGATGGCGGTGATGAGTGCGACCGACGAACCGCTCTCCGGATCGAACACGTAGCCGTTCTTGAAGAACCCTTCTACGCGCCAGGTGTTGAGGTTTATCAGGTACGGGTCAGCAAGGGCAAAATGCTGATGTACGTTCTGTCCTCCGCGGCGGCGGTCGTAGAGTCCGCGTACAAAGGCCTGGAAGGTATAGTCGTCGTGGTGGTAGAACCATCGGTTCGCCACATTCACGTTCTGCACTTTCGGCATGTCGGCGAAGGTATCGTGGTTGCCGTCCATCGCCATAAAACTGCCGCCGTAATGGGCCAAAATACCCGTGTAGAGCGTCTCATGGTGGTGCTCGCCATCCGCGTGCTCGTGCTCTTTGAGGGGTATCTGCCAGCCGCCCATGATATTCGCTTCGCCCATCACTTCGCTGTTGAACATCAGGTTGACCGACAGCGGGTTTTGTATCTGTGGCTTGAGCAGTTCGACGTTGATCTGGCCGGAGGTCGCTTCGTAGCCGTTGATGACGGAGGAGGTACCTTTGCTGACCTGAATACTGCTCATCCACGGGCCGGGGATGTACTCCAGACCAAAGGTCTGCGCGAGCCCTCGCACAGCGGGCGTGTTCTCTTGGATGAGTTGCACGTATGTGCCGCTCAGGCCCAACAACCGGATCTGCTTGGCGCCGGTCGCCGCATCGGCATAGGCTACATCGACCGAGGCGCTGGTCTCGAACGCTTCGCTCAGGTTACAGCACGCCGCACGGCATAGTTCTTCGGAATTGATCTTCTCCGTGTCGAAGGCCTCCGTACGGCTCTTCACCTTGCCTTTCTTGCGCTGCACGACGGTGACTTCCTCAATCTGGAAATCACTGGCCTCCTGCGCGTACATACCTGCGCTCAGGCATACTAAAAATAGGTATAAAAAGATACGTCTTTGCATAACTTTATCGAAATTCGGTGCAAAATTACTGCTTTTGCCCGAACCGTGCAATACCTAAAAGTAGGTATTTTTACTTCGTCACCCTATCTACGGCGCGCAAAATGGGCTCAATCGTCGGAGCTTCACCTACGGCCTGAATGAGCCACTCTTTCGGCGTCAGGCGGCCAAGACGGTAAATACGCATATATTCATATGCGAAATCTTTCTGCGTCTTGCATTGCGCCAGGTGCTCCTCCAACTGGTACTGCACGATATGTCCCAGCGGATAGTTCGGCAGGTACATCGGTGCATTCACCATGTGGCTGTACACGGCCAGCAAGATACAGTCGTGTTCACCCAGCACCGGCTCGTAGTATGCATTCCACACGTCTTTGGCTATTTGCTGCGTCGCTTCGCAGAGCTCTTTCGGCGTAGCCTTCGGGTGCGCATAAATCCACTGCCACATACGCATATCGACGAGGCTCACACCCATGATCTCGTACATCGACCAGAACTGATCGAGAACTGCGTCATTGCTGATTGATGATTGATGATTGGTGATTTTAGCGCCCGGTAAGAGTTGCAGGTCGCGTTGTTGCCAAAGGAACGCGCTGGCCTCCGTATAGGCGGTGTTGGGCACGCCGGAGAGCATGTAATAGTCGATGAAATACATGTCGAGCACCTGCTCCACGCAGTGACCGAACTCATGCACAGCGATGTTATAGCCCTTGTAATCCATGCCGGAAGCAGGAATACGGGTGCGGAGCCGCGCATCTTCTTTGCGACCGAGGCATGGCCATGCGTGTCCTGAACCGCGGGCGGGTTCTACGACGATATGATGGGCGATAGTGCGGGCATCTTCGCTATAGAAGCCCATGCTCGTCAGCAGTCGCCACATGTCTGCCGCAAACGCATTGGCGTCCGGATAGAGATCGCGGGTCTGTGCACTCAGCGCATCTTCGTCCAAGGCTGCACGGGCTTTGAAGCCGTCGTACCATATATCATACGGGCGCAAGTCCCTACCCAAGCGCTCGCGGATGACGGCCGCCACTTGCGCTACCTGCGGCGAACCTACCAAAGCTCTAAACAGGCTGTCTAACTCTGCAGCCGGAATCTCTACGCCTTCCTCGAAATTACGGATGATACCCGTCGGCGCGGTCGGACAATACGGGTCGGCGGCAAAATACGCCTGCGCGATCTCGAGTATCCGCTCGTAGCGGGTGTAAGGCTCGGCTTCGGACCGGTCTGAATACGGCTTCCAGATATAGTCCTTGCCGTTGATAGCCGCCTGCGGGATTGTCTGATCGACGATGCGCTGCATGACCTGATAGATCATCTCCTGCTTCTCCTGCCCGCCTTCTGCGCCATACAGCGCTTTCAGTTCGTCGCGCAGGTTCCAGTGGCTGAGCAGGATCTTGTCTTCCGGCCATAGCTGGCGATCGTCTTCCGTGCGAAGGTTGCCCATGTAGATATTATAGTCCGCGATATAGTTCTCGGCGTTGGCATTGGCCTGCGCCATGCGGGTATTGACCTCTGCCGGCACGCGCGTCGTGAACACGTCTCCCATGCGGGCGAAAGCCCACTCTTGGCGGGTCCAGTGCTTGCCCAGCGTGTTCTTCTCCTCGAGCGTGTAATGCGGGAAGTTAAGAATGGTCACGAAGGCGAGTTTGTTCGCGAACATATCGTCCGAGAAATGCGCCAGCGGACTGTAGCCGGAGAGGATCCAGTCCGGTGTCTGCGGCTCGGCGGCATTGGTCAACTGGGTCGGGCGCAGCAACTCTACCGTCAGCATGTCGGCCGACTGGAAGAGGTTCTCAAACGCCCTGCTGAGGGACTCAAAGAGCGCTACGCGCTCGCTGTCGGTCTTGCAGGTGTGGTCGGCAATAAACTGCTCCAACTCCTCCTGTGTACCGTCTGCCGGCGTCCAAAGGGCGCGCACTTGCTGTTCACCACGCGGATAGTCCATCGTCTCTGTCTTTTTTGCTGTGCATGCCGTCAGGCCTATCATCGCGCCGATCGCCATGCAGAATATTGTGTTATGTTTCATAATTGGTCTTATTTATCGTTCGAAAAGCCGTAGCAGCCGCATCTTCGTTTGTCCGGCTTTGCCGCCGTACGGATGCTCGCGCAGCGAGAGGTTAAACCGCGTGCGGCCTTTGAGCACCGTCTGCGGGTGGGTAAACTCGCGGAAACCCCATTCGCCGTGGTACGCACCCATACCCGAATGGCCGGTGCCGTTGAAGGGCACACCCTTGACCATCATGTGGATACATACCTCGTTGATACATCCGCCGCCGAACTGCTGGGTCTGCATCACGCGGTTGGCCCAGCGCATGTTCTTGGTGAACACATACATCGCCAGCGGGTGCTCGCGGTCGGCGATCACGTCCATCAACTCGTCCACCTCCGCATCTTTGAACGGCACGATCGGCAGCAGCGGACAGAACAGCTCGTGCTGCACGATAGGCTCGTCTATATGCACCGGATAGATCATCGTCGGCGCATATCGGCGCGTCTCTTTGTCGCCTGATCCGCCGAACACGATTCGCTCTCGGTACTCGTCCGCCAAGTTCGCGCACTTGTCGTACGCGGCGTCGGTGATGAGTCTCGGGTACTCGTCATTCGTCTCCGCATGTTCGCCGATCTGGGCCACAAAAGCGGCTTGGAGTTCTTTGAGGAAATCGTCCGCTACTTCTTCGGCCACCGCTATCTGGTTGATGTTGATGCATATCTGTCCGGCGTTGAGCAACTTGAAGAACGCGATCTTACGCGCCGCATCTTTGAGGTCCGCATCCTTACGGATGACGCACCAGTTGCCGGTCTCGCCGCCTAACTCCAAGGCTACCGGCGTGAGGTTCTTGGCGGCTTCGGAGAGCACGTGTTTGCCCACCGACGGACTGCCGGTATAGAATATCTTATCCCAGCGCTGCGCCAGGCACATGTCGGCTACGTCGTGTCCGCCGTCTATCAGCGTCACGTATTCCGGCGGGAAGACCTCAGCGAAGAATTTCTTCAGCGCGGCCGTTGAGGCGGCGGATTTCGAACTGGACTTGATGACCACCGTGTTGCCGCCGCACATCGCCGTGGCTACGACACCTATCGTCAGAAGTATCGGAAAATTGAACGGACTGATGACGAGCGTCACGCCGTACGGCATCTTATAGACCTTGGTGAACACACTCGGCCAGCACATCAGGCCGCTGAAATGCACTTCCGGTCTACTCCATCGGCGCAGACCCGATATCATCTCGTTTACCTCGGTGATGATCGGTCCGATATCGCATAGGTAAGCTTCTAACTCACTCCGTCCGAGGTCTTCGCGCAAGGCGCCGATTAACTCGTCCTGATGAGCTATCACCGCCGCCTTGAGGCGTTTGAGTTGCTTGATACGCCATGCTATCGGCAGTGTCTCGCCGGTTCTAAAGAATTTCCGCTGCGCGGCTACTATCTCACGAATCGATTCTTCTGAATACATAATCAAACAATTTTGCGGGACAAAGGTACGGAAAATTTTTCACATATGCAAGAGTTAGACAAAAAAAGACACCCCGAGGGGTGCCTTTCGCCATGTAGGCGCAGTGCTTACGCTCCAGCTAACGCTGCGTCGTACGCATCGCCGCAAACCTTCCAGAGGTAAGCTTTCATGGTCTTTTTGCCAGTCGGGGTGTCCTTCTGCGCGAGGAAGTTGGAGATGTCCGTCGCTTGCTGCATCAGGTCCTTGCTGCGCGCTTTGACAGCTGCTGCTACCGAAGAGAAGCGAGCACGTGCTGCGAGCTCTTTCGCCTGCGGCACCGTCGAGCGAGCGTAAGCGTCGGAACGCTTAGCATACAGACGCTGGCAGGCATCGCTGGTGGAAGCCGCTTGACGGTGGGTCGCAACGAGGTAGTTACCGCACTTGTGACCATCTTTCTTTTTCGGCTTCATCAGGGCTCCGGAGATCGTTTCGATACCCGCGGGGCCTACTACTACTTTTGCCATAACTTTGTGTTTTTCATGGTGTTAGACATTACCGGAAAACGTCCGGTGCGTTCACAGATTCTTCGTTCAACCTATCTGTGTTTCAGGTTATTTCTTGACACCTTGGTACTCTTCTACCGTCTTGGTAGAGATGGTGGTCGTGGTTTTGCTTTGCGCGGAGTCGTTCTGCTGTACGTAAGTTGCGGAAGTGGTGATAGTCCGCCATGCTTTGCAACTACTCACGCCGACCACGACGCTAAGCAGGATCAATGACATCAATAAAAATTTCTTCATCTTCTTCAAACATTTCTTTGCGTTCTTCAACGCGGTTAAACATTACGTCTAAATATGCCATGCCGGCAATATCGGTGAGGATACATCCTTGCGAATGTTCGGGCTTGGTGCCTTTATGGATGCGGATGCCTTCGCGGTCGGGAACTTCATCGACGAGCGGTAGATTCTTCTTGAACTTCGGCGACCAGGTTCGCTTGAGCGGGTACCTTCCCGCAGGGATGAGGTAGTCCGCGTTCTCGAGCGTCGGAGCGCTATGCGTCTGTTCCTCGAAGGGAAAGGTCATTATGCCCGTCACTGCTTTGCCCGTCGGGCGATTTCGTTGGAGGGTTAGTGTTATCATGGTTATTACGATATTTATGCTTGTACGTATAGTCGATTCCGAACAGCGCTCCGGCGAAAGTGGCGACCTCGCCGAAACCGATGAGGAGCGATTCGTGGATCTGCCCTTGCGGCTCGATGAAGACCCCGCAGTAAAGCATGATCATTCCTCCAATCGAGAGGACGGCTGCCGTAAGCAATTGTATGTCGAGTTTCTGTTTCACGGTGCAAAAGTACACCTTCTTTTTGACCTGCGCAAGAAAATCCCCGACTTCTTCAAAGATAGCCGGGGACTTTCTCAAACTTGCGCTAAAAGGGGTAGCGGAATAGGGAATCGGAGATCGTATCCGCAGAACTGACTGAAGGCGATGACGTCCTGTTCCGAGAGGGTCTTTTTCGTTCGTAGGTCTTCGCGGTGCGCTTTTTTGCAGAAGTACCGGAAGAACCACGGGAAGTCGAGCGTGAGGTCGTGACCTACTGCGGTACTAAGCCGCTTGCAAAGGATATTCTTGGGTGTCATAAGCTCCACCCTTTCTTGGCTTTTGCAGTCATAAAACACACGTACTCGCCTTTACTGTTTTTGCGACGGGTTAATACTATTCCCATCTTGGCTGCTTGACGATGGGCCTCCGTCCATTGTTCGTTTTCTTTGTCTCTTTTCTTTTTCATAATGGCCTTTTTTTCAGTATTTTACAATGATGTTCTCGGGGTTATCTCGAGGTCTTCTCGAGATCAATTCGAGGATAACACCTGTTTGTTTGTTGTTTGTGCGGGATATTATCCCGCGTTTTTTAGCGTTTATGCGCCGCTCATCTATGTGCGGCTTTTCTTTTCGTTTATTAGCCCGGCATCGCATGCCGGTTTACGTCGTTTATTATCCGGCTTTCACATAGATAGTTCTTTGTCGGTCTTTTAGGAACTTCCGCACCCATCCGTCTTGGTTCGCCTGTGTCCCGTACTTCCGGTAATACTCATCCGCCGAGATCACCTGCACTTTGGGAATGTTGTCCTGAATAGCCTTTACGGGGTCGTAGTGGACAAACTTTCCGGCCTGCAACTTGCTACGTATAGTTTCGTAGATTTGTTGCTGTTGCCGCGCTGTAAATGTTTCCCAAAGGCGCAGACATTCTGCTGTTTTTCCGGGCACTATCGGGCGGGTGTTAAGCATTCCTATGAGTTGCTCAAAAAACATAAAATCTTAAAAATAGTTGTTGTTGTTCAAACACGCTGCATAGTATAATGTTCAAGAAACAACAACTTTTCTTTATTCTTTTGGTTCTTTTCTGTTTTCTTTAGTCGATGACTTTGACCGTCAGTTTGATCTCGTCGGGCTCTTTGTCCGGGTAGAGCTGTTTGAAGGTCTCGACGTAACCGGCCATGACCGCGGTGCGGGCTTTGACGCAGTTCTGTTCCGTGACTTTCTCGCGGGCATTCTCGCGCCATTTAACCGCTTGCTCTTGCGGGTATTTGTGGTAATCGGCGAAGTTAAAGATGTCGGTGCGCTGGAGTTGGAACGTGCCGACGTTAGGGATTTGGAACTCGCCGCGGTCGAGGCCTTGTTCGGCAAGGACGGCAACGGCTTCTTGAGTGGCGGCGTCAATGATGGCGTCTATCTGAGCCTTGATGGCTTTCTCTTGATTGCGCAGGGAGCGCAGGGTTTCTAAATTGTTAGTTAGCATAATGATAAAAAATTTGGGGAATATAAAATGATTTTTAAATCTGCTTGAGTAAGACGGTCATAGCGAGACTTGTTAGTGGCCTTGACTATTGCCATGCGGTCGAAATAGCGCAAGAGGTAGGGGCGCCGGATTTCGGGGGGATTGATACCTTGGTTGCGCAGTTTAGTAAGGAAGCCCCCGTCGCGGCTGTTGATGGCATTGGAGATACAGCGGAGATTGGGAACAAAGTTGTTGGTGGTACATCCGTCGATATGGTCGATAGTCATACTGGCAGGGATCTCCGTGTTGCGCCAAGCCATATAGACGGCATGGGAAGCAAGGATATGTTTACCGCGACCGAAAGCATCCTTGAATTGCAGATACTCAGCATTGCCATGCGCGTAGGATTTTCCGCACTTTACCGGAGTTGCGTTCTTCAACACTTTCCGTCCGTCGGGATAGACGCTCACGCCTATTACGCCACCTTGACCGTTGTTGGCATAGAACGAGATGTTATTCTCGGGGTTCGTGCCGACATAGGCGACCCGCACGTTGTTAAAGAGGAAGGACGAGCCCACCAGATCCGGCTTTCGGATGATTTCAAACCTGCGTTTTCGCAGGCCTTTTTGATTAGAAATTTTATTCATAAGCACCGCCAGTCGGAGGGATGTTTATTCCGAAAGGCGATGCAAAAGTAGAGGTAATTTTGTGCTATTTGTGGCACATTTTGTGCTATAATTGTGCTACAAATATGCTACTTGTGCTAAAAGTGTGCTATTCGTAAAAAGGTATAAAAAAAACGACCGAAATGGTCGTTTATTCTTTTCTATGGCGGTTAAGATTTGAGCCTAAAGAGTGCTCATCTACGAACCAGCCGAACTCTTTGGTAAGGCGATCACATAAGTCTCGCAAAGACCGTTCTTGGACGAAAGTTTTGAACTCGGCATCGAAACGACTTCGCTCCTTAATATACTTACGTACTTGGGTGTATTTGTTTTTCTGCGGTATGGCGAGAATAGGCTCAGAATCGATTTCCTCAGCGGTTTCATAGCGGTCGTGCTGTTCCGGCAGCTCGTCAGTCTCTAACTGCCGCAATATATCAGCTACGCTATTGTCTTTGGCATTGATGTGGTACTCTTTGCTATTATCGTGATAAGTACCGATGTTAACTACTCCTCCATGAATTTTCAAACTCATATGCTTTTCATTAAAAAGCACGGAATAGGTGGGATAATAGACAAAGTCTGCGAAACCGTGGTAATATCCCACCTATCCATGCACATGGATATATGGGACATATTTCTCCTTACCACTTTAAAGTTTCGCAGACTTGTCTATAAAGGAATATGTCGATTCAATCAAATTCGGGTGCAAAATTACTGCTTTTATTCGATATATGCAAATTTTGCGTTATTTTTCTACATTGTAGGTCTTACTATTGTCGTTGTAAGTGTCGATGTGAACGGTGAGGTGAGCGGACTGCTGGGCTTCCATTGCTTGTCGCATTTTAATCACCTCTTTTTTAACCTCCATTAACTCATCCACCACCTCATTGGGCTTGCTTGGCTCGATATTTCTTGAGAATGGCAGGGACTTTATGTAGTTCTCCATGAATTTCCAATCGGGTTCACCGGAGGGGGTTGCTGGGAGTTTGATCTTTGAATTTCTTAATTTTATCTGACTACATTTTCTACCATAACTATATCGATATTGCTCTTTATTAATCAATGTAACTAAGAAAATAGCAATATATCTATTCATTTCAAAAAGCGGAGTTAATACCTCAACATGGTCAGATGCAGAGAAGTCATTCTCCTGATAAGAGCAAAAACCAAGCACGGCTGAGTCTACTGTTAGAACTCCACCTTTTTCTGTACAATAATTATAATATCCCTCTACACCATTATTTACAGCCTGAGTTGTTACGTAAGGGTATTTGCCCTTTCCGTATGTCTCCAATTCTTCAATAGGTGTAGTTTTAGAACCCGATATCATGAAAAGATCTGTATAATTAAACCATTTCCAATCTTGTGTATTGAGTTTTATTTTCTCTTGCAGTTGGGGTTTGGTGTCGTATTTTTGTAGCCAAACTCTTTGTGCTTTCTTGGGGAGTTGTGGGATGATTTGGTCTTTGACAAAATCTTCCATGTATTTCCAATCGGGGGTTCCTTCAGGAGTTACAGGGAGTTTGATTTTAAATTCACTAATTCTATCACAACAATTACGTCCATATGAAAATCTATATTGTTCTTTATTGATTAGCACGCATATGTATAATAAAGTTTCAATCTTTGCTTCAAACTTAGCGACTAGAGCCTTAACCCTCGTTCCTACATAAAAATCATGCGTTTGAACAGAAGCGTAAAAATTTCCTCTATCAGCTAGAGAAATGGTTTTTGTGTAGTCATACAGTTTATGTGTAGCCAAATATTGAGTAGTTGTCGTCACTCCATTATTTTCAGCCTTATGACCAATAACTGGATATTCCCCAGGAGAAAGTTCAGAATATATGAGATCTTTTCCTGTATCAATAGAAAATAATTGGTCTAAATAAAACCATTTCCATGTATTAGTATCCATGTTATTCATTCTCATTAAGAATTAAGTACGCAGCATAATCCTGTAATTTGGCTATAAAATCAGCGTCAGAAAGTGTGCTATAGTCCGTTTCCATGTAAGCCTCGGCGCACCACTCATCTTCGGCAGTTACGTGTTTAACGACCGATAATCCTACTTTCGATATTTTATGCGTATATAGATATAACCATTCCTTTTCTATCTCATCCCATTTATTTTTGACATCAACACGACCAACACCTTTGCGTTTTTCAAAACCGTCATTCTTGAAATAGCCAAAGAAAGTTTCTTTGTCATCGCTATGAGGACGACCCAAATCAAAAACCATACAACAAGCGACAGCACTTGCACCAGGGTAGAACATCTCCGCTGGGAGTGAGAATACGGCATCCAAGGTGTGTTTGTCTAACAACTTCTCCTTAATATCGGCAATAACTCCGCTAAGTCCAATGGCACTAGACATCGGAAGCAATGTAACTAATTTACCCTTCCCAACGCAATCAGCGATATATTGTACAAAATATAGGCCTTTCGACGGGTCTGTGGATGTCTTTCCCCATGT
This sequence comes from uncultured Bacteroidales bacterium, assembly GCA_900318245.1. Taxonomy (GTDB): domain Bacteria; phylum Bacteroidota; class Bacteroidia; order Bacteroidales; family Paludibacteraceae; genus Colicola. The sequence continues at coordinate 51,470 of ONJT01000004.1, forward strand.
TTTCGCAAATGTCTGAGGTACTTGATCTTTTGAGGCATTGTATGGAGGATTCATAAGCACGACATCTACACGAGCTGTATTTTTTATCCAATCCTCTTCATCAAAACAAGATGAGCATTTGATGTTTGTGTTACCATCGCCATGTATCAACATATTTGTTGTAGCGAGGCCAAATACATTTTGGTCTGCTTCTATACCATATATCTGGTGTGCTTTAACGCCTTTGCGCTCAGCATCTGTCTCACATTGATTTAGAGCCATGGTCATTGCTTGTACCAAGAATGTACCAGAGCCACAAGTTGGATCAAGAATCCGTGTCGTTTTGCAAATATCTGCCACTTTGCACATAAAATGCGCTATATGGTTTGGAGTAAAGGCCTGATTCTTATCGTCTTTATTCACATACTTATTAAACGTAGTGAAGAAATAACTCAATATATCATGTCCTTCACTTGTAGCCGCATTGATATACGGCATTATATTCTCTTTTATATAATCCAGTAATTTGCAAAAGTTTTGTGGGACAAGTTTTTTAACTTTATGATCCTCCAATACTTTTGTTTGGAGGATAGCAAGTTTTGTGGCTTTATCCATGCTTTTATCTAACAAGACACCCAATTTTTCCTTTATGCCTTCCAGAATTTGACCTGTTGACATATCATCTTGATATGTAAGTCCATTTTTTAGAGCCAAGAGGCAAGTCCCCACAAACTGGCTGCGTAATGACTCTGAGATACCATTATCATGTAGTTTTTTATTGAGTGTAGAGGTGTTTTCGAGCACAGTAGACATGTCGTTTTTGTTCTGCGGTTTGAAATACTCTGCGTACTCGGCTATGGTTTTGAGTTTTTTATCACTCAAAAGTTCGGCTGCTTTATCTTTTGCGATTTGCCACACTTGGATTTTATCGTTCGAGGTATTTGCCAAGATAGCGATAATGTTATCGGCAATATTGTATTCTTTCTCAAGAGTAACGTATGCAAATAGTTGCGCCTTATCTTCTTCCTTAAAGCGTTGCTTAGTTTCTATCAGTACCGCAGTCTTTGTTTCTTCATCAAAAAACCGGATATCCAATTTGTAGTGGCCAGAGAGAGAACGGCCCAGTACTTGAGCATAACTAAACTCGCCGTTTTCAATATTGGATGTGAGGAAGTCAAGCCCCACAGTTTGAATCATTTTTATTCGTTCCATAAAATTATCGCTTACTCGTTGCTACCTAAAAATGCAATGTTCTTAAGAGGAAGAAGGTTCTTATCCTCATCCGTCATCTTTGCGTAATACTTTTGCCACATCGTGATAAACTCGTCGCCATCAATGAGTTTGACGTACTCTTTGCTAGTGCTTGCTTCTTGTTTTGCCGGAGGTGTAAACGTCCCCGACGTAACAAACAAACCAATGTCTCCGTCACGCAGGATGCCCACCAGACTGCGTATTTCTTTTGCCCCAATTGGGGTGTCCGGGTAGTGCTTAACTTGCACCTTTATACGTGGAGTCTGCGCACCGAGCGGATCTACATACGCCAATACATCAACACCACCATCCTTTCCTTTTGGAGCAACGAAGGGAGTATGATAGTCCATAGCACGAAGGAGTGCAGCTACGAGATCTTGGAACTCGTAGGGGTTCTTTTTGCGGATATAATCACGGATTCCATTAAGAGCGCGCTCCTCTAATTCCTCTAAGTCAATGATAGTAGCCTTTGCATCTTCTAATTCCTCCCCATCATCACCAGAGGCATCTTTTGCATGCTCTTTTTTCCAAGTCCGATATGCAGTCTGTGCTATTTCTTGAATCTCTTCGGGAGACTTAGAAAGAATTTTTTCTCCCTCAGGGGTCAGATACCAAATACTATTCTTCTTGATAAGGAATCCCGCAAGGACATAGTCCACAGATGAGAAATGATAGATGTTCTGCCAACGGACACCTCCTTTGGAGGTAGTTTCCATTTCGTAGTCAGAAAACTCAACCTCATTTCCTACTTGTTCCATCAATTGACCGGAACGCATGCTACCCCCATTTTTCTTGAGGATAGAGAGGGCGGCATACATACTCTTTGCCGCAGTTAAGAAAGTCTTAGAATATTCTTTTGTCATATCTCGTGGTATTTTATTCAGGTAAACTATGATGCCACACATTATTCTTATGCAGGCACAGAATGAGTTGGCGGGCATCGGGGTTGCCGAGGTCCGCTGCGCGGAGCAACATGATATCCGCCTCGTCGCGGGAGACAGTGGTGCAGGACGCAGGGAAAGAGGCGGGGTCCTGCCACTTTAGGTACGCTGCTGCGCCGGTGATGAACAGTGCCCTGGGGTCCTCGTCCAAGTACGCGCGCTCCGCATAATATAAAAGAGAATCGGGGTCACAGAAAACAGAACTGCTGACCTCGACCGGAGAAGAAGCGGCACGATAACCGCACACAAATACACCAATAAAAAATAAACCTAAGAATGCAAGCGAGACGTGCTTTGCGACATTTCCCTTACTGGGGGGGGGTAAAATTGAACATTTGATTTTGTGTTGTCATAGTGTCAAAACCTTTGCGGCTGCAAAGGTACAATAAAAAAATGACATACACAAGGAAAAAGAAAAAAAATCGGCATGCAATGCCGCATCAATAGACGAAACTCCCCTAAACAGCCATCACCGAAAGTAAATACCCACCGGAGGTATACACCCACCGGAGGTAAGCACAAAGGGACGCCCGCCTGCCTGCCCACCGAAGGTACGAACAACAGAAAAACAAACTAACCACCGGAGGTAAACACAACGACCGAAGGTAACAGCAAAAAAGAAGAAAAAAAGCAAGCGCGCTTGCGTATATCAGAAAAATATTGTATCTTTGCAGCCGGATTATGAAAAAAGGCAAGATACATACGTGGTGGGAAGCGATGCGGGAGCGGATGAAGGCGTGGCGGGAGCGGCAGACGCAGGAATACGGCGAGGTAGAGGCGACAAGCAAGCGCATCACCATCGAGAGCGTGACATCGAACTTCCTCGACGTATGGGGATTCGGTAATAAGAATATCTTCATCACTCTCAAGCACCTGTTCTGGCGTCCGGGATTCATGATGCGTGACTATCTCGAGGGCCGTCGCGGACGAATCATGCAGCCGGTGATGATGCTCGTAGTGCTGACGCTTGTGCTGATGTTCATGGTAAAAGTGATGCCGGTGGAGGTCGTTCCGCGGCAAGATGTGGGTTCTCAGTTCGATGAGCTGCGCATCAAACTGATGAACACCGAAGAGGCAGACAGCGAGGATAAAGCGAGGGCACTACGGTTCGTAGATGGAGCGGAGAAATTCGCCGTCATACTCGAGAAAGTACGCCAGTGGGAAGACGAGCACCCGGATTTCGGGTTGCTGCTGCAGTTCTCCTGGACGATCTTGCTGCTATGGTTGCTGTTCCGCAAGACGGAGGACAAAACCTATAACTTCGCGGAGATCATGACGGTGGTATGCTACGCGCTATGCCAGCTGCAAGCGATCTCGATCGTATGGCTGCTATGCACGGCATGGTGGCATCCGCAGATCAGTTTCCATCCGTTTATATTCTCCTATTGGATTGCACATATCGTGTTCTTCATCGACTTTCAACAGCTGTTCCAACGCCGCTGGTGGTCGACCTTATGGCGCACGGTGATTGCATTAGCGTTCTAAGATGAGAAAGGTCCTGCTTTTGATATTCCTCGGCGCAGCCTTCGCCGGTTGGGCGATGCCGCATTATGAGTTAGCGTACAAGCTTACCGGCAACGGCTCGATGATGATGCCCGACGGGAAGGTCGATCAGTTCGTGCAGCGGCCTGTCTTAGGCGGTTCGTTTGCCGTGGAATTCCTGCCCACCGGCCGCTGGCATTGCTTGCAGCAATGGAACAACGCGTCGATAGGCGTCGGGGCGACGTACCTGAACCTCGGCAATGAGGCGTTCTTAGGTTCGGCTATCGCGGCTTACGGCTATATGAATCAGCCTTTCTATAACGGCGAGCACTTCCGTATCGGCATCCGTCCGACCATCGGATTGGCCGCTGTGACGAAGACCTACCGCAATACCCTACCCGCCGAATATGCGCCATACAGCATCGCGCAGAAAGACGGTAAGTTGGTGGCCAACTGGTCTATCGGTTCGATCCTCAATGCGTACCTGGCGGTGGACCTGTACATGGATTTCCCGATCAAAGACGGTTGGGAGATCACGCTCGCCGGCGGATGGCATCATATCAGCAACGGCTCCATCATGCACCCGAATGCGGGCTATAACATGTTCGGCGGAGAGTTGGGATTGCGATATCATCCCGTAAAGAGTGAAAGATATGAGAAGCCGAAGCCCGATGTGCCGCGGAAATTATACGACGGCGTAGAGAAGAAATGGGCGGTGGAGATCAGCGCGACGGGCGGCATGAAGCAGAACTACTACAAGGATAATATCAACGGCATGCGGTTCTACGGCATCGCTACGCTCAAAGCCGCGGCGTACTGGGTGCCGGTAAGTATCTTCCGCCTCGGCGCCGGTGTGGACGCGTTCTACGACGGCTACTACAGCGCGGTGAACGACGACTATGCGGCTGAGAACCCGGGTGCGCCGGTGACTTATTTCGACAAGACCTACCTCCGGACAAGCGATATAAAGAACTGTTTCCGCGTCGGCATCAGTATTCAGCCGGAGTTTATCATCGGTCATCTCACCGCCGGTATACACGTCGGATTCTATGTCTTCGACCCGATCAAGAACCTGGAGAACAAAGAGGAGATACTTACCAAACACGGCGGAGAACCGTATAACTTAGGGATATTTTATCCCTACGACTTCTCGCAAGCCAGCAATAAGAAAGACGGATGGTGCTACATGCAGTTCGTGCTGAAGTACCACGTGCTGGACAATCTGTTTGTTCAGTTGGGACTGAAGACCCACGGCGTACGCGCCGAGTTCATTGATGCCGGAATAGGCGTGGCCTTCTAGTGGTCAGCGTCAGTATTCAGCATTCAGTTTTTAAGAAGTTGATCTTCGATCAGATAGACTTGCTCGATGGGTACCCCGTGATCCACGAGTGCTTTTCTGTCGGGCCGGAAGAGGTTAAAGAACTCCTTGGAGGACTTGCACAACTGGCGCGCCTGGCGGTAGTTCTCAACCGCCATGACGCGGTCGCCCTGCAGCAACATACAATGACCGTAGTTGATGTAGTCCTTCGGCGAGTTAGCGCCTTTGCGTAAGTGCTCCAGGAGCCAGCGCGACGCCAGTTCGATATTATCCCACATCATATCCATCCGACCAACCGTCAGATAGGTCAACGCCATCCGGTTTTGGCGCTCATAACTCTCCCCTACGATGACGCTGAAGACCCATGTATCAGGCAGAATATCGATGATGCTGCGCATGTATTCCTTCTCGGAATTGGTGATGATGGACTGGATGCCGCTCATACTGCTGTCTTCGCCTGTTTGCTCCAAGAGCGTATGCAATTCCTGCGGCATGTCGTCTGCTCGTAACTCCTTGACAGTCAGGTTCTTAAGCCACTCATCATTGGTAGCAAGCACCAACGAGCATAGGGTCTGAAATGCCTGCTCGCCGTCGTCATTCATCTCCGCGATGGCGTTGGCGAAGGCGTTTTGGAGGTCCGGGAAGAAGTCTATTCGTACATCGTAATGCGCCAGCAACAGGATGACATTCGACAGACACTGCTCGGCAATAACGTCAGAGCCGTTGTTGATGCCGTCAATGAGGGTAAGGATGGAGTCTTTCGAGAAGCATTGCCTTAATCCTTGCGAGATAGCCGAGACGGCCATGAGTGCCGTAGCGCCGCGACTCGGGTCACGGATGATATTCGACAACCAGTCCAGGTCGTTCTCATTCGGATGCACCTGATTGGAGAAATAATGCATGACGGACTGCAGGTTGTCCGCATTGAAGCCATGCATGATGGGCGAGAGACCGCGCTTGAGGCGGATAGCGGCATAGACCACATCCGCCAGCACATACGTATTTCCGGTGAGGCGGTCGAGTTCCTTATCGATACCTTCGTCATCGGCACTGACCCATCGGTCAAAGAGTTCCTGATATTCCTGCTGCGTATCGAGAAAGAACTTCTCGAATTGATTGGCCTCCCCTAACTCGTTCATCCACACGCGCAGGATAGCCAGCGCATGCGTGATCATGCGTTCTCCGAGCGAGCGCTCAACGGTTGCTATTTGTTCTTCCAACGATTGCGCCATCAGATCTCCTCTTTAATCAGATAGTCGTTGCGGGACGGGCTATTACGGATGATGAGTTCCGCCAGGAAACCGGCGAGGAACAGCATACAACCGAGGATCATCATCAGAATAGCGATGTGGAAATACGGGTTGACACCCACCAACATCGCCGGCACATGGTTCGACAGCGCATAGAGTTTCATGCCGCCTACGACGATCACAGCGATGAAGCCGATGAAGAACATCAGGCTACCGACGAGACCGAAGAAGTGCATCGGTTGTTTGCCGAACTTATTGAGGAACCATAGGGTCATGAGGTCCAAGTAACCGTTTACGAAACGGTTGAGACCGAATTTCGAAGTGCCGAACTCGCGTTTGCGGTGCTGTACCACTTTCTCGCCGATCTTGGTAAACCCGGCATTCTTCGCCAGGTACGGGATATAGCGGTGCATCTCCGAGAAGACCTCGATATTCTTCACTACCTCCTTGCGATAAGCTTTCAGTCCGCAGTTCATGTCATGGAGCTTGATCCCCGTGACGCGGCGGGCGGTGGCGTTGAACAGTTTGGACGGCAGGTTCTTGGTGAGCTTGTTATCATAGCGTTTCTGCTTCCATCCGCTGACGAGGTCGAAACCGTCCTCGGTGATCATACGATAGAGTTCGGGTATCTCGTCCGGCGAGTCCTGCAGGTCAGCGTCCATCGTGATGACTACATCGCCCTGGGCAGCCTTGAAACCGCAGTACAGCGCCGCGGACTTACCATAGTTACGACGGAAACAGATACCTCTAACCGGAGAGGCTCCGGAGCCGGACTTTTCGTTTGCGTCCTTCAAATCCTGAATTACCTTCCATGAATCGTCCGTGCTGCCGTCATTGACGAAGATCACTTCGTACGAAAACTTATTCTCCTTCATCACGCGTGCTATCCACTCGTAGAGTTTCGGCAGCGACTCCGCCTCGTTGAAAAGAGGCACTATAATCGATATATCCATAAGCCTATTAAGACAATTTGGGTGCAAAAGTAGTATTTTTTTTTGATATACGCAAATAAATCCGAAAAAAACAAGGAAAAATGCGCGCGCGCTTGCATATGTGAAAAATTTTCCGTACTTTTGTGGCCGATTTATTGCGTAAAAATGGCAAATACCCTTTTCGGACATAAGACACGTGCGCTCTTCCGCGGTCAACGAGCGACCTTGGATGCGGAGCACCGGCCTATCTTAGAGGCCAACCGCGGCGCAGTATGGATTCATGCAGCGTCGGTGGGTGAGTTTGAGCAAGCGCGCCCGCTCATAGAGCGTCTGCGCCGCGAGCACCCCGACCGTAAGATCGTTGTGACCTTCTTTAGCCCTTCGGGCTATGAGGCGCGTAAGAACTACCCGCATGCGGATGCGGTGCTCTATCTGCCTTTCGCTACGCGGCGTAAGGCCAAGCGCTTCTTAGAGGGCTTTCAGCCCTCGATGGCGATCTTCGTGAAGTATGAGTTCTGGCCGGCGTACCTCAAGGAGTTGAAGAAACGCGGTATTCCGACCTATAGTATCTCGGCGATCTTCCGCCCCACCCAACGGTTCTTCCATTGGTACGGCTCGGGCGCACTGAAACTGCTGCACTGCTTCACGCATATCTTCGTGCAAGACGAGGCTTCGCGCCGGTTGTTGGCGGAGCACGGTGTGCATGAGTGTTCGGTGGCGGGTGATACCCGTTTTGATCGCGTGAACGAAGTGCTGGCGGCTACGCGCGAGCGCCAGGACGCGCGCCTGTTGCCTATCGCCCAGTTCGTAGAAGAAGCACCGCAGGTGGTGGTAGCCGGTAGTACATGGCCGGAAGATGAAGTACTCTTAGAAGAGTACATTGAAGATTGTAGATTGAAGAATGAAGAATGTGGTGTGAAGCTTATTCTGGTGCCGCATGAGATCAATGAGGAGCACCTGCACGATATCTTCCAGCGTTTCAAGGGCCGTTTTGTCAAGTTCAGCGACATCAGCGCCATGCCGTCGAATCTCAGCCGCGTGAACATCTTACGCCGCGCAGACGTGCTGGTGATCGACACCATCGGCTTGCTGTCGACGATCTATCAGTTCGGTCAGGTGGCCTATATCGGTGGCGGTTTTGGCGAAGGTATCCATAACACGATTGAGGCAGCCGTATATGGTGTGCCGGTGGTGTTCGGGCCTAACTACAAGCATTTTCGCGAGGCGCAAGGACTGATCGACGCCGGCGCGGGGCGCAGCATCAAAAACTATAAGGAATTAGAGGCGGCGTTGGCGACCGCCCTTGAGCAACATCAGACAATAGGCGCTAAGGCCGCGGAGTATGTACAGTCCGAGTTAGGCGCAACAGAGAAAATTTATAAAGCATTATTCTAATGGCACAAAAACCAAGTATACCTAAGGGCACGCGGGATTTCGGACAAGTGGAGATGGCCCGCCGTAATTATATCTTTGACACCATAAAGGGTGTGTTTCAGTTGTACGGTTTTCAGCAGATAGAGACGCCCGCGATGGAGAACCTCTCGACGCTGATGGGGAAGTACGGTGAGGAAGGCGACAAACTGCTCTTCCGCATTCAGAACAGCGGAGAGAAAGCTGCTCTGGCGCCGGAGAAAGGACTAAGGTATGATCTGACGGTTCCCTTTGCGCGCTATGTGGTGCAGCATCGCGAGGAGATTGTTTTCCCCTTCAAGCGCTTTCAGATTCAACCTGTATGGCGTGCAGACCGTCCGCAGAAAGGCCGCTACCGCGAGTTCTACCAATGCGATGTCGATGTGATCGGCAGCGACAGTCTGGTGGGCGAACTGGAGTTGATACAGATTGTAGAAGAGGTGTACCGCCGCTTAGGTATCCGCGTCTGCCTGCATATCAACAACCGCAAGGTACTCGCCGGCATCGCCGAAGTCATCGGTGCTCCGGACAAGATGATTGACATCACCGTAGCGATCGACAAACTCGACAAGATCGGCGTAGAAGCCGTGAATGCAGAACTGATTGAACGCGGACTGGATGCTGCGCAAGTAGAGAAATTGCAACCGATCTTGAACCTCAGCGGCAGTACGGCCGACAAACTCAATGCGCTGAAATCGATTCTCGCCAGCAGCGAGGTAGGACTGAAGGGTGTCGAGGAGTTAGAGACGCTGTTCGGACTGATTGAGGCAACTGAGGTGAAGCTGAATATCGAACTCGACCTCTGCCTGGCGCGCGGACTGAATTACTACACCGGCGCGATCTTCGAGGTCAAGGCGCTCGACGCGCAGATAGGTTCTATCACCGGCGGCGGACGCTATGATAACTTGACGGGTATCTTCGGTCTTCCGAACGTCTCAGGTGTCGGCATTTCCTTCGGTGCCGATCGTATCTACGATGTGCTGACGGAGTTGGATTTATTCCCGAAGGAGTTGCAATCCGCCACGCAAGTGCTATTCGCAACGTTCGGCGACACAGAATTGCGCTATGCGCTGCGGTGGGCAAAAGCACTGCGCGCAGCCGGAAAGACCGTCGAAGTGTTCCCCGAACCGACGAAGATGAAGAAGCAAATGAGCTACGCAGACGATAAGAAGATTCCGTTTGTGGCAATAGTGGGCGGCAATGAGATGGAGACCAACACCGTGATGCTCAAGAACATGGCGACGGGCGAACAGAAACAAGTAACATTGGACGAACTATGCACGATACTGTAAAGGAATTTGACCAAGTGACGGCGAAATGCCGCCAGATATTCATTGATAAGATGAAGGACTATGGTCCTTCGTGGCGCATCTTCCGTCTACATGGCATTACAGACCAATTGTATATCAAGGCTTGTAATATTCGTCAGCGCCAAGAGACGGGTATTAGTTTGGTAGGAGATGACATAGAGGGGAATCTACGCGCAATCGTAAACTACGGCATCATGGCGATCATCCAAGAGCGGAAGGGGTATGCTGACGCCACGGATATGAGCAGTGAAGAAGCCACGAAGTTATATGACCAAGTTTTGCATGAAGCAAAGGAATTGATGGTGCGCAAGAATCACGATTACGGAGAAGCATGGCGCGAAATGAGTAAAGAAGGTATTGTTGATATGATTCTCGCGAAAATCATCCGCATCAAGAATATCCTTGCCAACAACGGCAAGACCATCGCGTCGGAAGGCACCGAAGGCAATTACTTCGATATTATCAACTACGCTATATTTGACTTGATTCACTATACGATATGAAAAAGAACCTCGCAGCACATATTATCGGTTCGGTAGCCCGCACACTATTAGCCCTCACCTTCCTGTTCTCGGGATTTGTGAAGGCCGTTGATCCGTTAGGAACTGTTTACAAGATAGAAGACTATCTGAAGGCCTTCGGCGGTTTTGCTACCGACCTGCTTCCTTTAGCCGGAACTGCAGCAGTGTGTCTTATTGCTGTTGAATGGATATTGGGCATATGCATGTTAGCAAATATTCGCACGCGTTGGACGAGTTGGTTAGCTCTTGCTTTCTACCTTGTCATGACACCCCTTACGCTTTGGATTGCGTTAACCAATCCTATCAGCGACTGCGGTTGTTTTGGTGATGCATTGGTACTGACGAATTGGCAGACTTTCTGGAAGAATATAGTGCTGCTTAGTCTTGTCGTCATCCTATTGGCATGCCGCAAAGCTATTCCGCAGACCTTTACGTGGCCGGCAGAAATAATCATTGCGCTTTTAGGCCTTGGTGCCGTAGCCGGCATCATGGGCTACAGTTACAACCACCTGCCGCCGATGGATTTCCGGCCATATAAAATAGGTAATAACATTCCCGAATTGATGGAGATTCCAGAGGACGCGGAGCCGGATGTGTATGAGACAACCCTGATATACGAGAAAGACGGTGTACAGCAGAAATTCACGCTGGCGGACTACCCGAAGGGTGACCCGGAGTGGACGTTTGTGGACCAGCAGTCCGTACTCGTCAAGAAAGGCTACGAGGCACCGATACATGATTTCGAGATCCTGACGATGGACTTCGACGATATCACCTACGACGTACTGGAATCCGAAGAACCCGTGACGCTTGTCATCATATACGAGATCAAGAAGATGAACCGCTCGCAGTTAGACAAGTTGCGCGAGATCATCGACGAGCGCGAGAACCTCTACGTGCTCACCGGCTCGGGCGAAGACGAAGTGATGGAGTTGGCGGATGACCTCGACTTGGACGAAGAGACCGCTTGGGCGACGTTCTGCTATACCGATCCTGTGACGCTGAAGACGATCGTGCGGGCCAATCCGGGACTGATCATCGTGCAGAACGGAACAATTATCGAGAAAAAGAATTTTAAACAACTATAAAACAATGGCAAGAATTAAAATGGTAGCAGGTAACTGGAAGATGAACAAGAACCTGCAAGAAGGCGTAGCATTGGCTACCGAGTTAAAAGAAGCAGTAAAGAACCCCGCATGTGCTGTAGTGATCGGCACGCCGTTTATCCACTTGGCAACCGTTGCTGAGTTGCTGAAGGGTAGTCCTATTAAAGTGGCTGCAGAGAACTGCGCAGACCACGAGAAGGGCGCATACACCGGTGAGGTAAGCGCAGAAATGGTGAAATCCACGGGTGCAGAGTACGTGATTCTGGGTCACTCGGAGCGCCGTCAGTACTACGCTGAGAGTTATGAGATGCTGGCTGAGAAAGTGCGCCTGGCGCTGGCTAACGGTCTGAAGGTCATCTTCTGCATCGGTGAGGTAAAAGAGGAGCGCGAAGCAGGCAAGCAGAACGAGGTTGTGAAAGCCCAACTCGAGGGTTCGGTCTTCGGTCTGAGTGCAGAGGAGTGGAAGAACATCACGTTGGCTTACGAGCCGGTATGGGCAATCGGTACAGGTCTGACGGCTACGCCGGCACAGGCACAGGAGATCCACGCCTTCATCCGCAGCCTCGTAGCAGAGAAATTCGGCAAGCAGGCGGCTGAGGACACCACGATCCTCTACGGCGGTAGCTGCAATGAGAAGAACGCTGCTGAGTTGTTTGCATGCCCGGATATCGACGGTGGTCTGATCGGCGGTGCAGCCCTCGTAGCAGAGAAATTCCTCGCGATTATTGCCGCTAGATAAAAACGTTCGCAATGCTACTCTTCGGGGTACCGGCCCCCTGCCTACGAGTTTTGGCGTACCCATTCGCCAAAACATGCCCCCTCAGAGTACATATGCTCACTATTAATTATTATGGCTTTACTAAAGACCATTAATAGAAACGGCGAGATCCTTACCCCGCGCATCGCGGATGACGTGTTCATGGCAGAGAATGCCACCGTCGTCGGCGATGTGACGGTGGGTGAAGGCTCGAGTCTGTGGTTCAACAGCGTGCTGCGCGGCGACGTGAACACCATCGTGGTCGGCAAGCACTGTAACATCCAAGATGGCGCGGTGTTGCATACGCTCTATCAGAAATCGACGATTCGTCTGGGCGATTATGTGTCCGTAGGACACAACGTGACGATTCACGGCGCGGATGTCGATGACTACGCCCTGATAGGTATGGGTGCTACCCTACTCGACGGAGCGCATGTAGGTCAGGGCGCGATAGTAGCTGCCGGTGCATTGGTGCTCTCGAACACACAGATAGGTCCCAACGAGATCTGGGGCGGTGTGCCGGCGAAATTCATCAAGAAAGCCGAACCCGCACAGACGCAGGAGATCAATCAAAAAATAGCCAATAACTACGCCATGTATTCCACGTGGTACCGTTAATGGGTTAAATTGTTAAAACGTTAAATCGTTATTATGTATAAACGCATTTTACTGAAACTCTCCGGTGAGAGTCTTGCCGGAGAAAGCAAACAAGGCATCGACACCGAGCGCTTGAGCCAATACGCCGAGCAGGTGAAGGCCATCGCGCAGCGCGGTGTACAGATAGGCATCGTGATAGGAGGCGGAAATATCTTCCGCGGCTTATCGGGTGCACAGCGCGGTTTTGATCGCGTCAAAGGTGACCACATGGGCATGTTAGCGACGGTCATTAACGCTTTAGCGCTACAGTCCGCCCTCGAAGCCATCGGTCAGCCCGTGCGTGTACTGACATCCATCCGCATGGAGCCTATCGGAGACTTCTACAGCCCCGCGAAAGCTATCCGTCTGTTGGAGAAAGGCAATGTAGTGATTCTCGCCGGAGGCACCGGTGCACCCTACTTCACTACCGACACCGGTTCGAGTCTGCGTGCGCTGGAGATCAAAGCCGACGTGATGCTCAAAGGTACGCGTGTGGACGGCATCTACACCGCCGACCCGGAGAAAGACCCGAAAGCCACGAAGTTCGACGAGATCACGTATGACGAAGTCATCCGCCGCGGACTGAAGGTGATGGACCTCACCGCTACGGCGATGGCCAAAGAAAACGGCCTGCCGATCTATGTGTTCAACATGGATGAGTTAGGCAACCTCGCGCGCGTCATCGACGGCGAGAAAATTGGAACACTTGTAACCCCCTAATAGTATGAACGACGAATTAGAACTCTATCAGTCTGCAGCAGAAGAATCTATGCAGAACGCAGTGGAACACTTGGACGACACCCTTCAGCACATCCGTGCAGGAAAGGCCAATCCGCGTATCTTAGACCCGATCAAGATCGACTACTACGGATCGCTGTCGCCCCTCTCCAGTTGCGCCACCATCACCACTCCCGACGCACGTACGATTGCTATCACGCCGTGGGAGAAGAAACTGATCAGCGACATCGAGCGCGCTATCATCAACTCGAATATCGGTCTTGCGCCGTCCAACAACGGCGAGACGATTCGTCTGATCCTGCCGCCGTTGACCGAGGAGCGCCGCCGCGACCTCTGTAAGCAATGTAAGGCAGAGACCGAGAGCGCCAAGATGTCCATCCGCAATGCCCGCCGCGACGCCATCGAGGAATTCAAGAAACTCGTGAAGAACGGTCTGAGTGAGGACATCGAGAAGGATGCCGAAGAGAATATGCAGAAGACCCACGATAAGTATATCGCCAAGGTCGAAGCCCTCTACGCAGCCAAAGAGAAAGAGATCATGACAGTATAACTGTCATTGCTAATTGCGAATTGGTAATTGGTGAGGGGACTCGTCATTAAATCTACGGGCAGCAGTTACATCGTTCGGTTGGACGATGGTTCGGATGCGGAGTGTCATATCAAGGGCAATTTCCGCATCCGAGGCATCCGTAGTACCAATCCGGTAGCCGTCGGGGACTTCGTGGAAATACAAACGCTCGCCGATGGCACCAATTGGATCAAAGAGATCGAAGAGCGGCAAAATTATATCATCCGTCGTGCTACGAACCTGAGCAAAGAGAGTCATATCCTCGCCGCTAACATCGACCAAGTAGCGCTTATCGTCACCGTCAACCACCCCATCACTTCCACTACCTTCATCGACCGCTTCCTCGCGACCTGCGAGGCCTATCGCGTGCGCGCGTTCCTTATCTTTAATAAGATAGACCTGCTCACCGACGAAGAACTCGCGCAACTCGACGAACTGCGTGCGCTCTACGAGTCGCTCGACTATCCCACCCTCGCCATCAGCGCAAAGCAACTCGAAGGCACAGAGTTATTAGCGATGCTTGCGGGAAAGACGACCTTGTTCTCGGGCAACTCCGGCGTAGGCAAATCTACGCTGCTGAACGCGCTCTTCGGCAAGGAACTCACGCGCACCGGCAAGATCTCCGACGCGCATGACACGGGTATGCATACCACGACCTTCTCGGAGATGTATTTCCTGCCTCAAGGCGGTGCAGTCATTGACACCCCGGGTATCAAGGGTTTTGGTACCATCGACTTCGAGAAAGAAGAAGTGAGTCATTATTTCCGGGAGATCTTCCGTGTCGGCCGAGACTGCCGTTTCAGTAACTGTACCCATACTTCCGAACCGGGCTGCGCCGTGCAAGAGGCCGTAATAAAAGGATCCATAGCGATCTCTCGCTATGAATCCTACTTATCTATTCTCAACGATTCTACAGAAGGAAAGTATCGAGGGTAGCCGTTAGTTCGTCAAAACTCTTGACTTTCGATTTTTCCCGTATTGCTGCGATCTGGTAATTCACCGCCTGATCGTAGGTCTCTGCTTCTACATTGCGGATAACACCCAGCGCAATCGGCAGTTCGTTTTCCACCTCGGCATTCACATTTACGATGCGGTCTTGGCCCATCAGGCCCAACAGACGGTGCAGCGTCGGATCGGGCTGCGTAGCGTCGTGCGTCAGCACGCGCGGGTCGTCAGCAGAAACGACGATCATCTTCGGCACGAAGGTCACAGGGTCGATCTCCACCGCCAGACCTTTGTCTTTGTTAGCGCCGAAAATCATCTTCTCGCCGTGCTTGAGGATGATGCTATGCTCTGCGCGCTGCTCGCGGTCGGCTATCCAGGCGTGCGTGCCGTTGTTGAAGATCACGCAGTTAACGAGACACTCCACAATCGAGCATCCCTTATGCTGCTGCGCAGCTACGAGGCAGTCCACCGTCGTCGGCATATCGACATCCAGCGTGCGGGCAAAGAATGTACCTCCGGCGCCGAGCACTAACTGTGCCGGCACGAACGGACGTTCTACCGTACCAAACGGAGAAGATTTGGACACAAAGCCCTTCGGGCTTGTCGGCGAATACTGACCCTTCGTAAGACCATAGATGCGGTTGTTGAACATGCATACATTCAGGTCCACATTGCGGCGTATCTCATGGATAAAATGGTTTCCTCCGATAGCCAGACAGTCACCATCTCCGCTCATTTGCCAAACGGCGAGTTCCGGATGCGAGGTCTTCACGCCGGTAGCTATCGCGCCGCCGCGGCCGTGGATGGTATTGAATCCGTAGGTATTGAGGTAATGCGGCATGCGGCTTGAACAACCGATGCCGGAGATGACTGCCACTTCGTGCGTCGGGATACCTATCTGTGCCATGGCTTTCTGCAGCGCCATGCATATCGCGTGGTCACCGCAACCCGGGCAGAAACGAACGTATTGGTCGGATTTAAAATCACTTGCTTGCATAGTCTACTATCCTTTCTACAGCAAACGGCTGTCCTTGAATTTCATTATATTGTTCAAATTGAATATCCGGGAATTGCGAGCGGAGATAGGCTGCGAACTGACCTGTATTTAATTCGCAAACTATTATTCGCTTGCGTTGACTGAGTACTTCGCGGGTATTACGCGGCAGCGGACAGATATAGTTGAACTGCGCCAAATCGCATCCTAAAGCGTTCGCCGCGGCGTGCAAGTGACCTTCCGTACTACCCCATCCGACGAGCAAGGTATCGCTCTTGCCATTACCAATCACTTTGAGGTCAGGAATGGAGTTGGCTATCTGCTCAATCTTATGCTTGCGGGCCATGACCATGGTCTCGTGGTTCTCCGGATTCGTGGAGATAGTTCCTTTCTCGGCATCACGCTCCAAACCGATATTGCGGTGCTCGAAACCTTCCATACCCGGGAAAGCCCAGTAGCGCACGCCGCGTTCGTCGCGGAGCGCCGGATTGAAATGCCCTTTCAGTTCTTCGGGTACGGTCTGCGGGTGAATCTCCGGCAGGTCAGCCAATTGAGGAATTCGCCAGAGTGCCGTTCCGTTCGCCAAGTAGGTGTCGGTAAGCAGAATGACCGGTGTCATATTCTCCAACGCGATCTTACATGCCTCGTAGGCGAAGTCGAAGCAGTTAGCACTGCTTGAAGCGGCCAAAACGACCGCCGGGCACTCGCCATTACGACCGTAGAGGGCTTGCAGCAAGTCCGTCTGCTCGGTCTTCGTTGGCAGTCCCGTACTCGGTCCGCCGCGCTGCACATCGACCACTACCAGCGGCAGTTCGGCCATCACAGCCAGTCCTATTGCCTCGGATTTGAGACTTAGACCGGGTCCGCTGGTCGTCGTACACGCCAAGTCACCGGCGAAAGCCGCACCGATAGCCGTACATACACCGGCGATCTCGTCCTCCGCCTGCACCGCCATGACGTTCATGTCCTTGCGCGCCGCGAGTTCATGGAGGATATCCGTAGCGGGCGTGATAGGATACGAACCAAGGAAGAGGTGCTTGCCGGCTTTCTCTGCCGCGGCGATGAGTCCCCAAGCCGTGGCTTTATTGCCAGCGATGGAGGTATAGCGGCCATGTGCCTCGGAGGGTTTACCGTCTAAATGTATCTGGTTGATGGAAAGCGCCAAGTTCTGGCCGTAGTTGTAGCCATCGACTATGACTTTCGTGTTCGGCGCGATGAGTGCCGGCTTTTTCTTGAACTTGTCTTCGAGCAGGTGAATAGCCTTCTCCATCGGTTCGTCGAAGAGCCAGTAGATGAGGCCGAGCGCGAACATGTTACGGCACTTGAGGATGGACTTATTATCCATGCCCGAGTCCTTGAGCGCCTCTTTGGTCAGCGCCGTCAGGGCTACCGGCACGATCTGTACGGACTCAGGGATGCCGAGTTCCGTGAACGGATTGTCCGTGTGATAGAGCGCCTTCTCGAGGTCTTTGTCGGTGAGCGCGTCGGTGTCCACTATGACCACGGCGTTACGGTGATAAAGGGCAAAGTGATCATCGAAATGCGCCTGCGGATGGTTGAAATGCGAACCTAAGGTACATACCTTCAACGCCGCGGCATTCATCGCGACGATCACGTCGGCTTTGTCACCCGGCGTATAGACCTCACTGCCTAACTCTACTTGAAAACCACTCACGCCGCCCAAGGTACCTTGCGGCGCACGTATCTCCGCCGGGAAGTCCGGCAAGGTAGAGATCTCGTGACCTAATTCGGCAGCCAACTGGGCAAACATGTTACCCGTAAGCTGCATTCCGTCGCCCGAGTCTCCACAAAAACGTACTACGATATTTTTCACAACTATAGATTAATTGTTAAATTTTGCGCAAAGTTACGAATTTATTTTGATATGTGCAAATTTTTTTATACCTTTGCAGCCGAATTTAGTTTGGGTAAATAGGATTTAATGGATAAGATACGAAATTTCTGCATCATTGCGCATATCGACCATGGTAAAAGTACCCTGGCGGATCGTATGTTGGAGTTGACGGGCACGGTAGATGCACGCAACATGGAGAACCAGGTTCTGGACGATATGGACCTGGAGAAAGAGCGCGGCATCACCATCAAGAGCCATGCTATCCAAATGGACCATAAGGGTTTTACCCTTAACCTCATCGATACTCCGGGACACGTGGATTTTAGTTATGAGGTAAGCCGCTCTATCGCGGCCTGCGAGGGTGCGGTGCTTGTGGTGGACGCTACGCAAGGCGTGCAGGCGCAGACGATCAGTAACTTGTATATGGCGATCGAGCACGACTTGGAGATCATCCCCGTGCTCAATAAATGCGACATGCCGAACGCCATGCCCGAGCGCGTGGAGGATGAGATTGTAGATCTCTTGGGTTGCAAGCGCGAGGATATACTGCGTTGCTCGGCAAAGACGGGCGAAGGCGTGCCGGAGATCTTAGACGCGATCATCGAGCGCATCCCTGCGCCGGTAGGTGATCCGAACGCGCCGCTGCAGTGCCTCGTTTTCGACTCTGTATTCAATTCCTTCCGCGGTATCATCGCCTATTTCAAGGTTGTCAACGGCACCATGCATACCGGTGACCACGTGCGTTTTGTCAATACCGGCAAGGAGTACGATGCCGATGAAATCGGTATTCTGCGGCTTGACATGAGTCCGCGTAAGAGTATCAGCGCCGGCAATGTGGGATATATTATCTCGGGTATCAAAACCAGTACGGAGGTAAAGGTAGGCGACACGATCACGCATGTCGCGCGGCCTTGCGAGAAAGCGATTGACGGCTTCGAAGAAGCCATGCCGATGGTCTTTGCCGGTGTCTATCCGATAGAGAGCGAGGATTATGAGGACCTGCGCGCGAGTCTCGAGAAGTTGCAACTCAATGACGCGAGTCTCACCTTCCAGCCTGAGAGTTCGATGGCCTTGGGGTTTGGTTTCCGTTGCGGATTCTTGGGTCTATTGCACATGGAGATCGTGCAGGAGCGTCTCGACCGCGAGTTCAATATGGACGTCATCACCACCGTGCCGAACGTAAGTTATAATGTCTATACCAAGGACGGTAACATGATCGAGGTGCATAATCCCGCGGGCATGCCGGACTTGACGGAGATAGACCGCATCGAAGAGCCGTATATCCGCGCGAGTGTGATCACTACGGCCGACTATATCGGACCGATCATGACGCTCTGTCTCGGCAAACGCGGCGAGTTGGTAAAGCAGGCCTATATATCCGGCAACCGAATGGAGTTGCTCTTCGACATGCCGCTCGGCGAGATCGTCATTGACTTCTACGACAAGTTGAAATCTATCTCCAAGGGCTACGCGTCCTTCGAGTGGCACATGAACGGATTCAGGCCGTCCAACCTTGTGAAACTGGATATCCTGCTGAATGGCGAGCAGGTCGATGCGCTCTCTACCCTCACCCACCGAGACAATGCGGTAGACTTCGGACGTCGTATGTGCGAGAAGCTCAAAGAGTTACTTCCGCGCCAGCAGTTCGATATCGCGATTCAGGCCGCTATCGGTGCGAAGATAATCGCCAGAGAAACCGTAAAGCAGGTTCGCAAGGATGTGTTGGCGAAATGTTACGGCGGTGACGTGAGCCGTAAGCGTAAGTTGCTCGAGAAGCAGAAACGCGGAAAGAAGCGTATGAAGCAGATCGGAAATGTGGAAGTGCCGCAGAAAGCCTTCCTCGCTGTGCTGAAATTAGACTAAGCAAAGACCAATAATATTCATTTTCATTAATTCAAATGCTATGGAACAATTTGTACATTCGGCATGGTCGCTGATTCCGTTCGGACTCATGCTTCTGATGATTGCTATCGGTCCGCTGGTAGCAGAACACTGGTGGGTATGCCTGATTATGGGCGGAATGATGCACGAACTGGAGCACCAGATCTTCTTCGACTACGTGCCGTTCATCATCCTTCTGCTGGCACTGTTTGTCATCACCGGCGGTATTCATTTCTCGGGTGACCTGAAAGCCAAGCCCTGGGTCAACACCGGTTTCTTGGGCTTGGGCTGGATATTAGCCTCTATCATGGGTACGACGGGAGCCGCAATGCTCCTCATCCGTCCGCTCATCGAGACCAACAAACAGCGTGAATACAAGGTTCACACCATCCTTTTTTTCATCGCCCTGGTAGCTAACTGCGGCGGTCTGCTGACCCCGCTGGGCGACCCACCCTTGTTCATGCTCTTCCTCCGCGGCGCACACTTCTCATGGTTCATGCACCTTGCGCCCGAATGGGCTGTTACGGGAATTCTGCTGCTCGGCCTCTATTTTGCGATGGACACTTATTATTACAAGAAAGAGCACTGGACATCCCTCTCCGCAGACTCGCGTGAGGCGACGCCGATGGTAATGAAAGGTACTATCAATTTCGTATATCTGTTAGGCGTAGTGCTGGCAGTGGCTTTTGTGAACGAAGGAACCATCAAGCAGATGGGTGAAGCGGCTCAAATACCTGCGTGAGATAGTGCTGCTCTCGCTCACAGGTCTCTCGCTCTACACCACCAAGAAAGAGGTGCGTTATGACGACAACAAGTTCAGCTGGACTCCGATAGTAGAGGTAGCGGTTCTGTTCCTCGGTATCTTCACGACGATGACCCCTGCCCTCGCCTATCTGAAGGCGCACGCAGCCGACCTCGGTTTCACCCACGCATGGCAGTTCTATTACTCGACCGGTGCG
>ONJT01000006.1 GCA_900318245.1 uncultured Bacteroidales bacterium
AGTAAAATTTGAGTCGCAAGACCGCCGCGAGAAACAGATTCTCGCCGCTCTGAACGCTAACGGTATCGCTTCCATCGAGGAGGCTAACCAGATTTGCGAGCAATACGGCCTCGATCCTTATCTGACATGCGAGGAGACCCAACGTATTTGTTTTGAGAACGCCAAGTGGGCGTATGTAGTAGGTACGGCTATCGCGCTGAAGAAAGGTTGCAAGAACGCCGCTGACGCTGCCGAGGCTATCGGTATCGGTCTGCAGGCATTCTGTATCCCGGGTTCCGTAGCTGACGACCGCAAGGTAGGTATCGGTCACGGCAACTTGGCAGCTCGTCTGTTGCGCGAGGAGACCCAGTGCTTTGCTTTCCTGGCAGGTCACGAGAGTTTCGCAGCTGCAGAGGGCGCTATCAAGATTGCTGAGATGGCGAACAAAGTTCGTAAGAACCCGCTTCGCTGCATCCTCAACGGTCTGGGCAAGGACGCCGCTATGATCATCAGCCGTATTAACGGTTTCACCTATGTACAGACCGAGTTCGACTATTTCACGGGCGAGCTGAAGATCGTTCGTAAGAAAGCGTACAGCGACGGTCCGCGTGCGAAAGTGAACTGCTACGGCGCAGACGATGTTCGTGAGGGCGTGGCTATTCTGTGGCACGAGAACGTCGATGTTTCGATCACCGGTAACTCGACGAACCCGACCCGCTTCCAACACCCGGTAGCTGGTACGTACAAGAAAGAGCGTATCCTTGCCGGCAAACCGTACTTCTCGGTTGCTTCCGGCGGTGGTACCGGTCGTACGTTGCACCCGGATAACATGGCTGCAGGTCCTGCTTCCTACGGTATGACGGATACCCTCGGTCGTATGCACAGCGACGCTCAGTTCGCAGGTTCGAGCTCCGTTCCGGCACACGTTGAGATGATGGGCTTCCTGGGTATCGGTAATAATCCGATGGTAGGATGTACCGTTGCTTGCGCAGTTAACGTAGCGCTCGCGCTGAACAAGTAAAAAAAAATAATTAATTAATAGAATTAAGGTTGAAAAATGAGATGAAAAAAATTCTTTTAATTGCTGTTTTGGCTGTAGCCAGCCTTGCAGCTTACGCACAACCTCGTGCGATTGGTGCAAACCTCGGTGGTTCGCTTGGTTTTAGTTATCAGCATGGCTTCGGAGAGAAGAACATGTTGGATGTGGCCGTTTACACGCCTATTGCAGTAGGCCAAGGCAGTGTTTGGGGTCTTAGCGGTATCGTTACCTATGATTGGATTGATCCGTTCAACGCTCCTGTTCCTTGGAACAACAAAGGTGAATGGCACTGGTACATGGGTGTCGGCGGTGCAGGAGGCTTTTTCTTCGGCAGCACACTCGGATATGTAGGTGCAGCCGGTCATTTCGGTATCGAGTATGACTTCTGGTTCCCGCTCCAACTGTCGATCGACTACCGTCCTGTTATCGGCGTAGGCCTGCTTGGAGGAGAAAACGGTGTAGGTGTTGGTTTCAACACAGGCGGTTTGTACGAAGGCCTCACGATTGGTGTACGCTACAAATTCTAATCAGTAACACATCAAAAAACGCGTGTGCCTGCAAAACGGTATACGCGTTTTTTGGAAAATTTTATACCTATGAGAAAAATACTTTTTTCGCTACTCGCTGTAGCGCTTTGCGTACCGGCTTTTGCCGGTCTTCGCCAGAAACAAGCGGACAAAGACACGAATCAGTTCCGCTATGAGATCGAGTGCGCAGGCAATGCTATTCAGGGCACGTACCTGGTTAAAGTCTGGACGTACAGTAAGAAACCTTCGGTAGCGGAGAACCAATGCCGCAAGAACGCCGTGCACGGAGTGATCTTCAAGGGCTACGGCGGTGGTCAGGGTTGCGTCTCGCAACGTCCGATGGTAGCTAACCCCGGTGCAGAAACGCAGTATGTTGAGTATTTCGACAGTTTCTTCGCTAACGGCGGTGAGTTCCAGAAATACGCGTCTATCGTGGAAGGCACGACAGAGATGACCCGCGTAGGCAAAGAATACAAGGTCGGCGTAGTGGTCAGCGTTCGCAAGGACGACCTGCGCAAAGCCCTCGAAGCAGCCGGTATCATCAGAGGATTAAATAGTGGATTCTAAATAACTTCGGTATCCCGGGATAACGGTATACCGGTATAAAGAAAAATCATTATGAAAAAACTATCTTTATTCATAGCCGCTTTCGCTGCGATCGTTTTCGCAGGTTGCGGTTCGAAGCGCTCTCAGGCTTATTATGAGAAGCCGAGTCAAGTGCTGAGTGCCAACTACGACGGCAGTTATGTGATTCGCGTGCAAGTGCGCGCCAAAGATGCGGTGATCGCTTTCACCGACGGCCAACGCAAAGCCGTAGAAGAAGTGATCTTCAAAGGCGTAAAGGCCGGTAGCAACGGTATCTCGGACCTCAAACCGCTGTGCTTCGACATGAACGCACGCGAGAAATACGAGGATTACTTCAATGCTTTCTTCGTAGACAAAGGCGAGTGGACGAAATATGCCAGCCTTCAGGACAAACGTGTCGGTAGTACCCGATACTTGCGTGACGGCCGCCAAATGGTGGAAACCGTCACGGTAACGGTCGATCGCGCAGGACTGAAGAAGAAACTGCAAGAAGATGGGATCATTCCGAAGGAGGGACGTTATTAATTAACCTCGGTATATCGGGATTCCGGTATATCGGTATAACGAAAAATAATTATGAAGAAATGTATCTTTTCCCTCGCATTGGCGCTGGTAGCGCTGGTAGCGAGCGCGCAGATCAAGAAACCCGAGTTGATGGTCATCCCGTCGGATGTATGGTGCATCAATAACGGCTATTACACCGAGGTGCAGAATATGGGTATCACTGCCAAAGTGCCGAACTACAAGCAGGCGCTGCAGGAGAATATGGGCCTCAAACTCGCGATAGCCAAGTTAAATGACCTGATGGCAGAACGTCAGTTCCCGCTGCAGAGTCTGGAGCAGACCATCAAGAACCTCGAGCAACGTCGCATGGAAGACAACTTGACGATGAGCAAAGCCGGTAATGAGTTGGCAGAGAGTCCGCTGGACGAAGTAGCTCGCGTAGCGAAATGCGACATCATCCTTGAGCTCAGTTGGGAAGTCAAAGACTTTGGTCCGAAGCACTCGATCGCTTATATTCTCGAGGCCCGCGACGCGTATACGAGTAAGTCCATCGGCGCTGCTGCCGGCACCGGCGCTCCGTCGTTCGCGGCGGACGTAGACGTACTGCTCGAAGAGGCGATCGTAGCCAACATGGATAACTTTGTGAACCGCTTGATGGACCATTTCACTGAAATGCAGACCATAGGTCGTGAAGTGACCCTGGACATCAAGGTGTTTGCGAACAACGCTGCCGGCGTAGATCTCGAGACCGAGTTTGACGGCGAAGAGTTAGTCGATATCATCGAGAACTGGCTGCAACTCAACACCGTACAAGGTCGTTTCTCCCGTCAGTACTCGAGCGAGAACGTAGCGAACTTCACGCAAGTGCGTATCCCTGTTTATGACGAGCGCGGACGCGCTATCGACGCTAACGGCTTTGCGAAGGGACTCGCAAAGATGCTCAAGAAAGAACCGTATAACATCCCGTGCAAAGTGCTCGTGAAGGGTCTTGGCCGCGCGGTGATCATTCTCGGAGAGAAGTAAACTCGGTATTCCGAGATTCCGGTATAGCGGGATTTCGAAAAAAAATATAACTATTATGAAGAACTTTCTAACGATATGCATAGCGGCGCTGATAAGCGCAACTATGTTCGCTGCCGAGACGGAGTTTCTGCCGATCTCTGTGTACGCAGCCGATAACTCGGAGAACTTCCCCGAAGGCGCGAAAGCCATGATAGAGAACAAGCTGACGCAACTGCTGACCCGCAACGGTATCGCAGGACTTGACTATATGGGTCAGTTTGTACTCACCGTCACTACGACTCCGCTGGACAAAGATATCATCGCCGGACCGCCGATGAAGATATCCGAGAAGATGGAGATGAACCTCTATATCGTCGATGCGTACGCCAAGACGATTTTCTCTTCGACCTCTTTCACCGTACGCGGTTTGGGTGAGACTGAGAACAAGTGCTACCTCAATGCCATCAGCCGCATGCCGTTGCAAACGCCTCAGATTGCGCAGTTCATTCAAGAAGGTAAAGAGAAAATCATCGGTTACTACGACCATGAAGGTGAGGCGCTGATTAAAAAAGCGCAATACCTGGCGAAGCAGAAGAAATACGACGAGGCACTGTTCCGGGTAGCCCTTATCCCGCAGCAGAGCAAGCACTACGATGCTGCTCTTGCAGCCGGTCAGGCGATCTACCAGCAGTATATCAATAACGAGTGTAACGTCAACCTCGCTGCAGCCCGTCAGGCTTGGGCAGCGCACCAGAACGCTAACGGCGCAGAGGCAGCAGGTGAGTTCCTCGCGAAGATTCTGCCTGATGCCGCTTGCTACGGCGATGCTATGGCGCTCTACAAAGAGATCAAGGGCAAAGTGCTCGACGATTGGAAATTCGAGATGAAGCAATACCAAGACGGTGTGGATCTCGAGAAACAACGTATCGAGGCCGCTCGCGCCGTAGGTGTGGCTTACGGAACGCATCAACCGAATAAAGAGGTTAATATCGACTTCATCCGTGGCTACTAATCACACTATTCTTATGACAATCATCTTCCTCGCTTGCGTCCTAACGGCGCAAGCGCAGGAGGACTTGTCATACCGCCGCAACTCGTTGGCGACGGTGTTAGTGTATCACCCGGAGGATGAGTTCGGAGGCGAGATATACAAGGCTTTCGACTCCCTGCCTATTCCCGACAAGTACGACGACCATACCATCGAAGGCATGCGTGTCATCGATAACAGCACGATAGAGGGTGTGCGTCGCGAGTCGGGATATTACAAGGCGACGTACGGTCATCAACTCACGGCGGCGGAACTGCAGGCCAACGCGAAGCACACCGAGCAACTGCTCAATGACGCGGAGATAGGCAAGAAGATGGTAGCCAAGTGGTTCGGGTTCAGCGGCAACTCCGCCGAGGACGCGACGTTCAACACCGAGTTGCTCCAGACCCGCGGACAATATAACGCCAGCGACGTAGATGTGGCTTTGGCGCTGCAGACGACCCGCGGACTTGCTACGCTCTCCGATGCCGGCGAGGAACTGCTGAAGAACACCTTCGTGCTCGTCAATGATATCACGTATATCACCGCCGAACAGGAAGCCGAAGCGGCCAAAGTGGCGGTAGGTGTGATCGGTGGTTTGTTCGATGCATTCACCGGCGGATCGGCCGGAAGGGAGATGGCGTCCGCCGCAGGCAAGATAGCGGACAGTTTTACGGGATTCAAGGTAAAGACGCACTCGTACCTGTACCAACTCGAGTGGAACGACTCCATCGCGGCGATCTTCTATCAGTTCCATTATACCGGCACACCGAATCCGGAGAAAGTGCAGGATTTTCTGATGGACAAGACGACCTATCGCCTCAAATACGTAGCGCATCAGTATGAGTTCGACAAGAAATCCGTGCTCAAAGGCCAATACGAGCGTACGGAGCTCGTGCGCACGATATGCGCGCGTTCCATAGATAAGAATATCGTCGCGCTCGCGAAACAGTACGAAGACTTCAAGGTCAAGACGCCGGTATATAGAGTGCTCACGGATCAACGCGGACGCATAGAAGGCTACGCGGCGAAGATCGGCATGAAAGAAGGTATCACGGACGGGTCGAAGTTCCAAGTGGTACAACGCGTGCTCAATCCGGAGACCGGCAAGACGACCTATAAGTACGTGGCAACCGTGAAGGCGAAGAAAGACTGTGTCTGGGACAACCGCTATAACGCCGTGCTGGAAGAAGCCGACGGGGCGACACTGCCCTACACCACTTTCACGAAAGTCTCCGGCGGAGAGATACTCCCGGGTATGCTGCTAATCGAAGGCAAATATCGCAAAATAACGGATTAGTGTATAGTGTATAGTGTAAGGTGTATGGCGTAAAAAAAGGCTCGTCCTCCCGACGAACCTTTTCACTATAACAAACAATCTCTATTTATTGCCGGTAGATCCCGGCGGAATATCTTACTTCACTTACATTAAATCAAATACCGTGCCAAACTTGTTTTGGGAAAGAAAAAATTGAAAAAAAATAAAAAATAAAACAATTTCCATCTATATGGTACATGATTTATACATCTTGATGATTACGGCGGGCGTAGTGAGTCTGCTGTTTAAGTGGTTGAAGCAGCCGGTAGTGTTGGGTTATATTGTTGCCGGCATCTTAGTGGGTCCGAACTTAGTGGGCGAGAACCTGGTTAATCCGGAGAACGTCAAGGCCTGGGGTGAGATAGGCGTGCTGTTCGTGCTGTTCTGCATCGGTCTGGAGTTTCGGTTAAAGAATATGTTCGAGAGCGGCAAAACGGCTTTTGTCGGCGTAGCGACGATTGTAGTGGGTATGTTGCTACTGGGATACGGTGTAGGTCGTGTTTCCGGTTTGGACAATATGAACTCGATGTTTCTGGCGGCGATGCTTTGCATGTCCAGTACAACGATCGTGATGAAGGCGGTGGACGAAGCCGGATGGAGCAAAGAGCGCTTCGTACAAGGCGCGACGAGTATATTGATTTTGGAAGATATCATCGCGGTAGTGCTGATGGTGTTGCTGTCCAATATTGCTACGAGCAACAGTTTTGACGCCGTGGTGATGCTCAAGACCATCGGCGTGTTGGCAGCGACTTTGGTGGTATGGTTCGTGGTGGGTATCTTAGTGATTCCGACGATCATCCGTAAGGCACGTGTCTACCTCAACGACGAGACACTGGTTATCTTGGCGTTGGGTCTGTGTATGGGTATGGTACTGACGGCCGAGGAAGCAGGTTTCAGTAGTGCGCTCGGTGCGTTTGTGATGGGTATGGTTCTTGCGGAGACGCTGGAGTCTCATCGTATTGAGCGACTGATGACGCCGCTCAAGAACGTGTTCGCGGCTATCTTCTTTGTCTCGGTAGGTATGATGATCAATCCGAGCTCGCTGGTAGAATACTGGCCGGCTATCCTGTTGGTTGCAGTGGTGGTGATTGTAGGTATGATCGTCTTTGGTACGCTCGGCTGCTGGTGGGGCGGTGAGACGCTGAAGGACTCGATGCTGACGGGTTTCTCGTTCGTGCAGATCGGTGAGTTCTCATTTATCATCGCTACTTTAGGCAACCAATTGGGTGTTATTGATCCGGCTATCTATCCGATCATCGTAGCGGCGTCTGTGCTGACGACCTTCCTTACGCCGTATATCATGAAGACGGGTGTGCCGTGTTATAACTTTCTCTACAAACATGCTTCGCCGCGTCTGCGCGCGAAAATAGACAAGCGCGAGGAGAGTGTGGCGCAGGCAGAGCAGGCTTCGGCATCCGCCATAGAGAGCAGCACTCCTTCCGCGGCAGACAAAGTGCGGCACGCGGTGCGGAAGACCGCAATCACCAAACGCGTGGTCGATCTCTTCCTTACCAACATGAGTGAGAATGACAAACCTGAAAACATGGAAAATCATGAATAAAATGTATCTTATAATCGCCGCGGTCATGCTGAGTGCGACTGCCGCGATAGCGCAGAACAGTCATATTGCAGACGGTTTGGCGTCTGTAACGGCTGTCGTCGGAGAGACAAGAACGATAGAAGACAGCGTTGCCGCAGAACCACCGGTCAAAGAGATCCCATTGTGGAAACAGAAACTGTACTACGGCTATAATTTCGATATTTATTTCCACCACGACTCACGTCCTAACCGCACGGAGAACGGCTGGTCGATAGCCCTGACGCCGGAGATTGGATGGAAACTGAAGGAACGCGTGTATTTAGGATTACGTTTCGGCGGCAGTTATGCCAATTATAAAAGTTCTTTTACCGTGACAGAAATAGATACCACCTATTATACCGATCTTCGCATTCACGTAGGCTCGTGGGAAGTGGCACCATATGTTCGTTACCGGCTGAAGACGTTGTTCAACGACAAGCTGGGCATATGGCTTGAGGCGCACCTTTATACCGGAATGGATTTCCCGCGCGTGACGGAAGGAAACGTGACACACACCGATTTTGACGGGTTACGACATGCTGTCACATACGGATTTCAGTTATCGCCGGTCATTACGTATCAGTTTAACCGCAAGAGTACATTCCAGATGTTCTTTTCTATCCTCAGTCTGGGTTACAGCGGTACAGCCTACTTCTACACAGATCATAACGAATACACCAACGATGTAATCATCTTCTCGGGCAAACTGAGCAACCTGATTTCAAACCAGTTCACGCCGGGTTTATACGGTCTGAAATTCGGTATTCAGAAGAGTTTCTAAGTGCGCAAAAAAGGTCTTTGGTGGAAGATCCCGCTTGCGCTACTTGGCGTAGTGTCGGGTATCGTGCTGTTGCTACTGATCGCGGTAGCAACGGCGATTTATACACCATCTCTTCGCACAAAGATTCTAAATAAGGGACTTATTATTGCCCAAGAGAAGACGGGATGGGATATCGACTTGGGCGACATCTATCTATCTCCCTTCCATCACTCACCGATGGTGCTTTACCGCGCCTACAAAGGCCAGGAGGACTTGCCTATAGAGGTACAGATTGACAGCCTCTTTGTCGGTCATCGCGGACAAGACACCTTGGCTTACGTGCGGGCGCTGCGACTAAAAGCGACCGCAAAGACAAGTCAAATCTCAAATCTCAAATCTCAAATCTTAAATATTCCAATTGCAGTTGACCAATTGCAATTGGAATCTACGGTTTTCCATTCGGATTCGCTGATAGCAGCCGTTGGTATTGATGCCATCGTAGGCCATTTAGAGTTGTCGAGTCCGGAGATCCTTATTGCCGAAGGCAAGTATCCGCTGCACGGGCTGCGCCTATACGATGCCGATGTAGCTATAGACCTGCGCGGTGCAGCTCCGGACACTGCGGCGGTGGACACCACATCCTTGCTACTGGCGTTCGACATACCTGACGGAGAGTTGCGGAATATTCATTATGCGATGACGCCGTTGAACATGGACATCCGCACGGGCGTTTTATCTACGGAGGCGTTGGTGGATGTAGGAGCGAACGTATATGAGGCACGGCGATTGAATGTAGGTGATTTCTGCTTTGGTTTGAATCAACTGCGCATACCAGCCGACACCATCTACGGCAATGCCAACGTACAATTGAATAACAACCTAATCACTTCTGACGGTTTGCATGTTCGTTCGGATGAGATGGGTGCAACAGCCGACCTCTATGCGACCGAGATGAATCTGGAGACCATGCGTGTAGAGGTGACCGGTGATGCAGAGTATCAGGGCAGTAAAGCGAACCTGCGTGCATCGTATGATATCGACGACGAGATTTATGACGCTATGGTGCATATCGAACGCGTCAACCTCACGCCTTTTCTCAAGGACTCCACGCGGGTCGTTCTCGCCGGAGACATAGAGGCGCAGGGACGCGGTATCAACCCCAAACGACCGATGGTTTCACGTGTACAAGCACGTCTTGACGAAGCGATTTACGGACCATACAACCTCTCTCATACGACCTTCAAGGGAGCTACCGACAGCGTGACGTCGCTCGCGCTGACTATGCCCGGAGTAAAAGCAGATATCTCTTCGCCGATGCCGCTGATGACGTTGATAGATAAGATTCAACCGCTAGTAGCAACCATTAGCGACTCCGCTACGCTGCATGCCCTTACATCGTTGGAAGATCTAAGCGTCTTGGATTCGATTCGTCAGAAGATACCGCCCATCAAGGCTGATGTCACGCTGCACAAAGGTAGTCCGATACAAGCCATCATCGATAGCACGGGTTTGGACTTCCAAAAAATGGGAGTAGCCCTTCGTTCTGATTCATCCCGAACAACTGTTACTCTTTCTCCTATCACAATAGCCTTTACGCGACTTGACCTGCCGGCGGTGATTGCTTCTACGGAGATTCGTATGACGGAAGGGTACACGAATGCGATGCTTGCTGCCGACACACATCTTACCGATGGCGCGATGAATTTCGAAGGGCTTTGTACGGACGCGGCTTTTCGGTTGGACCTGATGCGTGAAGGACGCGACCTCTACGGCGGCGGACAACTGAAACTGGATAGTATCTATTATGCCGATAAGGACCTGGGCAACCACAATATCAACTTTCAGATAGCGCCCTCGTCCCTTTATACCAATGCCTTGCGCGCGGGTATCTATTTGGATGACATTCCACTCGAACTGGTCAATAGTTTTGTGACACTCACAGATATCGATTTGGAGGGTGCGGTTCGTGCGTCTGCGACGGTGGACGGTTTGCCGCGCAAAACAGATATCTCAGCCGAAGTAAAACCGCTGGGCGTTCGTGCCAAATACAAACCATACGATATAGGGGCAAGTCTGGGCGAGACACCGATCACGATGATTCACAACCATGTGGATCTGAACGGTCTTCCGATCTATGGCGCAGATAGTACGTTTATCGCTCTCAACGGTGGTTTGGACCTGGACAGCATGCGACTCGACATCACGCTTGCTGCTGACAGTTTTGCACCGGTGAAGTTACCTCAAGGCGGACCTCTCCCCGTCTATGGCGAGTTAGCCACCGACATCCGCGGTCGAGTTGCCGGTCCGCTGGACAGTATCGTCGCCGACGTAGATGTGACGTTGTTGCCGGTAACGGATATCACCTATCCGATTGATAAGAAAAATCTGGCGCAGGTCAAACCGCATGGTACGGTTAATGTGCGCTATCAGTTAGCAGAAACCGATCCGCTCTCCTTGGGCGGACAGATCAACGTGGATGACGGTTTTGTTCGCTATTCGCCCAAAGCCTATCCTATCATGCCGTTCCATGTGGATTCCGGCAGTGCGATTGCTTTCAACGGTCCGATAGGTCAGACGCAACTCAATATCTCCGCTTCGCAGAAAGTGAAAGCGGATGTGGAGTCAGAGGGCGAAGAGACGCGGCGCGTGGATTTCCGAACCGGCGTGCGAGTGAACGGTGTGGTGGATTCGATTGGTCTGCAGAGTATCGGTTTTTTCCTTGAGGCTCCGGATGATGAGGCTATCACACGCGAACTGGCTTCGCTTGATGAGGACACCCGCGAAGGATTGGCTGCCACCTTATTAGCTACCGGCATGTACGTCGGCGAGAGTAACGTAGCGGCACAGCGAGACGGATATGCGCTCTCGTCAATCATCAACAGCCGTATCAATGCGGCGATGGCCAATTCCAAACTAGGCAAAGTGGTGGACATTGACTTCAGTAGCGGTCAGACAGAGCACGCTTCCGGCAAGACGAACGACATGAACATATCTATCAGCAAGTCGTTCTTCAAAGACAAGCTGCGTATCACGTTGGGTTCGACCCTCACGGACAACCCTGAGATCAACGACAGCAAGGGGATGTTCACTAATTTCAGTGCCGACTATAAGTTAACCAAAGACGGAGGTGTCTCGCTGCGTCTCTTCTCGCAACGCGACTATAACAACGTGCTGGAAGGCGAGCTCTATAAGTCCGGTCTCGCCGTGCGAGCCATCAAAGATTGGCGCAGGAGAGAACTATTCCGCGGCGATAGTATCATCCGCACATACAGTCTCTCCGCTGATGCCGGCGTAGCCTACCGCTCGAACAATAGTATTGGTCCGGACCTGACGCTCAAATCAACCATCAAGAACGTGCTGGGTAAAGGCGAGAGTTTTACACTTAAGGGCAACGGCGCGTATTACTGGGCGTTGCGTAACAGACATCCGGGCGATCCGAGAAAGACCGACACGTACAAACTCGGTCTCAACGCTTCCCTCGTCTTCCCGTACCTGCATTGGACAGGTGACAACATCCCGGAGGGCGACACACGGTATATGCTCGGCTATCAGTATGAGAATATCGCCGGCGGGTACGGAGTACATAAACTCTCCGGATCGTTCTCCTATTTTATTCGCTCAGCCAACAGCCCGTATATCACACATGCTTTTACGCCGTTCTCGCTCTCGGTAGTGAAGATGAAAGCGGAGACAGACAGTCTAATGGACAAAGCGGCCGAGTATCCGGAACTGATTCAAGTTATTGCCGGAGATGAGTTTGTGCCATCCATCAGTTATCACTTCATCTATGACGACTATCGTGCCAAGCGCGCCGTGAACAGTTTTCTCGACCTCGGTGTCAAAGAATCCGGAAACCTCATCAACTCCATCTATTGCCTCTTCGGATACAAGTGGAACGACAAAGACAAGCCTTTAGGCAATATCACGTTCAATCAGTTTGTCAAACTCACGTTTGAACTGCGCAACAAATTCAATTTCACGGATAAGATTTGTATCGCAACACGCCTGTATGCCGGCGCAAATATTCCGCTCGGCAACTCCCTTTTCGCGCCCCTTTCTGAGGCCTTCTATACCGGCGGACCGCTTAGTCTGCGCGCCGCAGCACCATACGCGTATGGACCGGGTAACTTCTATTCCGCGAAGTACAATCAGAACTTCTTCCACGCAGGAGATCTCAAACTCGAAGCGAATTTTGAGTTTCGTTTCCCAATCGTATGGAAACTCTTCGGAGCCGCTTTCCTCGATGCCGGTAACGTATGGAACTGGTACTCGCTCAATGACATCTTCAAGGCGATTGGTCACGAAGAGTACAGCTCCTATCTGCATGCTAATCAGCCTCTATATGACGGCATCATCAATAATCCTGAGTTGGCCAAACAGATTGCTTTGGGCACCGGCGCGGGTCTGCGTCTGGACATCGACGGACTTGTGGTTCGTCTCGATATCGGCGTAGGTATCCATGCGCCTTACCAGACATATCGATATGACAAGGAAGGCAAACCCGATCCTACGCAACCTATCACCACGTATTTCAATATTCCATCCGCGCTTGATGCCATCCGCATCAACTTCGGCATCGGCTATCCGTTCTAAGATTTTTGCGTTTTTATTTGCGTATGTCAAAAAAAAACAGTACTTTTGCACGCTAATTTGAAAAATCAGATAGATGATCACAAAGAATTTCGTAGAAGAGCTCCGTTGGCGAGGCATGTTGCAGGACATGATGCCGGGGACGGAGGAGCAGTTAATGAAGGAAGTGACGACGGCGTACGTAGGTATCGACCCGACGGCGGACAGTCTGCATATCGGTCACCTGTGCGGCATCATGATGCTGCGTCACCTGCAGGCCTGCGGCCATAAGCCTATCGCGTTGGTGGGCGGTGCGACGGGTATGATCGGTGACCCGAGCGGTAAGAGCGCGGAGCGTAACCTGCTGACGGAAGAGACGCTGCGTCATAACGTGGAGTGTATCCGCGAGCAGTTGGAGCACTTCCTGGATTTCAATTCGAACGAACCGAATGCCGCCGAACTGGTGAATAACTACGATTGGATGAAGGACTACACCTTCCTCGACTTCGCACGTAACATCGGTAAGCTGATCACGGTCAACTACATGATGGCGAAAGACGGCGTGAAGAAACGCTTCAACGGCGAGTTCAGTCAGGGAATGTCGTTCACGGAGTTCACGTATCAGTTGCTGCAGGGTTATGACTTCGTTTATCTGAACGAGCACAAGAACTGCAAGTTACAGATGGGCGGTTCGGACCAATGGGGCAACATCACTACGGGCACGGAGTTGATCAAGAAGATCACGGGCAACGAAGCGTATGCGCTCACCTGCCCTCTGATCACGAAAGCGGACGGCGGCAAGTTCGGTAAGACGGAAAGCGGCAACGTATGGTTGAGCCGCAAGTACACGAGTCCGTATAAGTTCTTCCAGTTCTGGATGAACGTGAGCGACGACGATGCGAAGCGCTATATCAAGATCTTCACGAGCCTGAGCCGCGAAGAGATCGAGTCGTTGATTGCGGAGCACGAAGCGGCGCCGCACCTGCGCGTGCTGCAGAAGCGGTTGGCGAAAGAGGTGACGTGCATGGTACATAGCGAAGAGGACTATAACAAGGCGGTTGAGGCGACGAATATCTTGTTCGGCAACGCGACCGCAGACGCGCTGCGCGCATTGGACGAAGAGACATTCCTCGATGTGTTCAGTGGCGTAGAGACGTATGAGATCAGTCTGGAGGAGTTGAAAGCCGGTATCGGTCCGTTGGATCTGCTGGCAGAGAAGACGGCTATCTTCCCGAGTAAGGGCGAGGCACGCAAGATGATTCAGGCGAACGGCTTCTCGATGAACAAAGAGAAACTGACCGACCCGGCGACTCCGCTCACCGATGCGGCTTTGCTCAATAATAAGTACTTGCTTTTCCAAAAAGGAAAGAAAAATTACTACCTTGTTGTAGCAAAATAACGCTTTTTTGAAAAAAAGTGCAAAATTATTTGGTCAATTCAAAAAAAAGCAGTACTTTTGCACCCGCTTTTTAATCGAGAGAGCGTCTCTCGAGAAAAACGGTTAGGTTAACCGCTTTTCAAAAAGCACTGTCCACTCGTATATCGGTATTACACCGGATTTTGGTTCCGAGAAGCGAGGTTCGACTCCTCGGTGGACAACAAGGGCTGCGCAAGCAGCCTTAATCGTCGAAAGTAAGAACAACGATTAAGCTTCGGCAGCCTTGTGTATGGAATACACGGTATTAAGTAACACAAAAACAAATTTATTCAAATGAAAGAATTCGCATTGGTAGGTACTCCGCGTAGCGAGTACGGCAAGAAGGCCGCAAAGGCTTTCCGCGCAGAGGAATTGATTCCTTGTAACATTTACGGTTGTGGTTTGAGTTGCACCTTTACGGTAGCAGCTGCTGACGTTCGCAAGTTGATTTACAGCCCGGACACTCAGATTGTTGACCTGACCGTAGGTGACACCAAGACCAAAGCTATCGTAAAGGAGCTGCAGTTCCATCCGATCGACGGCAAGACCCTGCATATTGACTTCCTCGCAGTTGATGCAAAGAAGCCGGTAGTAGTTGAGATTCCTGTTCAGTTGAACGGTCTGGCTGAGGGTGTTAAAGCCGGTGGTAAGTTGGTTCAGAACATGCGCAAACTCAAAGCATGTGGTATCTACACCGCATTCCCCGATCGTATCAACATCGATGTTACCGAGCTTGGTCTGGGTAAGAAGATTGCTGTTGAGGACGTGAAGGTAGAGGGCTTGAAGTTCGTCAACCCTGCAGACGCTTGCGTAGCAGAGGTGAAGGCAACCCGCCAGAGCAAACAAGCTTAACCGGCATGAAGTATTTGATAGTCGGGCTCGGTAATATCGGCCCTGAATATGAGAATACTCGGCATAACATCGGCTTTCAAATAGTCGATGTTTTTGCTAATAGTAAGGGGGTAGTTTGGGAAGACAAACGCTATGGGTTTGTCGCCAAATGTCGCGTGAAGAACGCCGAGTTGGTATTGCTGAAGCCGTCGACCTACATGAACCTCAGCGGCAATGCCGTAAGGTATTGGTTGCAGCAGGAGAAGATTCCTGTGGAGAATATGCTGGTGTTAGTGGATGACCTCAACCTGCCTTTCGGTACGATCCGTATTCGCAAGCAAGGCTCCAACGGCGGTCATAACGGTTTGGGCAATATTCAATCGGTACTCGGCACGGAGAACTACGCTCGCGTGCGTTTCGGTATCGGCAACGAGTACACGCGCGGCACGCAGATCAACTTTGTGCTGGGCGAGTGGACCGAAGAGGAGAAGAAGATGTTACCCGAGCGCCTGAAAGTGACGACGGAGATCATTCCGAGTTTCTGTCTCCAAGGCATCGACCGCACGATGAATCAGTTTAATGGGAAATGATGAAATGATGGAATGATGGATTGATGGAAGTACGAGTTGACAAATATCTGTGGGCAATGCGGATCTATAAGACCCGGTCGATTGCTGCGGACGCTTGCAAGAACGGTCGTATATCTATGAACGGCGTGCAACTCAAACCCAGCCGCACGTTTAAGGTAGGCGACGTGTTCAACGTACGCAAAGGACCTATCACCTACACCTATCGCGTGCTGCAACTAACGGAAAACCGACTCGGTGCCAAACTTGTGCCCGAATACATGCGGGACGAGACGAGTCCTCAGCAACTCGAGATCTTGGAACTCGCGCGTATGGCCGGCAATGGCGGGCGAGACAGAGGTACGGGCCGTCCGACGAAGAAAGACCGCCGCGAGATAGAGGTCTTTATGAGTGACAACTACCTGGACGAGATTGATGATTGGAATGATGAAATGATGGAATGATGAAATCCAAAAAAGAAAATATCGCCGAATATATTCTCTATCTTTGGCAGATAGAGGACTACCTGCGTGCTTTTCCGCAAAACGCAGAGGCTACGCCGGAACTGCATGAGTTGAACGAGATGATGCACCGCGAAGGTATTCTAGAGGGCGGTCATCTGGCGCTGGCGACCAATGCGCTAAGCGAAGTGGAAGAGCTGCATGCGCAGATCTTGGACGAGGACGCTATGTACCGCGCGGCGATGATTCGTCTGCGCCCTGCGCTGAATTTGCTGAAAGCCAAGACCGACCGTCCGACGATGAGCGATATCGAGGCTTGCTTCGTACTGCTCTACCAGATTATGATGTTGCGCCTGCAGAAGAAGGAGATCACGCCCGAGACGGCTGATGTGCAGCAGCGCGCGACACAAGTGCTTACGTTCTTAAGCAAAGCCTATTTGGCGGGATACCGGGATTCCGAGATACCGGAATAACGAATAATATGACAACTAAACAACGCTTTGAACATATTCTCAGTTGGTTTGAGGCCAACATGCCGGTAGCGGAGAGTGAGTTGGTTTTTCTCAACCCGTTCCAGTGTCTCGTAGCCGTGATGCTGTCGGCGCAATGCACCGACAAACGCGTCAACATGGTCACGCCGGCGCTTTTTGAAGCCTTTCCCACTCCGGAAGCGCTCGCCAAGGCGACGAGCGACGAGGTCTTCGAATACGTGAAGTCCGTCAGTTATCCGCGCTCCAAGGCGGAGCACCTGGTAGCGATGGCGAAGCGACTGGTAGAAGTGTATGACGGCATTGTGCCCGATAATATCGACGACCTGCAGACGCTGCAAGGTGTCGGTCGTAAGACCGCGAATGTGGTGTGTGCGGTGATATGGAACCAACCGACGATGGCGGTCGATACGCATATCTTCCGCGTCAGCGAACGACTCGGGCTCACGACCAACAGCAAGAACCCGCTGCAGACGGAGAAAGCGCTCGTCCAATACATTCCCGCGGACATCATTCCTAAGGCGCACCATTGGTTACTGCTTCACGGCCGCTATGTCTGCCAGGCGCGCAAACCGCAATGCGAGCGGTGTGGGCTCGCACAATATTGTAGATTTTTTCACAAAAAGTGAGCACATACTTGCGTATGTGCTTTTTTTTTTGTAATTTTGCGCTCGATATACCGACATACCGGTATAACGTTATTTCGAAACGATTAAAACTACTATATTATGGCAGAAAACAAGCAACCCTCTGCAGAGAAGCTGAAAGCGCTGCAGGCAGCGATGGCGAAGATCGATAAGAACTTCGGCAAGGGCGCTATCATGAAGTTAGGCGACGAGAATATCGAGAACGTAGCCGTGATTCCTACCGGCAGTATCGGTTTGAACCTTGCGTTAGGTGTAGGCGGTTATCCGAAGGGACGTATCATCGAGATCTACGGTCCGGAATCGTCCGGTAAAACCACCTTGGCTATTCACGCGATGGCGGAGGTGCAGAAGCAGGGCGGCATTGCTGCCATCATCGATGCGGAGCACGCCTTCGACCGCTTCTATGCAGAGAAACTGGGTGTGAACATCAACGATCTGCTTATTGCGCAGCCGGATAGCGGTGAGCAAGCGCTCGATATCGCGGACGAGTTGATTCGTTCTGCAGCAGTGGACCTCATCGTCATCGACTCTGTGGCAGCACTGACGCCGAAGGCAGAGATCGCCGGTGATATGGGTGATAATAAAGTGGGTCTGCAGGCGCGTCTGATGAGTCAGGCGTTGCGTAAGATGACCGCATCGGTAAACAAGACCGGCACTACCGTCATCTTCATCAACCAGTTGCGCGAGAAGATCGGCGTGATGTTCGGTAACCCTGAAACGACCACCGGCGGTAATGCGCTGAAGTTCTACGCTTCCGTTCGTCTCGACATCCGGCGTACGGGTCAGATCAAGGACGGCGAGCAGATCAAGGGAAACCAAGTGCGCGTGAAGGTGGTGAAGAACAAAGTGGCGCCTCCGTTCAAGAAAGCAGAGTTTGACCTGATGTTCAACGAAGGTATCTCCCGCGTAGGCGAGATTCTGGATTTTGCAGTAGCTACCGAGATCATCAAGAAGAGCGGTTCGTTCTTCAGTTACGGCGATACCAAATTGGGTCAAGGACGCGACAATGTGAAGGCAGTGCTGGCTGACAACCCCGACCTCTGCGACGAACTGGAAGCTAAGGTGACCGAGAAGGTAAAAGAATTGGGTCTGGAAGTCGTACTGGCCAAGTTGGCGAAGGGCTAATAGCTAATGGCGGAAAGCCAATACATATTTTCCCCGCGTGAGGCGCACGAAGCGGAGCAACAATGGCGGGTAGTGAAACGTTCAGTAGATGCACGGCAGCGAGAGTTGCGCGTGCATCTTACTGTTTTGACGGACGAGCAAGGACAGCCCATCGCCAAAGATGCACCGATACCGCTGTATGCACCGCCCGTATTCCGAGACGTCCATAATGCTAAGCGCTCGGTGATCATCATCGGCGCAGGTCCGGCCGGACTTTTTGCGGCGCTGACGCTGCTGGAGCACGGGATTAAACCAATTATCTACGAACGCGGCAAGGAGGTGAGCGAGCGGAAACGCGATATCGCGCTCTTGAACCGAAATGAAGGCCTGAATCCCGAATCAAACTATTGTTTCGGCGAAGGTGGGGCGGGTACGTTCTCGGACGGAAAACTCTTCTCGCGCTCCAAGAAACGCGGCAACATGCAGCGGGTGATGGAGCTGTTCCATTATTTCGGCGCACCCGACACGGTGCTCTATGAAGCGCACGCGCATATCGGTAGCGACAAACTGCCGGGCATCATCAAGCGGATGCGCGAATGTATTCTGGAGCACGGCGGGGAGATACATTTTGAAACTAAAATAGATTCCCTTACACCATACACCGTACACCATACTCCCATCATCCTCGCGATCGGTCATTCGGCGCACGACACCTATCGGATTTTGGCAAAGGAAGGCGTAGCACTGGAGACAAAGGGTTTTGCGATGGGCGTTCGCGCGGAGCATCCGCAGGCGCTGATCAATAAACTGATGTATTTCAAAGGTCGAGATATCGATATCTCGGGATCCCGATATACCGAAACGATCTCTTATGTGGGCAACGCCTCCTACAGTCTCGTGACGCAGGTCGATGGGCGCGGGGTGTATTCGTTCTGTATGTGTCCCGGCGGACATATCGTTCCGGCGGGAAGTGAAGCAGGTAGTTGCGTAGTGAACGGCATGTCGGCTTCGCACCGCAATTCGCCGTACGCGAACAGCGGCATGGTGGTGCAGATCAATCCGGAGGATATAGAAGGAGCGGATCCGCTGCGGGGATTGGAGTTTCAGGAGACATTAGAACGCTTAGCGTTTGAGCATGGTGGTCCGCAGGCACAGGCACCTGCACAGCGGATGCGGGATTTCGTAGAAGGTAAAGCATCGAAAGACCTGCCGGCATGCAGTTATTTACCGGGACTTGTGGCGAGTCGGTTAGACCAGTGGTTGCCGGCGCATATCGGTCCGCGGTTGCAGCAGGGTTTTCGGGACTTTGACCGCAAGTATCCGGGCTTCCTGACGAACGAGGCGGTGATAGTAGGTGTGGAGAGTCGCAGCAGCAGTGCGGTGCGTATCCCGAGAGATCCAGAGACATTACAATCGGTGAGCACTCCCCTGCTCTACCCCTGCGGCGAAGGAGCAGGATATGCCGGCGGCATCACCAGTTCAGCACTCGACGGTATCAACGCAGCACTGAAGATCGCCGGATTGGCATGATTATTGAGGATTCAGTATTCAGAAGTCAGCTATCAGATTTTTAAAAATATATTCTTATGAAAAAGATTCTACTCTCTGCCCTCTTTCTGGGCGCAGCGCTGAGTATGAGCGCGCAAAGCAAGTACGACAAGTACTACGTCGATCTGCCGATTGAGATCGAGCACGTGCAGGAAGTGAAGTTCCCTGCTACAGCGGTGAACATCGCCCAATATGGCGCGGTGCCTGACGGCAAGACCGATTGTACGGAGGCGTTCAACAAAGCCATCAAAGAACTCAGCAAGAACGGCGGTGGACACGTCATCGTGCCGCGCGGCGTATGGAAAACAGGTCCTATTCAGATGCGGAGTAACATCGATCTCCATTTGAGCAAAGGCGCTACTATTCTGGGTTCGGAGAACAAAGAGTTGTACGTTCAGAAAAATGATAGCCTGCGCGACGGAAGCAAAAAATGTAACGCGCTTATCTACGGATCCAAACTCGAGAACGTAGGTATCACCGGTAAAGGTGTGATTGATGGTCAGGGATTTATCTGGCGTCCGATCAAAGAGAAGAAAGTGGTACGCGACGGCAAGTTGCCTGAGGTGTGGGAAGAGGCGCTGGCCTTGGGCGGTACGCTTAGGCAAGACGACAAGACGTATCGTCTCTGGTATCCGTTCAACCTCAATCCGGAGTTAGGCATTCCTAATATTGCCGCTACAGCGGAGATTCAAGAGAAGATGCGTCCGCACTTGGTCAATATCACGGACACGAAGAATCTGGTTGTAGAAGGCGTGACATTGCGCAACAGCCCGAAGTTCCACCTCGTGCCGACGCGTATCCAGAACCTGATTATCGAGAATGTGACGATTGACTGCCCGTGGTGGGCACAAAACGGCGATGCCATGGACCCGGGTAACATACAAGTGGCGCTTATTGCCGGCTGCCATGTGAGTGCAGGTGATGATGGTATATGTATGAAAGGCGGCGTAGGTCAGAAAGGTGTTGAAGCCGGTCCGCAACGCGACTTCCTTATCTGCAACGACACGGTCTATCGTGCGCACGGCGGCTTCGTCATCGGTTCTGAGTTCTGCGGCGGTATGCAGCGTCTAATTGTGAAAGATTGTATGTTCGACGGAACGGATATCGGTTGCCGTTTCAAATCGGCTCCGGGCCGTGGCGGTTGGTGCGAAGATATCTACTGCATCAACATCGTGATGAAGGATATCCGCGAGTCCGCATTCTTCTTTGAGTCGGGTTATGCCGATCGTGCAGCCGGGGGCCGCGGCGCTACGGATAGCGACGACAAGAGTAAGTTCTTCCCTGATTGGAGCAATTTCACATTCCGCAATATCACTTGCGTCAATGCTCAGAAAGCGGTGGATATCACTGGCCTGAAGGGTAAGCCTGTGCACGACTTGCTGTTCGACGGCGTGAGCTGGTACGGTACGCGCGAAGGAATGAGTATCGACTATGCCGAGAAGATCACCTTCCAGAACTGCACCATTACCCCGCAGAAAGAGAACACGATCAAGCATAGTTCGGACATCAAGTGGAACGGCAAGCCGCTGGAGTAAGGGAAGACGTTAGGCTGACGTTAGAGTGATCTAGGACTAAGCAGCCTTTGAGCACCCTTTCAGCATCCATTGAGCACCCTTTGGGATTAGGTGGAAACCAGGTGGAACAAAGGAAAATATCAGCAACAAAATAGGCTCGCACGTGCGAGCCTATTTTGTTTTAAGTTGTAGTTCTTCTCAGATTAGAGAGCGATCTCTGCACCGAGGAGGTTGAAGAAGCGGTCACCCTTCTTAACTACTACTTGGCCGTTGTGGATGAACTTAACAGCTTTGGTAGTCTCCTCAAAGATGTTCTCAACACCCTGAGTAGCAGCCGGCTGAATAGCTTGGAATTTCGGTTTGGTAGAAACGGTCTTCAGAACGATACCATCCTGAGCTGCGGTAAGGATATTCTCACCAGCTGCAAAGTCTTGCGATGCGCCGTCAACCAATACTCCTGCACAAGCCTCAGTCAATACGATACGAACTTTCTCACCTGCCTTAGCCGGAATACGAATCTCGCGATCCTTACCGTTCGGTTGGATGTAAGTTCCGTAGGTCTTGTATGCGGTTGCGCCATCAGCAGAGTTGGTGTAAGCGAATTGAACACCGCCGAAAGTGAACGAACCCTCTTGACCACCAGCTACGAGGTTAGCGCTATATTTACCAGCAGAGGTCTCTACAAACTCAATGTTAACGAGGTTTTTAGCTAAACCTGCTGCAATCTGCTCACCAAGAGCTTGTGTTTCAGCAGAGAAACCATCAAAGGAACCTGGTACTACGGGGTCATCGCCACCGCCGCCGCCTTCACCGCCTTCAGACGGAAGAATAGCTTGGAATTTCGGTTTGGTAGAAACGGTCTTCAGAACGATACCGTCTTTCGTTGCGGTCAAAATATTGTCACCGGCAACCAAATCGGTAGAAACTTCGTCAACCAACACGCCTGCGCAAGCCTCAGAAAGGACAATATTTACAGATTCACCTGCCTTAGCCGGGATGCGAATCTCGCGATCCTTACCATTCGGCTGGATGTAAGTTCCGTAGGTCTTGTAAGCGGTTGCGCCATCAGCAGAGTTGGTGTAAGCGAATTGAACACCGCCGAACTTAAACGAACCCTCTTGACCACCGGTAACGAGGTTTACGCTGTACTTGCCTTCAGAAGTTTGATCGAATACAACGTTTACGAGATCTGTAGCTAAGCCTGCTGCAATCTGCTCGCCAAGAGCTGTGGTACGAGCGTCAAAACCAGTAAACGAAGCTGCATTCATACTCAAAGCAGCTACTGCAGCTGCTGCAAAGAGGAAAAATTTCTTCATAATGCTTTTGATTTTAAATTGTTAATATTTGGGTTAATTGTTTTGCTTTTACAAATACGCCGCAAAATTACTACATTTTTTTTATATGTCTAACTACATTTTGCTGAAAAATGTAGATTTTTTGACGTTTTGTATATACCTTAATATAAATGTGCTACAATGTCATTTAGATATACCTCCAAATTGAGGTAGGGCTTGCTCAATGTAGTGGCTCTGGCATCTTTCGGGTCCTCGGGATCTAAGCCATGCAATGTCTCCCACTCGTTTGGCATACCATCTTTATCAGTATCTAACGAGAAGTCTTTTGTCCCCTTGTATTCAGGCCATCCGCCTACATCTGCGGGCGTATCAATCAATCCGCCGGTCGAGCCATTGGAGCCTTCGTAGGTATAGTTACCGTTCTTCACCTCATTGATAATACGCGCATCTACAGCATCGCGTTTCAGCGAGCACCCCACTTTCGCCAGCACGGCGTCAAAAGCCTGCTGCGCCGTTTGCTCATTTTTCATGCAGTAGTCGAATGTAAATCGCGCATCGGATTTACATTGCTCCTTTTTACTGCTCTCATCAGGATACACACCGGACCAGTTATCTGCCGTCACGGTTGATGAACTATACATGGTATTATTGACCACATAGAACTTACCCGGAACAACACTGCTTCCGCAGTTGCCGCATTTGGTAGTCGGATTCAGCAGCCGAGCCTTGACTCCGGATTTCGTAGCCGGTCCCGGCTTATAATAGTTGGCAATAAAATTATACTGTCTTTGATTGCCGGAAGACTTTCTTGACTCACCGCCATATGCAGAGTTGCCTCCCCAGTTATAGACTACGTTATTAATAAAATCCGTTGGGGCTACATTCGCTTCGGTCACATAATCATGGTCGAAACGCGGCATACGGCTACTATGATGCGCGAGCAGGTTATGATGGAATGACGTGTTCTTGCCGCCCCA
The DNA here is from genome assembly GCA_900318245.1 of uncultured Bacteroidales bacterium. Classification (GTDB taxonomy): domain Bacteria; phylum Bacteroidota; class Bacteroidia; order Bacteroidales; family Paludibacteraceae; genus Colicola. Next base: position 23,738 of record ONJT01000006.1, read on the forward strand.
AATGCCTGCATAGCCGTGGGCACCTTTTGCATGGACGGAGTTGTTGAGCGATTCGGATACGACACAATATTGCACGGTCGCATTCTCCACACCATAGATAGAGAGACATTCATCCGTGCTCCATGAGCAGGAACAATGGTCGATAATGATATTGCTATGCCCCTTTTCTATCGTTAATGCATCCGCTTCACGCCCATTCAAATCCCCCATCCGGAAACGCAAAAAACGTATAATCACATTGTTGGCACGCACAAGAAGCGGGTAGCCGGAGAGGCATATACCATCCCCGGGAGCTGACTGTCCTAAAATAGTTACACTACCGGAGCGAATTGACAAATCTCCTTTCAGGTCAATGCGTCCGGATACATTAAATACGATGATTCGTTTTCCGGTAGTTTGGATTCCATAACGAAGAGTACCTATCTTGGGGTCCACTATATCGTCCTCAAGCGAATTAACCACGTATATGCTTCCACCCTGTCCGCCTGTTGTATAACGGCCACCACCATCTGCTCCCGGGAAGGCGATTACCTTTCCGGCAGGAGGAGTTGGTCCATCTCCGGAATCTTGGCATGTTACCAAGATTCCGGGGACGAATACCAGCAAGAACAGGATTTTTCTAATATCCGTAGTCATTATAGAGGTTGAAGTTTGCACCTAAGATGATATTAAAGATTGGCCAATATTGACGTGCCTCCAATTGTTCCTTTGTCAAATCTGCATCAAAGATACGATGACCGTACTTTGCTTTCATGCTGGCAGCAGGAGCACCATTGCTAATATAGGCATCGCTCTTCACCCATCCTCCGGTTTCGCTACCATCAACATATCCGTTAGGTACGCCATTCTCGCCTAACTGGAGACCATATATCTGCTCAATGCGGTAAGCAGTAGAGCCATCTTTTGTTACCGCGTTGGTGGTGGCATATTTTACATAGATAGCATCCGATAATTTGCCTTCATACGGAGTTCCGGTAAAATCAATCTTACCATTGGTCACGTGTGTGAAGTTTGCAATGTCTTCTTGGGCCGCCCATAACTTATCAGCGAATACGCCCCATCGCATTAAGTCATATTTACGGATAAATTCGCCGCCGAACTCCCATGCACGCTCTTGCATCATGTTCTCCATTGTCAGTGGTTTGGAGGGAAGTCCTGCACGCGCACGTACCTTATCAAATAGCGATTGCGCCCCAAGATTATCCGGTCGTGTCGGTTTTACTCCGCATACACTACCGATAGCAGCCTCAGCGTACATCAGCAGCACATCAGCAAAACGCATCTGCGGGATATTGATACCATCCTCGTCTCCGGCTGTTGTAAAGATCATCCATTCCTGACGATACTTACCGAAGTAGTTCTTTACTATCTTTTCCGGACTCTGGTAAAGCACGCTGCCGGATGTTCCCTCAATCTTGGAATCAGCGTCATACGCCCATTCTCCCGGACTCAAAGTAACCCATTTGCGTTTATCCCCCTGTTCAAAGGAGAAGACATAGGAAGGAGTAGCCACAATCTTCGCATTGGATTTCGAAGCGGTGGTCATTCCTTTGAGTAAGTTCGAAGCTATTGCGGTCTTGTTTACATAAGCACCCATACGGTTCATGAACTGGCCGCGGGTTCCGTCAGCAAACGGTATCTCCCAAAGACTCTCGGATTGATTGTAATCCGTTACGCTGGCGGAAACGGCTTTGAAGACATCCTGATAGTTGTCCAGCAGTTTGGAATAGCCGTCGGCTTTGATCACTTCTTCGCATGCCCACATGGCTTCGTTCAGCAACTCTATGCGTTTGCTCTCGTCCACGTTGAAATCCACTTTCCAAGCACTTCCTTTTTCCATTTGCAGAGGACGTAGTGCCTTGCCGGCATACACCAGGTCGATACGCGCCAGAAGTCCCAAAGCGAACTCACGGTTCATACGCTCCACCGTTGCTTTTTTGATAAGCGAGGGAACTATACTCGGACATTCAGCGGCATTCGGCATCAACTGAGCCGCATGTTTCAAATCGACACGCAGTTTCTCAAATACAAGATTACGATCCACTTTCTTCGGATAAATAGACGCATCCGTTCCGTCCATCGGGGCGAACATATACGGGATATCACCCCATAATTTGAGCATTTCATAAGTCATCCATGCGCGAAGTGTCAACGCCTCTCCATAGAGATAACGGAAGGTGGCTTTCGTAGTATCCGAACCATGCTCGATACCGTTGATAGCTACATTGGCACGCTCAATGCCGACCGTTAAATACGCCCACGGATTCTTGTCCTTCACGTTCAAATCCGTATGTCCTGCGCTTGTCATCGAATACACTGCATAATCCGGTGTAGGCGATGAAGAACTTGGGGCATAGAATTCGATGTCAGTTCCGGGCATTACCCACGGACCACCTAAACGTGAACGATAGGAGTTCTGCTCGCCCAAAATAGCATATATTCCTGCTATTACTTGCTCAGTCTGCTCATCGGAAGCAAAAATCTGAGAGTCCATAGAAGAGGGCGAGTTGTTGGAGAAGAAATCATCACAACCGGTGCAAAGCACTGCCACACCCATCATGATATAACTAATATACTTTTTCATTGCTGTATAATTTTTTACGATTTAGAATGACAAGTTAACACCTACGTTGAAGCCGCGGCTCTTCGGATAAGCCGAATAGTCAACACCCGGCTGAAGAGGATTCTTGCTTCCCAGCACATCCACCTCCGGATCGAAGCCCGAATATTTGGTTGCGCAGAAGAGATTACTTGCCTGAATATAGATACGGCATTTGGTGATATACGCCTTGCTAATCCATTTTTCTGCCAACGAATAACCCAAGGTGAGTTGGTTGAGACGAAGGAATGAACCATCCTCTACAAATTCGTCTGTAATCAAATAACCCTTCAAATAAGGAGAACGAGTCTTGTTCGCATTGATCGCATCCAATTCTTTAGCCATCAAATCGAAATCATATCCAATCTCAGGACGGGCGCTAATCACATCCGGCAAATAAGCTCCGGTGGCGTCAAACATCGAGTAGCGGTTTTGGAATGCCACGTCAAACAGCATGTTACGCCAGGAGGTCTTGTTATCACTTGTTCCAATGGTCGTCCAGTCCATCTTGTTCAGATTCAGGACCTTGTTGCCGATTGCATACGTAAAGTTTGCACCCAAGTCAATCTGTCCCCATTTTTCTCCACCAATATTGAAATTGATAGAGAAACCTCCGGAACACTTAGGCAGTGCATTACCCAAAATAACCAAATCGTTGGCATCAATCTTGCCATCCGGCGTACCATTAGCGCCTGACACATCTGCCAACTTTACCATACCCGGGTAAGCTTTACCTTGGTCTGCATGAGGTTGTACCGCATTGTCTTTCAACTGCCAGTTAACACCGCTGTAGTCCTCAAAATCCTGTGAAGCGAGATAAATACCATCGGTCTTGAAACCATAGATGTTACCTATGGCCTGACCGGGGAACGCATTAAACTCTGGCAGTGTACCGGAGAAGAGACCTGTCGGAGCCGGAAGACTCTCCAGACCACCCAGATCTTTCACGATAGTCTTGTTCGCAGCGATATTTGCGCTAACGCTCAAGTTATAATGCAAATCTTTAGCACGATGATCCAGGATGATTCCGTTCACCGAGAACTCGATACCTCTGTTCTCTGTAGAACCGATATTACGATACTGAGCAGAATAACTTTGACTTAAGTTATAGAGCAAAATCAGATCTTTCGTGGTATTGAGATAGAGATCGAGAGAACCGCTCAAACGCTGGTTGAAGAAACCGTAATCAAGACCGAGGTTTCGGGTGATTGTGGTCTCCCATTTCAGATTCGGGTTCGCGGCAATCTTCTTGCTGCCACCGGCAATCCAGGAAACATTCGTAATTCCGCTGATCCAGGGTGTTCCCGGTTGGCTGGTCACAAAATCAGGATACAGGTATCCCAAATTCACTTGGTTGTTACCCGCAGTACCATACGAGAAACGCAGTTTCAATTGAGACATCCAACTTTGCGCATTCTCCATGAAACTCTCCTCTGCGATATTCCATGCAACGGCTGCTGACGGGAAGAAACCCCACTGGTTTCCTTTCGTGAAACGGGAAGAACCATCAGCACGGAAGGTCAACGACACATAGTAACGAGACTTGTAATCATAGTTCGCGCGGGCAAAGAATGATAACATATTATCGTTCGGGTCGATATAGTTCGTACTGATCGAAGATTCAGCACTTCCTAATAACTGGAACACGCGCTCCGGCTCCATGGACTTATCAAAGCCCATGAATGTCTGAGTAGCATCCCAACCTTTATTGATAAGAATCTCTTCACCCAAGAGCAACGATACATTATGCGCATTGGCAAATTTCTGCTCCCAGTTAAAAGTATTGGTCTGGCGGAACTTGGAATTAAACTCCTTCAGAACGATACCGGCACTTTTTCCCGGACACAACACTTGAGCCGTATAAGCAGTCTTTGCTCCATAGAAACGATTGGTATTCACGGATTTGTAATCGTAGCCAATCTCGGATTTCCATGTGAAATGTTTCAGAAACTTATAAGAGATATATCCATTCACATTGAAGCGAACCTCTTTCTTGTTCTTGTAGTTATCATGTATTACCTCCAAAGGATTGTAAAGGCTACCGAAACGGTCCTCCGGATCTTCCTCGCTCGCAGCTTGCTTTTCCAGATGTATCGGAGTATATACCACCGAGTTACGCAAACGGGACTCAGAAGCAGTCTTTGAACCTTCATCTTTTGTAGTATTCGAACCCGATCCATTCACATTCGTGTCCGAATAACGCGTATTGAACGCGATAGTCATATTCTTGATAGGTTTGAATTTGGCCTTCAAACTCAAGTTATTACGATGATAATCCGAGGCCTGCATGATAGCCGTGTTGTCAGTACGCGTGTAGTTAAGATTGAACGTGGCATTCTTGTTTCCACCGCTGACAGAAATACTATGATTGCTATCAAAACCGGAACGTCCGAAGGTCTTATCCAGCCAGTCGGTACGCTCAAATGTCTCTGCATCTGCAATCAGCGTCGCAAAGTCTCCGGCATACTGAGAGGGGAAATAGTCGTAGAAGTTAGCATCATTGACGCCGCCACGCCATAAATAAGCGTTCTCCATTTGCGTCATGATGAAATCTGTATTGCTCAACAACTGCGGGCGTTTTGCCAGCCATTTCCAGCCCACATAACCTGCGTAATCAAAATGGAAAACCATCTTGTCCTCGCTGCTGGTATTCGCCTCTTTGGTCGTGATGATTATTACACCGTTTGCACCTTGTGCACCATAAATAGCGGTAGCCGCAGCGTCTTTCAATACATCCATCGAAGCGATGTCCGTCGGCGCAATATCCGAGATGGAGCTGACCGGCATACCATCCACGATATACAACGGGTCGTTGCTCTGGGTCAGAGAGGTACCACCACGCACACGGATTTTTACATCAGCATCCGGGCTACCCTCAGCCGTCGTTACGGACACACCGGCCAACTTACCTTGCAGCGCCTCTGCTGCGCTTGCTACCGGCACATCCTTAATCTGGTCGGCACTCACGGAACTAACCGCCGTAACGAGGTCGCGCTTCTTGGTCGTACCATAACCGGTAACCACCACCTCCTCCAGCACTTCGCTGTTCTCGGAGAGCACTACGTTCATCACGTCGCCGGTAATGTTCAACTCCTGGGTCTGCATACCGATGTAGGAGAAAACAAGCACCTTCGCATCATCCGGCACATCGAGGCTGTAATTACCATCGAAGTCCGTCACTGTACCAATCGTGGTACCCTTCACGACTACGGAGGCCGAGATAATCGTCTCGCCCATCGGGTCTTTTACCGTTCCGCTGACCACACGTGCCTCAGCAGCCATGCCCACTAAAAGCAAGGCTGAAAGCATCATGGTACGGAACACTCTAAAATGTAGTTTCATAGAGAATTGTTTGTATTAGTGTTAAATGAAAAAAATGGGTTTTTCCTTATTAGCGCGCGTATACGCATTTAATTCGGCGGCAAAGGTACAAAAAAAAACACACATGAATGTGTATTTTTTGACGGAAATATTGCACAAATGCACTTTTTTGCCAAGTCAACTTTGCAAATCTTAACTGTTAGCCTCTAAATCTTAATCTAAAACGGCTCTGCATAGGTACATCCTTCGCGCCAGCGCGAGCAGCCGTAGCGGGTGTTACCGCGGATGATAAGTCCTTGGCGACAGACGGGACAAAGCATACCTGCCTTGTTGGTCTTCACGTCGCGCACCACGCCTGACGTCATCTCTTTGAGTTCCGTCAGGAAATCCTGCGCCTGGTATTCGCCGCGCTCTATCTCGCGCAGTTTTTTCTCCCAAAGGCCCGTCAGTTCGGCGGATTTCAGCAGCGGAGAGATGATGGTATGAATGAGGTTGATACCCGTCTCCGTCGCCCGCAGACTCTTGCCTTGCTTGACGATATACTTGCGCTGATAGAGTTTCTCGATGATGGCTGCACGCGTAGAAGGACGGCCGATACCGTTCTCCTTCATCGCCTCGCGCAGTTCGTCGTTCTCAACGGTCTTACCAGCCGTCTCCATCGCCCGCAGCAGCGTTGCCTCGGTGTAATACTTCGGCGGCGTGGTGGTCTTCTCCTTCAGCAGCGGCTCGTGCGCTCCGCTCTCGCCTTTCACGAAAGCCGGGAGAGATTTTGTCTCCTCCGACGAGTCATCGTCGGAATCATTCGGAGTACTCAGAGTATTCGGAGTGTTCTGATTGTCTTTTTCAAAGACAGCGCGCCAGCCGGGTTTGAGGACCTCGCGGCCGGTGACCTTGAAGTCGATCTCACCGGCTTTTGCCAGCACGGTCGTGTTGCTCACCTCGCACTCGGGATAGAAGGCCGCGATGAAATGCAGCGCTACAAGGTCATAGACCTTCTTCTCGTCCGCCGTCAGGCCTTCGGGACGCATGCCCGTCGGAATGATCGCATGGTGATCGGTCACTTTCTTGTTGTCAAACACCTTTTTCGACTTCGGCAGTTTCGTGCCTAAAAGCGGCGCCACTTGCGGGTAGTAATCTTTGATACCGGCTAAGGTATTCGGGACTTTCGGATAGATATCGTCGCTCAGATAGGTGGTATCCACGCGCGGATAGGTCGTCACGCGCTTCTCATAGAGCGATTGGATGAGCTGCAGCGTCTGCTCGGCAGAGAACGAATATTTCTTGTTACAATCGACCTGCAGCGAGGTCAAGTCATACAGCTTCGGCGCGAACTCCGTTCCTTTCTTTTTCTCCACGCCGGTGATGGTCAGCGGCAGGTCCTTGATGCTGTCCACCAGCGCCTGTCCCTGCTCTTCCGACGTGATGGCGTATTCGCCTTCCTCGACGGGAATCTGAGCGTTAAAAAGCGTATCGCGATAGTTCGTCTTCAGTTCCCAATAGGTGCGCGGCACGAAGTTCTCTATCTCCGCCTGGCGCTTCACCACAAGCGCGAGCGTCGGCGTCTGCACGCGTCCTACGGACAGCACCTGGCGATCCTTGCCCGTCCCGCGTGCGTACCTTATGGTATACGCGCGCGTGGCGTTCATGCCCAGCAGCCAATCGCCTATAGCGCGCATCATACCCGCCTCGTACAAGTGCTGGTATTCCGATTGGTCCTTCAGTGCTTGGAAACCTTCACGAATCGCCTCTTCGGTCAACGAACTGACCCACAGACGCTTCACCGGACATTTGCAGCCCGCCTGCTGGTACACCCAGCGCTGGATGAGTTCTCCTTCCTGCCCGGCATCACCGCAGTTAATCACCTCGTCGGCTTGCTCGATCAGACTCTTGATGACGTTGAACTGCTTATGCACGCCTTCGTCGCCGGACACCTTAATAGCAAATCGCGCAGGAATCATCGGCAGCGTACTTAGGTTCCAACCCTTCCACTGCTCTGAATATTCCTGCGGATCCAACAGTGCGCAGAGATGGCCGAAGGTCCAAGTTACCTGATAACCATTTCCCTCGAAATAGCCGTTCTTGCGCTGGTTCGCACCCAGCACACGGGCGATATACTCACCCACCGACGGTTTCTCTGCGACGCAAACTATCATACTTATTTTTCCTGGGTTCCGTATCCGTACCCATACCCTGCGCGGTTACCTTTCGTGCCGTTGAGCACGCAAGCCACATGGTGCATACGCTCCTGATCAACAATCTGATTGATATAGTCAATCATCTCCGTCGGCGTATATTTATAGCGGCTGACGAAGATCGTCAGGTCGGCGATGCGATCCAGCAGATAGGTGTCGCTCACGAGCGCAACCGGCGCCGTATCCACGATGATATAGTCGTAGCGCTTACGCAACTCCTTAAACAATTCCTCGAGGCGCTTGGTCTGCAACAACTCCGCGGGGTTCGGCGGAATAGTGCCGCAAGGCAGCAAGTCGAGGTTCTTATGCTCGCCGCTCGGCACGATGATATCGTCGATCGACACGGTCGGTTCTGCCAGGTAATCCGTCAGGTGTCCCTTCTGTGACAGACCGAAATACTGAGCAATCATCGGCTTGCGGATATCCAAACCGACCAACGCCACTTTCTTTCCGAGGATAGCGAGCGACAAAGCGATATTGCTCGAGATATACGATTTTCCTTCGCCGTTGATGCACGAGGTCACGAGAATAACCGGATTCTTCACTTCCGACGAGATCATAAAGCGCAGGTTCGTACGAATCAGACGGAACAGCTCCGCCGAGACAGTTGACTCGCCCTCACGGATCGCGATATGCGCCTGACGGGAGTTCTGAACGATCTCGCCCAGCATTGGCGCTTTCATGCGGCGCTCGTAGTCCTTCGCGTCATCAATCTTATCGTTTAAGAGCGTGTAGAGATATAGCAGAACAGCCGGGAACATCAGGCCTAAGACAAGGCACATCATCAGTAAGTTCTTCAGTTTCGGCGTCTGGCTGCGTACGTCGCGCTGCGGAACATCGAGGATCTTCGCCGGGATAGTCGTTGCCGCCAGCATCAGCGCGTTCTCTTCGCGTTTCTCATAGAGGAACAGATAGAGTTGCTCCTTGATCTTCTGATCACGAACGATGCGTACGTACTCGCGCTCCTGCTCCGGGGCATTCTGAATCTGACGGTTGAATTTCGTATCTTGCGCCATCAGGTTACGCTGGCGGATACGCAGACTCTCGCGCACCGAGCTGATGGTAGCGATGATGTTCTGACGCATCGAGGCCAATTGCAGATCCATCTGCTCCAGCACCGGGTTGTTCGCCGTCGCGGTACGCTGGATACGCATACGCTGCAGCACGATCGAGTTATACTCCGACAGGCTCGACTCCAACGCTGCATCGGTGATGCCGATATTGGCCGGAATGAGGCTGCCCTGTTTCGACTCGTTATGCAGAAAAGCGTCGATATAATCCACGAGGTTCAACTGCGTCTCGATCTCCGCCAAAGCCTGTTGCTCTACGCTGTTGGCCTCTAAGACCAGACGGGCTTGCGTCTCGATATCGGCGATCTTGTTCTTCTCTTTATATTGCGAAACGGTCTTCTCCGCCTCGCTCAGTTCCGCCGTAATGATGTTCATTCGCTCGTCGATGAACGAAGCCGTATTCGACGCCAGCATGTTCTTGTCGACAATCGCATTGAGGTTATATTGCTCAATGAGTTGATGCAGCAGCACGCGGTCGCGATCCGGCATCGGCGACTTCATCGAGAGCTTGATGATGTTACTCTCTTTCTTATGCAGCGTGACGGAGATCCGCTTGCGGTAATCGGCTACCACCAACTCGTGACGCTTATGAATCACACGATAGGTAGTATCTCTGCTCAGTTCGCGATTCGGGTGAATAAGCAGTGTGCCGGCGAGCGTCTCTACCGGTTCGTCCAGACTCGCCACTTTCGTCGTCGAACGATGGAAGAAACCACTCTTCACGCGTACCTTATAGCCTTTCTTCGTCGGCTTCACATAGACGAGGAACGGGCGGTCCTCTCCGCGTTCACTCAGTTGCAGATACTCAATGGTCAGCGCCGGGTTTTGGAACTCGCCTCTATAGCGGAAGCCGTCCTTCACGTACGATGCTTCCCAGAGGTTGAGTGCATCCAGCGCCTGCGTGATGAGTCCGCGCGAAGAGAGAACAACTACCTCGTCCTCGGCGGCGGTGTTTCCGCCCAAACCGAGCATCGCGAGCGAGCCTAACTGATCGCCGATGCCGCCGTCTTTCTGACGCAGCACGATACTCGCGTCCGTCACCCAATCCGGCGCTTTACGCAGGTAATACGCGGTTCCCAGCAGCACGAAGCATGCCACGCTTATCGCGAACCAGTACCATTTTTCCGAAACGATGCGCACGATCTTACGCACATCGATGTCATTATTTTTGTGTTGTTCCATTCTCAGAAAATTTTATTTTCTCACTGCGGTAACCACGGTCACTACTACAGTAGCAGCACTCGCCAAGGTAGACACCATACTCAGCCACAGACTCGTGTTCGCACTGTTCACTACGCGCACTTTGTTCGGCGAGACATACACCACATCGTTTTGCTGCAGGAAGAAATACGGCGAAGAAAAGATATTTGCGTCGCGCAGATTCAGACGTGCGATCTGCAACTTACCGTCCACTTCACGCGTCACGAGCACATTGTCGCGACGACCGTACGGCGTCAAATCGCCGGCAGCTGCCAGTGCCTCGAACAACGTCAAGCGACCGCCCGCCATTCCTACATTTCCGGGACGACTCACCTCACCCAACACCGCTACTTTCGCATTCACGATATGCGCATGTACCTGCGGATTGAGCACCTGAGCCTCCAGTTTCTCCTTCACCATGATCTCTACCTCGTTGCGCTTCAAGCCCGCTACGTGCAACTTGCCCAAGACCGGAAAGTCAATATCTCCGTTTTCATCCACGATGTAGTATTGCAGCGCAGGCGTCGTCGACAAAGTCGTCGATCCGGGCGTAGCATACACCACGGCCGGCAGGTTATACGGTACCACCGCCTCGAGGTCCAAAGCCGATACATAAATCGTGAGCGCGTCGCCGATACGAATGGTCAACTCCGATTGCGATTGGAAGTGCGCATTGATCGAGTCCTCCATCTCCGGTTTCGCATTCGACACATAGGTCATCTGTTTCTGGGTTACGCAACTCGCCATCAGCGTAGCTGCGACAACCGCAAGAGTGATTTGCAAAAATTTACGCATAGTTATTCAAAATAAGCGTGCAAAGGTACAACAAAAAAATGGAATATGCAAGAATTTAGCCCAAAAAAGTGCATATACTTGCATATTTCAAAAAAAAACACTAATTTTGTGCCCGATTTATTAATGGGGTCCCCGGCGTAAACCAGCGAAGCGTTTACGATGGGGAGAGCGGAGCGCCCGAGTACCTACCGTTAAAACGTGGTTTTGACGCGCGTACGAGGGATGCGAACGCGAGACATTTTGTCAGGTTTTTATGACGCAACAGGAATTATTGGCTATCAAGCAGCGTTTCGGCATCATTGGTCAGAGTCCGCTGCTCAATCGGGATATCGAGATTGCGGTGCAGGTAGCGCGCACCGATTTGAGTGTACTCATCACCGGCGAATCCGGTGTGGGTAAGGAGCATTTCCCGAAGATCATCCATGCTTTCTCGGCCCGCAAACACGGACCGTATTTCGCCGTCAACTGCGGCGCTATCCCTGAAGGCACCATCGACTCCGAACTCTTCGGACATGAGAAAGGCGCCTTCACCGACGCGAAGGCGGAGCACAAAGGATATTTTGAGATTGCCGACGGAGGTACGCTCTTCCTCGACGAAGTAGGTGAACTGCCGCTCCAGACGCAAGTGCGCCTGCTGCGTGTGCTCGAGACGGGCGAGTACCTGCGTATGGGTTCGAGTACCGTACGTAAGACCAATGTACGCGTTGTCGCGGCAACCAACCTCAACATGCGCCAGGCTATCGAAGACGGTCGTTTCCGCGAGGATCTCTACTACCGTCTCAACACCGTAGAGATTCGCGTTCCCGCCCTGCGCGAGCGCAAAGAGGACATCCCCTTGCTCTTCCGTAAGTTCGCTGTCGACTTCTGCAACCGCTATCAGATGCCGCCACTCTCCCTCAGCGATGATGCTACACGACTGCTGCAGAACTGCTACTGGCGGGGTAACATACGCCAGCTCAAGAACCTCGCCGAACAGATCGCGGTGATCGAGATGGACCACCAGATCAGCGCCGACACGCTGCGCAAATACCTGCCAAAGGAGGAGAACCAGCAAGGCATCATTCTTCGCAACCCCTCGCAAGAGCAGGCCAAAGACTACTCGCACGAGATCGGGCTGCTCTATAACATGGTGATGCAGAACAAGAAAGACCTCGAGGAGTTGAAAGCACTTCTGACTCATCGGGATACCGAGATACCGGAATTCCGGAATACAGAGATCGCCCCTGCGCGCAAAGTCATCCAGACGCCCGCAGACGATGAGGCGTGGGAAAACGGCGAAGTCATTGAAGACGAGCATCCCGAAGAGAAGCCGCAGGCACCCGTCAGCGTCAGCCTCGAGGACACCAACCGCGAACTGATGCGCGAAGCACTCGAGCGCTGTGGAGGCAACCGTAAGGTGGCTGCTGCCCAACTCGGAATCTCCGAACGCACCCTTTACCGCAAAATCAAAGAGTATGGGCTGTAGATTTGAGATTTATAATTGTTTATCTATGTTTATTTCCTGTAAAAAAAATAAACTCGTTAAGAGTCATACTTCGAGGCTGAAATGTATTTTTTTTACAGGGGTTTATCTGTGTTTATTTTCCTTCCATTCTTGTAGCATCAGCTATAAGATGAACGGCGCGAACATCAACTACCAGACGACGCACACCATCTCTATTGCCGACTTCCCGAACAACGCCCCGCTCGTGAACCCTACTCTGAGCAACGCCCTCTCGGAAGGAATACGTGACCTTTTCCAACGCCAGACGCGCCTGCAGATGTTACGTAAAGGCGGCGACCTGGAGATAGAAGGCGAGATCACGGGTTACACCGTCACGCAAGGCGCCATCTCCGCCGACGGTTACGCTTCGGAGAGCAAACTGACTATCACGATCGCGGTACATTTCACGAATAACGTGAACCCCGAGGACTCGTTCGACAAGACCTATACTTCGTATCAGACCTTTAACTCGAACATGCTGCTGACGGATGTCCAGGACGAACTCTGCACGGCGATGATCACCGAATTTGCAGAAAACATCTTCAACGACACCGTCGCCCGCTGGTGAAGGAGTGACTTAATGTCACTCCGAGCGAAGCGCCCGAGGAGTCCCCACTCCGAGGATTAAGCGCGAGCATAGAATGGCGCGACCCTCGCGGTCACGCAGCCGACAGGCTATAGGGTAGCGACGTACAGGGTAGGAGCGACCGCCATATATATATATATTCAAGCCGGTATTATTATGTGCTTTTTTTGCGCAATTATTTGCGTATGTCAAAAAAAAGCAGTACCTTTGTCGCCGATTTTTGAAAATCAATCATAAATTAACATAGCTATGTACGTATTTTTAACAATCCTGATCGTTATCGCCGCTATTCTGCTGACGCTGTTGGTGTTGGTACAGAATAGTAAAGGCGGTGGTTTGGCTGCCGGTTTCGCGAGCGGCAACCAAGTGATGGGTGCGCCGAAGACGGCAGACTTCCTTGAGAAGACGACTTGGACCTTGATCGCATTGATCGTGGTCTTCAGCATCGCTGCTGTTGGTTTCAGCAAAGGCCGTCAGGCTGTCGCTGAGGATCAATCGGTTATCGTAGTGGACGAAGCTCCTGCAGCTCAACCTGCAGCAGAGTTCCCCGCTGAGCCGGCTGAATAATCCCAACCCTTCGGCTGAGTAATCGCAACCCTTCGGCTGAGTGCCACACACTCACCCACAATAAAAGCGACCTGCATTTGCGGGTCGCTTTTATTATTGCGAGGCGGGTCTTTGCCGCCATTTACACCCCACGCCATACCCTGTTCATACCATTCATCATAGCCTTTGCTTAGTATAGTATGCTATTAGTAGGTGATTAGTAGGTGATTAGTAGGTGATTAGTAGGTGATTATCGTTACCATCAACGAACCATCGTCTCACGTTCGTCTTCCGTCTGTCTCCCGTGCACACACAAACCAGCCCCGCCGTTTCCGACAGGGCTGTCGAGTATGTTCGCCTCAAGGGCATATGGCTTAGATTCCTAATTCTTGCTGCAAATATTCGTAAACGTATCCGGAACTTTGACTATACAGACCGGTTTCAGGACGAGATAAAGCCTCGTAGGTCTTGGATTTATACACCACATCAATCGCTTGTTCTATTGAGTAATGCTGTTTCTCGACAAGCATACAAGCCAAGTCTGCAGTGATGTCCTCAACCATAAATTGTATGTCTTGTGGTGTTACATTAATCATAGCCGTTTCAAAAATTTAATGGCTTTTTCCGTACAAAAAGCGTACTGAAAAGTTTCTCCTTTGGTATACTTAATCCCTTTAAGGAAAGATTGTATGTCTCCTTTATGTTTTCGTTTAAACTCACGGATCTGCAATCCAATGGTATCATTGGCGATAGGGCCGTATACGATATCATAGGCATGCGTAAAATCTTGATTCTCGTCTCTATTTCTCCATATGAATTCCGCCCATTCTTCGCTATAGTGTGGAAATACTTTAACATTAAGTTTTACGTTTGATAACAACTGTTCATCGAACAGATATGCATATACCAGAGGTTCTCCACCTAAAAACTCTGCCTTGCTCTCCGCCATTTCTTGGGCTTGTTCTTTATTCGCTGAGAGATAAAAGGCGCGATTAAAATCTTTGTAGCGCTTCGATTGTTTCAAATCAATAGCGTCAAAGGGTGTATTTGTTCCGTGATACAAAGTGATCATAGTGTTCCTCCTTGCCTCCGGCAATACGTCGCGATACTATCTACATTATCAGCAAAACTGAGAGTGTGCATGATTCCGTAATGCTTATCGCATAACGCAGTAGCGTGGTAGCGATTCATGTATTGCGCTGCCTCAGCATCTGTGATTCCAAATCGCTTTGCGAATTCGGCAATTAGTGCGATAATGTATGTTATCTTATCTTTCTGCATATTAACCTCTCCTTTACCTTTGACGCTGCAAAGGTACAATAAAATAATGATATATGCAAATTTTTAGATCATTTTTCTTCAGTTGTCCTCAAATATGGGACAACTCGCCCCCTATATAACCCAACAACCCTGCCGAAAAGGCAGGGCTGTCGAGTATGTTCGCCTTAGGGGCGAGACTAAAGCATTGCAGCGACTCTTGGGATGCGAGCTAACCATGATAATATACTACGATCTTGACGCACCGTTTGCATTGTATATTTCGTTTGAATATTCATCAATGCATCAGCCGGTATATCCAATGCTGCCTCAAACATCAGGGCCGTAGTTGGGGTTAGCGGACGCTTGCCATTCAGCAACTCATTCAAAGCTGTATATGACACATTGACTTGCCGCGCAAACGCTCGTTGTGAAATATGACGAGCTTCCATCTCGTCTTTGATCACCTCTCCGGGATGTACCGGATAAAAAGAATAACCTAACATTGCCATAATTATGCCTTATAATGGTTAGTAATGTCCTCTAATTTGCAAATAGTTAGAATAGTCTCTCCGGGTCTCGCTTCCATCTGGAATACCAAGCGGTAATGATAATCAATCCGTACGGAATATTCATCATTCCCAATTGCTTCAAAATTTAACGAATTGAAGCGGAATAGATCTTCCATTCGACTTACTGCATTCAAGATCTCCACAACTCGTACATATTTGCGTATTACTTCCGGTTGAAAGCGATGTTGTTTATCGCTTGTTTTGCCAGTATAATACAGGTCGCTGAGGTAATCTTTTAGGAACTCTACTTCCATACTATCTGCAATTTTTGTGCAAAGGTACTACATTTTTTTTATATTCGCAAATTTTGCGAACATTATTTTGCGATTTTCTTCATTTTTCTCATCTTTGCCCCTCTATAACCCAACAACCCTGCCGAAAAGCAGGGCTGTCGAGTATGTTCGCCTCAAGGGCGAGAGGATGGGGTTATCTTTGACTATGCTCTACTATGAAATTCAGCTGAAATATGGACCATGGTGCAAATTATAAATCGGTACGCTTAGCCATAATCTCACGGACACGCGCCTCGAAGACTTTCCTCAGGCCGACCATACGACGCAAAGCCTCCATACGTTCTTCTTCGGTTTTGTAAATAACTGCTTCCATAATTACTGTCCTTTCTTTCAATTTTGCGCTGCAAAATTACTGCTTTTTTTTGACATATGCAAGTTTTTAGATCATTTTTCTTCAGTTGTCCTCAAATATGGGACAACTCGCCCCCCCATATAAACCCAACAGCCCCGCCGTTTCCGACAGGGCTGTTGAGTATGTTCGCCTTAAGGGCGAGAGGTTAAGTTATTCTTTCATAATAGGAGTAAAGTCTGACCAGTTTTCAACACGATAACCTCGGATATCGCGTACTGATTTTCTGAACCACTCAATTTTCTTAAGAGCCTCAATAGCTTTAAAGAGCGATGTCATGTCCTGGTTATTGGTCATATAGGTGCTACCCTGAATCCAGTAGAAGTCGCACTTTTCTAATACGCGCTTAATTTCGTAGTAAGCCCCATTGTAAGGTTCACCATAATATTGCTGAAGATCAGCAATCCCCATATCAAAACTTAGTGCGTACATTAGACGGCTTCTTTAAAAAGAGATTCTTTGTTAAAATAGATATCCCCATTAGGTGTTTGGGCTGAGATAACTGTACCCACAAACGGATTAGCCTCAACCTCAATTACCTTACCACGCACCCACTCCTTAAGCATGGTGACTTCCGGTGAAATCAAAACAACATCTCCTATTTTCATAATACCATGAATTTAAATTTCGCTGCAAAGGTACAAATAATTTCTGATATAAGCAAATTTTTGGACAAAAAAGTATGTAATGTGAAGTTTAGAACAGGATCATCACGGGACCATGTTCCGAGAACCTTACTTTCAGAACAAAAGAGCGCCCCCTATATAACCCAACAACCCTGCCGCGAGGGCAGGGCTGTCGAGTATGTTCGCCTCAAGGGCGAGAGAGTTGCGGATTAACCGCCGATGACTATTGGATCACCAATGCCTCCCGTTCCTGATCCACTATTGTGAAGTGTTCCGGGACTTCCGGCCATTACGATAGAACTCATCGCCAGTTGCGTCATTTCTACGCTCGGTATTTCATATTTTCTTTTCATAACAAATATCCTTTCATTAATTCGTTAATTGATTAACTCGTTAATTTTTACTTTACCAAACGTCCGGTAGCGTCATATACTTTCTCACCGCGGAGGATGTACAGCGTACCGTCGATCATTACCTTCAACGGTTTCTCAGAAGCATCGAGGTTCTCAAAGCCTTGAGCCTGATCCTTGCCGTAAACGGCCATCGTTACGCGACGACGAGCATTATTTCCTTGTTGCGGCTCAACATAAGCCGGAACTCCTGTCATATCCAAGTATGCACGGTGCTCACCTACATATACATTAGCCGAGTTAACATAGTACAATGCGTTATTGTAGATAATGTAGTGGTTGGAGTTTTGATCGAGCAGTTCTTCTGTGAACGAGCCAACCAAACCATTATTGCCTTCGGTTACAGGAGCAAGTACAGCATCTCCGGTGTAAGCAACCTCAAGCGTGTTTGCTGCTGCACGGAAGATATACGGACGACCTGCCTCAAGCGTACCGATAACTTCTTCCAAAATAACGTCTGTGCCGTTTGCAGCCTTGCTCAGTACTCTCCAGATAGAGCCAGCATTAACAGCAGTAACTGCCTTGTCAAGACACATGGTGTAGTACCAACCTACAGTCAAATCGTTACGTACTACGGTGTAGTCCACTACCGGAGGTTCCGGAGCAACATAACCTGTCCAGCAGAAGCGACCAATAGATACACGGTCTTTGTTTCCGGTGTTGTTAGACGGACTGAGGTTGGTAATAACAATCTGGAAGGTACCTTCTACATTGATATTCTCAATGAGTTCGGTGTAAACCGTATTTTGTACTACCTCAGAGTTCGGCTTGGTAAGCGTGTACTCCTTAACGACATCGCCGCCTTGCTTGATCTCAATCTTAACACTTACACCATTAGACTCGCTATTGGTATTTGCATATCTGAACTTCAATGATCCAAGTCCACCTGTCAGTTCCGGTGAAGTGATTACACCGACAGCAGTGGTCTTTCCGTTAATCATCCAATATGCTTTTTCTTCAATAACTTTATATCCTGCGTTAACAGCAGACCATCCGTTCGGAGTAGAACGATCAGTATAGCTTGTCGGGCTACCCTTGTCTTCGGTATCCAGGAAGTCATCTGTACCACCGCACACATCTGCCGGCTCGTTTACTTTTACGGTATAGGTAGCCGAACCTGCAAGATAAGATGCATTACCTGCGTACGTAGCAGTAATAGTAGCGGTTCCAGTTCCACCTGCAAGTGCAATAACACCAGCATCAGTAACAGTAGCAACAGCCTCATTGCTTGACTCGTAAGTAATAGCCGCTAATCCGTCGAAGCCTTCAACATAACCGAGAGTCGGAGCAGACCAAGCGTCACCTACAGTGATTTCATCCGATGCCGGAGTATAAGCCAATGCCGGATCTACCTTCGAAGAAATAACAATATTCTCAGGAGCGATAACAATTACTTGAGCCTTATCGGAATAACCCGGCTTGCCCATATTATCGGATATCGAGAAATTCTTAAAGTAACCACCTGCAGCCTGATAGAAGAACGAACGTGAGCCGATGTAGTAATACTCATTGGTGCCATCCCAACTCCAATTGCATACACTGGCGCTGAGAGACATCGCCGCTCCGCTGGAAGTACCCTTCATGTACATCGGGGTTTCATCCTTGGTTTGGAAAGAGGTGTTTTCTTCACTGGTCTTCTTCGTCCACTGAATAGCTGTCTTGTCAGCCTCGCTATTAACAGTTACCTTTGATCCATCATACTCAACTTCAATAGCAGTAAATGCGCTACTTGCATTAGTTGTGGACATCGCATAGTACTTTTCGTTATCAACAGCCAAGATGACTACATTCTCCGAAACAGAAGCCGGATTAACCGTAATGGTGTATGTTACATTAGCGGCTGCGTATGTCGCGTTACCTGCGAAACTTGCAGTAATAACAGCCGTGCCTGTTTGAGTACCCAATGCAATAACACCAGTATTTGAAACAGTTGCTACAGCCTCATTGTTAGAACTATAGGAAATAGCCAACTCGTGAGGATTAGCAAATGTTGTGCCCGGTAAACTTTGTCCAAGTTCGATAGTTGCAGAAGCAGGAGTGTAGCTTATCTCCGGATCAGCCAAATCTACATTTTGGATATCAGCTGCGCTACGCGGCAGAATCTCCTTCGTAGCATCAAATTGCTGATAGATACCAGTTACATTGTAGTACTTTTCATTCTCCAATGCGTCATATGCGAACAAGGAGTTGAACGGTTTAATTTCATTAGATCCATCCGACAGGTTCGTGCCATCGAATTGTACGCTGTTAATCGTAACAGCTGCACCGGTATTGATACCACTTAGAGCATTGATAGCCTTAACTTCCGGAGTTACAGAACCGCCAGTTGCGATATTCAGACCTTCTGTTGCAGAAGACAAGGTCGTCAACTCAGCAGCGCCCTTATACAACTGAACTTTACATGCAACGGTTCCGCTGAGAACATTTCCAACTGCGAAGCCCATTTCACCGCCGTTATCGAAGATGATAAAGCCCTTCGTACCATCGGTAACGAAGACGTTCTTGCCGTTCGTCGAAACACCGGATACAACCCAGTTGCCAAATGCAATATTTGCATCGGTAGCAGTACCACCTGCTGCTGTTGCTGCTGCGAAGATTTGATCCATTGTACTCAACGGCAGGTTGATGGTATATTCAGCAGTTGCTACAGCCGAGTTAGCCATACCAGCCTTAACTGCAATAGCCTTCAGAGTCTTCGACTCGTCAACTGTAATTGCACCTTCGTACAATGTTGAGCTTGTTGTCGGCTCATCTCCATTCGTAGTGTAATAGATTGTTGCACCAGTTGTCTCGCAAGAAATCTCTACATTCTGTACTGCGGTATACGTACCTGCTGCCGGCGAGAACGTCGGTGTCGCTACTTGAGCTTGGCAGTCTGTAGAATAATCGCTATACGATTCAATTGTATAAGAAAGGCTGATTGCATAATAACGTACGTTGTATCCACTACCAGCTTTATTCTCTTTCACGTGATAAATACGTACACCGCGAACATTAGCATAGTTCGAAGTCGCCATGTTAACAGTATAATCTTTTCCTTCTTTAACTTCAATAGCAGAGGTTAATTCAACAGGATCACCTATTTCTTCACCCGACGCATTAAGGAATATTGCATATACAGGATTCGTCAAGGCATCATTCGTACTACCACCTCCAATCTTGGCTGTTACAGTAATGGTCGAAGGTTGAGAGGGGATAATTTGCGTCTCTGTATTAGAAACCATAACTTGTACGTGACGTTTATTTCCGACACTACCACCATCCTGATAATAACCGTCTTGGGCACCTGCAGCAGCCGAAACAGCATAACCATCCGTTACCGTATTTGTACTACCAAGAGATGTTGTCGCAAACCCTTCAGTAGCGGCATTGTCTCCAGGAGTTGCATAAACTGCATAAAATTTATTATTTTCAGCAAGAGTTATTTCTGCACCGGGAGCATAAGTCGGAGCATGGTCGCAATCTGCATCAGCATCCCAACCACGGAATACTTTGCTACATGAAGCAGCAGTCAAAGGTAGATTAACTTTATCGCCTACGTGCTCACCATTCAAGTGAGAGGTCTCAACACCAATCTCGCTTAAAACATAGGAAGTAACAAGCGGAGCCTGATTTAGTTCAAACGAAGCAGCAATAGTTACATCCTCTGTCAATGTAAGAGTCGATTCTGCATAAGCGCTGCCGTTGACGGTAACACCAACCAGTTTATAACCTTCAGCAGGTGTGGTTACGATTGTCAAAACTGTTCCTTCATTTAAAGCAGAACCGGATGTAACAACATCGTCACCATTCTTAATAGTCAAAGTACCATTCTCCGGTGCATTGTTGTAAGTTACCGTGAAGGTCTCAATAATCTCATCTACATCAGCAGCGCTACGCGGAAGGATTTGACCATCTGTATCATAATATTGATAAACACCGGTCAGATTATAAGACTTCCCATCCTCAAAAGAAGCAGTATAGAATGTCGTGTAAGTCGGAATAGTGTTTACACCATCAGACAAACTGCTTCCATCATAGGTCAAGTTTTCCAACGTAACCAAAGCACCTGTATTAACAGCAGAGAGTTGATTCCAAGTCTTAGTAACAGGATCTCCAACCGAGCCAGGAGTTACCGTCAGACCGGCACTTCCGCTATTCAAAGAAGTCAACTCTGTAAAACCTTTGTACAATTGAACTTTACATGCAACTGTACCGGTTAATACATCACCAGCATTAAAGCCATGACCGCTTCCGTAAATAACTGCACCATTCGTTCCATCGGTCAAGAATACGTTATTGCTGGTCTTTGCAGATACTTTCCAACCACCAAACGTTACATAAATGTCAGTAGCCGTATTTCCTACTTCAGTTGCTTTCGTAAAGATGTCGGCAAGAGAAGAATAAGAAGTTACCTTTTCAAACTCTTTGCTTGCAACTGCACTAACATCGCCACCTTTGACAGCAATAGCCTTTACGATAGTTGTGCCATCTGCATCTACTGTGAACGGACCTGTATATTCTGTCGAACTCGTCGTAGGATCAACACCATTCATGGTATAATAAATATGATCTGCATCAGCGTGGGTAATGGACACAGTAGTAGATGTCGAGAACGGAGTTTCGCCGGAAATAGTCGGTGCAACAACTGCCGGAGCAGAATATACATAGTATATCTTAATAGGATCTACATTCGAGGCACCGGTACCATTACAGTTGATAGCAAAGAAACCATTGCCAGATGTAAATGTGTACGTTGTTACATTGCCCAAAGCACTTCCCGTTACCATTGTAGAAGACGGATTTTCTGTCGTTCCAGAATAAACAACCAAATTGTTGCTTCCTGTCTTTGTGATTTCAATCTTTGCAATTTCACCAAGATCTGTCTTGTTGTAAAGAAGTCCGCTTGTTTTTTGGAATTGAATAGAAGACGAACTCAAGCAGACTTGATTTGTATAATACGCAACCCCATCTTTTTCGTGCTCTCCGTTATTACTTGCATAACTTGCCACAAAGTCATCCTTTGTAATTTCCAAAATAGAACCAGCGAAAGGTACAACTTTTGTATATGTTGCTGTAGCGACTGCACTATTGTTCGAGCCTTCTTTAACAGCCATAGCCTTCAAAGTCGTGGTCTCGGTGAAGTTCAATGCAGTAGTATATACATCCGAAGATGTTGTCGGATCCTCACCATCTGTAGTGTAGTAAATCGTCGTTCCAGATTCAGCCGCAATTTCGACATCAATATCATCCGAGAAAGTTTCTCCATCTTCCGGATCAAATGTCGGAGTTGCACAAGTCGGAGTTGCACCTTCGCCTGCAGTTTTAACGGTCACTACAATATCATCTACGCGAACGTTCGAAGAACCGGAACCTGTAAAGGTCAAGGTGAAAGTTGCATCTGCTCCATCAGCAACTGTGATGTCGAATGTTCTTGTTCCCACAGCACTTGGTTTTCCTGACAATGAGCCCGAATATCCTGTTCCCGAAGCAGCAACCGTTATTTCTTGCTTGTTTTGTGTCCAAGAAACGGTAATAGCCTGCGCGTCACCAGAAGGAATACCTTCAATTACAAATGTACCATTACTTTTGGAAACCAAAATCTCCGGAGCTGTTCCTCCACCGGTATTCTGATTGTAAATTTTGGTAGTAGATCCTCCATCTGTACATGAATACGTAACATTAGCACCGCCATAAACCACGCGTCCTGTAGCCGTAGTAACAGAACCACTCGGAACATCGTCAGCAGAATAACTGCCAAAGTTCTCACTAAACAGTGTGGTTCCTGCAGCTGCAGGATCTGCCCACACTTGCCCGATGCTGAGGACGGCCATCAGCAAACAGGCGAAAAAAAGTTTTAATTTTTTCATAATGTTTGAGATTTTTTAGTTAAACAAAAAGGTTAATTATATTAGTTTTGATTTGTTACTTAATCTATGTAAAGGGACGAATATACTACGTCATGGACGTACACATATTGCTCTTTCGTCGCCGGGTCTTTATATACTTTATATCCAAACAAGAAATCCTCACATATTAGCACAAGATACCTTCTCCTTTTCCACTCCTGCTTATGACGTGCCTCTGCATTTCTAAAAGGAAATTCTTGCAGGGTCCCTAACGCGGCATATAACCGATCTTTCTTATTCTCAACAGTCACCTCGTCCAATGTCGGATGAAGACGCAAGGAGACTTTGTAGAAATTCTCTATTACGTCATGGACTCTGTCATCAATAATCACGCGCATACTCTTGCATGGAAATGATCATAAATCACATTCTCAACGCGCTTCTTCGACTCCTCGAGCGAAATGCCATGTTGCAGAGCCTCTTCCAGCGAGCGCTCTTCCGGTACATATTTAGTCTGCTCTATACTCATATGCTTGATGATTTATTGTTGTTCTTTTATGAGTTACTTAAAAACCTTCTTCATCCGATGCTGAGGACGGCTTTGAGATTTTTTAGTTAAACAAAAAGGTTAATTATATTAGTTTGATTTGTTATTGTTCGTGTGCGTAGTTAGCGTAGTTGCCTAAAATCTGCTCAACGTGAATAACTTCTGGGCACTCATCCCAAGTAAAACCTCCTCCCATTAAGTACCAATTCTTACGATTGCGAGTCGGCACTTTCTTGATAGATGGGAAGGCAGATATAGGCATTATAATTTGCCTACCATCTTCTAAGGACACCTCAAACTTTCCCCTTGCCGGAAAGGTAACATTTTTAATTGCGGGTTGTACATCCCAATATCCTTCTATCCGTGCCATATCATTTGTTGATTTTTATAAGTTTAACATTTCCTCCATTCTTGAATACCTGCCATTGTTTCAGCAAGACATCCCTTTTCGCTTCCGCAATCTGCAATAATTGTTTTGCTTGCGATTCCGTCAAGTCTCCTTGCTTTGCCAGTTCAATTGAGGGCTCAAGCCATATCTTAGCAAACACCTGTGTTCCCTTTTTGCCAACATGGACATGCGCTCTATTTTCATTAGCATCCGTGCCATAAAACAGGAACGTCCATACAATTTTTGCAGTTGTATATAGAAGTACTTTCGGCATTATGTTGTTTTTAGTTAAACAAAAAGGTTAATTATATTAGTTAGTTAGTTGATATTACTTTTTTCTAAGCGGTCTTACAACGCTTTTCCGCCTTCTTGGGTTCATACTGCAGTCCCAAATAAATAGTCAAAGAGACTCTTCAAATGCCGCTTGGCATTGGTTTGCCACCGGATCAAAGCCATGATGCCATTTCCCGTTTAAAATCCTCGTGAGATGTACCCTGGCCGCTGCGAGCCTCAGCCGTTGACTCCGCCAGTATTGCCCGCATCTCCGCCTTGGTATATTGGCACGGAGCCGGAACATGCGTCAATGGTTGGAGCTTGATATCCAGCGTTCCCAAATATGTCAACAAGGCTTTCCCCTGTGTCGAACGTTCATCTATTGTCATTGCGTAACTGGCCATAATATTATGTTTGAGATTTTTTAGTTAAACAAAAAGTTAGTTAGTTGATTTGTTGCTTCTTACATCCCAGAAGTCGGCGATATATACTTGTCCGTCAAGAACAAATTTGGTGAGCATCTTCCTGGGAATAAACTCTCCCGGCCTGTGCATCAAGATATGACTGACGCAGGCGCGCTTTCTGCTCCTCCGTTGGCTGGATGCCCTGCAAACGAGAGATCACATACTCACGTTCTTCCGCGGACAAGGTAAAGATCACCTGTATCAAACTATCTAATGTTTCCTGTGCCATATTGCTGTTCTTTTTCTTATTCTGGTTCTTTATAAACGAAAAAAACAAAACCGTATAAGGGTTCTGTTTGCGCGTACTATAGCCTACTCACGGACGTGAGGCCGGTGGTAAAATACTGATATGTAGCGGTTTGAGTTGTCATAAAGTAGTCGGACTTAAGGCGTTCTTACAAAAACCGCGGCAAAGATACGAATAATTTTTGACATGTGCAAGGGAAATGTGAAATAATTTTTTTTTGTCAGCCAAAGCGCTCATTTCTAACAAAGTTCCGACTTTTGCAACGTTTTTATGTTCCGTTTTGCGCGTGTTTTAGATAAGGAAAACGCGCAGAGCGCAAGAAAACGGGGTAAGAAAACGAGCCGAAAACATTATTAGATAGAAAAAAATAAAGAAAATACTGATTATTGTTTAGATTATTACATAATCCATAAGTCTTTGCTTGCTAACGTTCATTTGTAAGTAAATTTACCATGGACATTACCAATCAAATCCTTATCTCTAACGAGATCAAACAATAATCAGAGAAAATATCAAAAATAGTTTTTTTCCTTAGCCTACAAATCTATGAGTTAAGCCCATAAACTAATCAAAGGCAGCCGGGAAGCTGCCTTTGATTAATTTGTTCTTCGCAATGAACGATTTAAAGCATCGCTGCGACACGCAGATCTAAAGCCTTGCTTATGAACGCATTGATCGATTCGCCAGCTTGCTTCGCCAACGCTGCGATTGCGCTATGCGTCTCCGGTTTGATACGGATGTTCAATTGCCCGGAATAACTCTTATGCGGCTCTAAGCCCTCCGCCACGCAGTATGCCACATAGTCATCTACTGCCTCATGAAAAGCAGTCGTCAACTCCTGAACGCTTTCGCCCTCGAAATTAACGAGTCCGTCGATGCCTTCTATTTTGCCGTAGAAGCATCCGTCTTTCTCGGAGAAATTCACCGTTCCGAGATAGCCTTTATAACTGATTGTATTCATAGTTCCCTCCAACTTTGTGCAAAGGTAACTATTTTTTAGTTACAATCCAAATATTTCTGCAAAAAAATGCTTTTTTTCTTCATTTTTCTCCATAAAACACACCAAAGGCAGCCGGGAAGCTGCCTTTGATGTGTTGTCACCGTACGCGTACGCGGTTATTAAGGTTCGCGCACATGTGCGGGAGGATTGCGGATTAGTCACCCCATGCGGGCGGCTCTCCCGGAGTTACAGGAGGTCCCGGAAGGATGGATCCGTCCATGATGGCATGAATAGCATGCACTTCTGCAATCTCAATTGCCGGTTGATTATAACTTTTCTTCATAATTGTAATCCTTTCGTTAAATCGTTAAACATTCATTCGTTCGTTAACTCTTATTTAACGACTTGTCCGTTAGCGTTGTAAACCTTCTCGCCGCGGATGATATACAGCGTACCGTCAATCATCACCTTCATCGGTTGATCACCGCTCTCGATGTTCTCGAAGCCCTGTGCTGCATCTTTACCAAGACCGATACGGCGTGCACCCGGAGCCTTAGCCGGCTCAGTAGTACCAATCTCGCTGAAATTGATGTAAGCGCGGTGGCTCAAGATATAAGCAGTAGCACCAGTCTGAACCTCACGATAGGTATTGTTCTGAACGATGTAGTTACCTACGCCTGCCTCAACTTGCAGAGCATCTTCAGGATCCTCGCTGTCGCCGATGTAGCCATGGAAACCATTAACTGCCTGAGCAGCTTTAGTCTCACTATCCGTGTAGAAGACTTTCAGTTCGGTAACGCCCTGCTCCGGCAAGAAGAGGTACGGCTTACCAGCTTCCATTCTGCCCGTTACAACTTCGTCGAAGAAGATCTTCTGCGAGGTTGCACCGTAGAATGCCAAGGTGTAAATCGTAGTACCAATCATCACACCGTTGGTCGGCAAGCAGATTGTACCGTAACGACCTTCCGTCACATTACGCTTGTAATCCGGAGTTGCGTTGAAGATCATTTGATAGATCTGAACGTTCTTAGATACATCTTCACCTTCCTTCATTACCAACTCTACATCACCGGCAGGTACAAATACTTTATTGTCTGCTCCCTTAGGTGTTGTATTCGCAGAACCTTCCTCGTCATACTTATCACCGTTAACATAGATGTAACGAGCAGGGTTGCTGCCACCTGTATTGGAATAGCTGATAGTTAACATTCCCGGAACAGTAGTGTGGAAGTGGATGTAGTTTGCACGCAGGTTTGCTTTGTTACCAGCAGTGAACTTCTCTCCACTTGCCTCCAGTTTGTCAGACTCGAAGGTATTATCGTTAGTCACGCCACCATAGTTAGCCAATACTTGCGGAGTTCCCGTAATATTGACATTAGCGGTAACTGCATTTGCAAAGTTCCATGTAATCGAACCGGTTACATCTTGCAGCAGAATCTCAACACCCTTAGCAAAGTTAACATAATAAACTTGGTCAGCGCCAACCTCCGGAGTAACAGTTACAGTAGAGGTAGCATTTCCTTCACTATCAAAAGCAGCTGCATTAGCAATCACCTTTGTTGCGTTCGGATTGCTTGTCTCTGCCGTCAAAGCCGGAACAGCCGATGTGAATGCCGGGAGACTTACATTATAGGTATATACACCAGCCTCCAGAGCAATCTCTGTCTCGCCGTACTTCAGGCTCTTCAGCGTTGCATCGCTCTTGTCAAGCCATTTAGCATAGAGAGTAGTGTTCGTTTCAACAACATCTACATCGAATTTCCACTCGTTCTCAAGAGTATTCTCTTTGTACCAACCGGCGAAGCTATAATCCGCATCGGTTGGAGCGGTCGGAGCAGTAATCTTGCTGCCTTCAATTACATCCTCAATGTCAGCAATCTGCGTTCCATGCCCCATCATATTGAAGGAAACATCGAACTTAGCAGGACGAACAACCTGGATGCCGCTTATCGTTAAGCTACTACCAGCACGCTTGATATAGAAGTCATACTTACCATCCCAAGCAGCAGGTACTACATGGTACTTGTCAGTCTTAAGCTTAGCAACGTATCCACTACCCTTAGCAACAGAAACTTGCCATTTTTGGTCATTCTCAATCTTAATGGTATCTTTCTCATTGAGCGGGCAATCCAGTTCTACGTGAATATAACCATCATCACCGCCTTCGAATTTAATATGAGACGTTTCCTTCAGTACGCTGATACGTTTTTCCGAAGCAGCTACGTTGTTGATAAACACCTTACCGCCAACGAGAGTTGCATACTCGGCGTAGTCTCTCTCCTCGTCGCCCTTAGGCTCGTAGTTTTCTGTCAACTCATTTGCCTTCGGAGTCATAGAGAACTTAACGCCTGTACCCGAGCAATCGATATCTTCATATATTGCATACAGGTTCTTAGCCTCTATAATTGTTATCTCATTGAGATCTTCAGCCGCGGTAGCAGTGCTGCTTTGGTTCCATCCAAGGAATATCTTCCCCTTCTTCGTCGGAGCGCCAATACCCGTTGCTGTCGGATGTCCATTCTTCTCAACTTCCTCGGTACCTAAGTTAGTCTCTCCATCGAAGTAAGTAACAACGAATTTCTGTACGTCGCGTGTGAGCGTGAGAGTATAAACGGTATAGTCGTCATCCTTATCGGTCAGCTTGTAGGTGTTGTTACCTTCTACCCAAGCACCACCGTCGTTCACAACAATCGAGTTCTCTGCTGCCGGAGCATTCCAAGCAATTGTCGGAACAACGGTCAGGTTAGCCAAATCAGCCTCGTAAGGAATTTGAACATTGAAGTGTTTGTCATCCAGCGGATCAATCACACCGGCACGCTCATTGATCGTGATAGCAAGCAACTGCGGATTCAATACGCGAGTAACTTCAACTTGGTTGATACCTGCATTGAGATACTTGTCTGCACCATCTGCGCGTGCCACATACAACTTATTCGAGCCAAGGAAACTGCTCGGCAGCTCTACTTCATTGATACCGGCAGAAATTTTAGCAACTGCATCACTATTCGTGTGCGTATCAATAATTAAGTTAGCAGCCGTAAACTCATCGGACGAATAGAGCGTGAAACCGTTACAATCATTAACTGCAGAAACATTAATCTTCACGATATCGCCTGCTTGGAAGTTCTGACCAGCAACAAGTTGAACCATGAAGTATTTATCTTCATTCAGTTTATAACTACTTGCTGTTTCGATATGAGCAGCGCCTTTAAATGCACCTGTCAGGTTTGTACCCGTGATGTCTTGAGCGGTAGCAGTTGCAACAGCCTTGATCAAACTTGTTCCATCCTTAGCTTCTTTCGAGAAGTTAATGGTGTACAGTTTCTCATTAGCACTGCCAGCCTCTACTACCGTGAAGGTAGCTGCGCCGGGCAGAGAAGAAACGGTCAATACAGCACCTTCCTTGATCGAAGAAGTACCTACCTTCAATGTCGGAGCAACCGTAATAGCATCGTACGAAGGTTTGTACGGCAATTCGATATTGTAGGTGAATGTACCATCTACATAACCAACGTTCGTTGCTGCACCTTCACCAATCTTGTACGTCAAAGCAGTCAAGTCAAACGGCGAAGCCAGTGCGGTATATTGTGCGGTCAAAGTAACGTCTGCGGTCGGATTGTATGATGCGCCTGCTGCATAGGTATTAGCACCATCATTCCAGCCGTCAAAGCTCCAACCGTCTTCCAGAGTTGCAAGTGACGGCAAAGTCAGAGCAGTACCTTTCCAAGTCTCTTTCGCTGTTGCGCAAGTACCATGCTCACCTGCATCGTAAGTTACCAACCAAGGCAGCTGTACAGACTGTATGTTCTCACCTACCATGATTTGTTTGAGAACAATAGTCTTCTTGTCTGCAGCAACCGAGAATTCTACTTGGCGTACAATATTAGCTGCATCCAGATGATAAATAGAGCCAGTCGGAGTGGTAGTAATGTCGCTTTGAGACTCGCCATTAATCTTTACCTTAATAGCCGTAGATATATTGCCCCACTTAATATTTAAAACTTTTTCTGCAGGAACAACTACCGTTATCTTAGAACTAGATTTCTTAAACTTCAGACCAAGGTAAGGTTCATTACGCCCACTTTGATCTTTCAAAGAATCAAGAGCGTCTTTGTCAACATACGCGATATGAGCAGCATCTAAAGCATCGCCAATATTATACTTCGTGCTGTTGTCCAGAACGAGTTGCTCGATATTGATTGAACTCGAAGCAGCAGGAGCAGGAGCGATGGTTACAGTAATGGTATAGTTTTTCTTTGTGCCATCCTCTGCCTCGCAAGCGATGGTGATCTTATTGCTGGAGATAGAAACCGCAGGAGTCTTTGCATTTGCATCATTCGGAGTGGCGGTTACATCACCAACAGCCGGCATAGTTCCATAGAACGGAAGATCTACCGTGTAAGCAAAAGTTGCAGGATCAAAGGTTTCATTAAATGTACAACCTGCTACGCTTAGCGCACTCAGAGTAGCATCGCTACTTGTAGTATGAACTGCCCATTGAGCCACCAGAGTGGTATCTTTACTAACCGTCAACTTGCCATCTGTTAAAGCCACACTCGTTGTGCCTGATTTCCAACCGGCAAAGTCATAATTTGCTCTTGCCGGTTCAGGAATAGTCAACGCACCTGCCGAAACAGTCTTCTTGATATTGCTTCCGTCTGCTGTCCATCCGTCAGGGGTACTTGCGTATCCACCCTCATTCGGATTCAGCGTTACGGTGTAAGAAGCAGCATTACTATAGATAACAAATATTTCTTGAGAATAAACCGTTGAAGATACCGTTAGCGTTAAATCTACAGACGTATTTGTAGCCGCAGTCGGTGTCCAAACATTTGTTGTTTTATTATACGTACCTGCAGGGTCAGATGATCCAGTAATCACATAAGTAGATTGCTGATACTTGGGAATAATAATATTTTTCAGGACTTTGCTATTCTTCGTGCTAACAATCAAGTGTTTACCTCCTGAACCAATACTAATTCGGGAGGAACTAGTAGAAACAGCATTTGAAGCCGGAACTGACAACTCGACATTCGATGTTGCTGCAGAACTTGTAAACGGAATTTTCGAATCACTTACAGAACCAAAAGCCGTCAATCGCTCAACTTGTTCGTTGGTAGACAGAGTTACAATAATAGTCCCCATTTTGGCTGTTCCACCGCTACCGATTAAAGAGAAGTTAGCTTCTGTGGTGGTAGTATTTGGAGCTGTATAAGTATACACGTTCTCTGTCGGACCAGACATATAACTACCCTCATCACAAGTAAATCCTCCATTTTTGCTAGGGTTAGCATCTGTAAAAGAAATGGATTTAAGATAAAATCCGGCTAATGTTGTTGAAACCTTGAACTTGGCTGTTTTTTTACTAACCTGCAACTGATTACTACCAACTGTAGTATTTTCAGTATCAGTAATTTTCACTAAACCATAATCCAAAGGAAAAAGTTTAAGGTTTGTTAAAGGAATTTCCAAATCTGCTCCCCACATCTGGCCGATGGAGAGGGAGAATAAAAGGATTAATGCGCTTAGATAGCGCCAAATAGTTCGAGTTCCTCTCGGAACCGCTTTACTTTGAAATTTGTTTTTCATAAGCATTAAAAATTAAAAAGTTAAACAAAAAAATTGGTTTATTTATTGATTTTGATTAATCGTTTTCGTTCTAATCAAACAGCCACCATCTTCTGTGGTATAATATGGTGAACATATGCCGTTTGTCCCTCTACTGAGTATATAACCGTTACATTCTTGTAATTCGTTCTGCGCACTTCTATTCCAAATCGCCGGGATAGGTTTTCATCTACTGCCAGTGAGCCTGCGGAGTTCTCTAACTTTTTAATCTCCTCCTCTAACCCCAGCATATATCTCTTAGCCGTAAGAGGCGCATGGACTTCTTCTTTAATGAAGCTGGCCAACGATTTTCGGTCTTGTTTGGCTTCTTCGGTAAGCTTCACTTCGTATTTCCTCATACAGCCTCACGTATATCATTCATTCCGAACTCCTCGCCAAGATCTTTCGCCAGACCATCAAAATACTCCTCGACCGTATACATCGGCTTATTCTTAAAATCCGGATCGATTGTAAGCGGTCTACGAAGCGGCTGAATTTTAATGCGCTCGATGTACTCAAGCACCTCATTCATCTTCTGCTCATCCTCAATCATTGACCCCATCGCTGTCAGGAAACGACTACTTGCGATTGCTTGTGCTGTACTCATAAGCATTAAAAATTAAAAAAGTTAAACAAAAAAATTGGTTTTATATTGATTTTGCTATGTTCACTTTGCAAATTGCGCGGCAAAGGTAGGAAAAGTTTTTTATATACGCAAGCGTACGCGCGTATTTTCCACAAAAAGCGTCAATTAATCTACTTTCGCGGGAGCGATAATATAAAAGAAAAATATATAAAAAATACCTTCCGAGAGCTATAACGCTTGGCAGCGTCCGCGAAGCCCCGCCCTGCCAGCCTACTTAAAAGTAAACTTTATGTAGTCCGACAGGACGGTCCTTCACATCCAAAGGATGTAATAGCTCTCCGAAGGAGAAAATACCAAAAATAAATGTTCTAGCCCCGAAAAGGAAACAGACGGGCGGGATAGTATCCCGCGCAAACGACAAACATCATACCGACATAAAATGCCGGGGAAATGAACGGAGAAAAGCAAAGACGGATACTTATACAAAATGTTCTATATGTCGAATTGCCCAGGTATTGACCACGAGATGACCCCGAGACGCCCCCGAGAGAAATAGAACATAAAAGAGCGGGCGAAAGCGGGCGATAGGATCGCACTGGAACACAAGAAAGAAGCAGCGCGCTCAAAAATGAGCGCGAAATGCACAATAAAAAACGGGCGCAATAACCGGCATAGAATGCCGGGGAAATGAACGGAGAAAAGCAAAGACGGGCGATAGGATCGCACTGGAACACAAGAAAGAAGCAGCGCGCTCAAAAATGCGCGCGAAATGCACAATAAAAAACAGGCGAAAGAATGCGACCGAGGTGCACAACAAGAAAAAGACATCCTCACCCGAAGGCAAGGATGTCTTTCTGAGCTATAAGCGATTAGCTATTAGCCGTTGGCGAGAATTACTCGTCGCCGTTGAGGGCGGCCTCGGCGGCCTCGCGGGCAGCCTGGATAGCAGCGTACTCCTCTTGGTTGTGCACAGCGATCTTCTGGAACTCACGCATACCCGTACCAGCCGGGATGAGGTTTCCGCAGATCACGTTTTCCTTCATACCCTCGAGGGTGTCCACCTTACCGCGGATAGCGGCTTCGTTGAGGACCTTCGTAGTCTCCTGGAAGGAGGCAGCGGACATGAAGGACTTGGTACCAAGGGCAGCACGGGTGATACCCTGGAGGATCTGTTTAGCCGTAGCGCACTCTGCATCACGCGCCTTAACGAGTTTCTTATCGCGGCGGCGGAGAGACGAGTTCTCGTCGTGCAGACGGCGTGCGGTAACGATCTGACCCTCGTGGAGGTTCTCAGACTCACCGGCGTCGGTAACGACCTTGCGGCCCCAGATACGATCGTTCTCCTCGAGGAAGTCGAGTTTGTCGACGATATCTCCCTCCAAGAAACGGGTATCTCCAGCCTCGAGGATCTCTACCTTACGCATCATCTGGCGTACGATGATCTCGAAGTGCTTATCGTTGATCTCCACACCCTGCATACGGTAAACGGCCTGTGCCTCGTTGACGATGTAGTCCTGAACAGCCGTCGGACCCTGGATAGACAGGATGTCATCCGGAGTGATGGCGCCGTCAGAGAGGGCGTGTCCTGCGCGGACATAGTCGCCTTCCTGGACGAGGATCTGCTTGGTCAACGGGATGAGATATGCCTTCTGCTCACCGAGTTTGGAGGTGATGAACAGCTCGCGGTTACCACGCTTGATCTTACCGAACGAGATCTCACCGTCGATCTCAGCTACGACAGCCGGGTTAGACGGGTTACGAGCCTCGAAGAGCTCGGTGATACGCGGAAGACCGGAGGTGATATCACCGCCACGGTTGGTAGCGCGGGCCATCGAGAAGAGGTTGTCACCGATCTTAACCGCATCGCCATCCTGGTGGATCAGCGAAGCTTTCACCGGCAGGTTGTAGGTGCGGAGGATATTGCCTCGTGCATCGACGATATGCGCCTGCGGCATCTTGGTCTTATCCTTGGTATCGGTAATAGAAACCTCTTTCTTACCGGTCTGCTCATCGATCTCGGTCTTACAGGTAACACCTTCGATGACGTCTTCGTACTTGATGAAACCGTCGAGTTCGATGATCAACGGGGTCTTATACGGATCCCACTCGCAGACGAGGGTTCCTTTCTCGTATTTCTGACCCGGGGTGACGAAGAGTTTCGAAGCGTACGGGATATCGAAGTTCGAGAGGATGACACCTGTCTTCTCATCCTTGAGGGTCATAGCGTTCTGACGGCTAACGACGATGACGTCGCCGGCAGCCGTGGTGATGGTACGGAGATCTTCGATCTCAACGATACCATCGCGGGTGAGGTTATAGGTACCTTGTGCGGCTGCACCGCCTGCCAGACCTCCCGAGTGGAAGGTACGGAGGGTCAGCTGTGTACCCGGTTCACCGATGGCCTGTGCGGCGATGACGCCGACAGCTTCACCCTTCTGCACCATCTTACGCGATGCGAGGTTACGGCCGTAGCACTTCGCGCAGACGCCGTGCTTGGACTCACAGGTGAGTACGGAACGGATATCGACTTCCTCGATACCTGCTGCCTCGATCGCTTCGCAAGCTGCCTCGCGGATCTCCTCGCCGGCGGCAACGATGAGGTTGCCTTCGTTATCGAGGATGTCGTGTACAGAGACACGGCCGAGGATACGGAGGGTGAGGGATGCGATGGTATGGCCGTTAGCGTCCTTGATAGCGCGTGCGGTCAGACCACGGAGGGTACCACAGTCTTCCTCGTTGATGATGACGTCGTGCGACACATCGACGAGACGACGGGTGAGGTAACCGGCATCGGCGGTCTTCAACGCGGTATCAGCAAGACCCTTACGGGCACCGTGAGTCGAGATGAAGTACTCGAGCACGGACATACCCTCTTTAAAGTTCGCGAGGACCGGGTTCTCGATATCAGGACGGGTGTCGGTAGCTCCGGCTTTCATAGGCTTGGCCATGATACCACGGATACCGGCGAGCTGCTTGATCTGCTGCTGGTTACCACGGGCACCGGAGTCCATCATCATATATACAGAGTTGAAGCCCTGGTCGGCGGATTTCATGTGATCCATCAAGATGGTGGTCATCTCGCCGTCGATCTGCTTCCAGGTATCGACTACCTGACGGTAACGCTGATCGTCAGAAACCTCACCTTCGTTATAGAGCTCGGTGATCTGGTCGACGATGCCGTTACCCTTCTCGATGAGGGCTTTCTTCTCCTCAGGGATGAGGATATCGTTCAAGTTGAAGGACAGACCACCACGGAAAGCGCGGTAGTAACCGAGGTCCTTGATATCATCGAGGAACTGAGCTGCGCGCGCCACACCGCAGGTCTTGATGACCTTGGAGATGATGGACTTGACAGCACCCTTCTTCATGAGCACGTTCTGATAGCCGATCTCTTCGGGCACGTACTGGTTGACGATGACGCGACCCGGCGTGGTCTCGATGATCTCGCCGTTGACACGCACGTTGACTTTGGCGTGGATGTCGACGCGTCCTTCGTTGAGGGCGATGATTGCCTCTTCCTGAGAATAGAAAGTGAGGCCCTCACCCTTGACGCCCTCGCGTTCCTTCGTAATATAATACAGACCGAGGATCATATCCTGCGACGGTACGGTGATCGGGTTACCGTTCGCCGGGTCGAGGATGTTATGCGAGCCGAGCATGAGGAGTTGTGCCTCGAGGATCGCCTCGTTGCTCAAAGGCAAGTGAACTGCCATCTGGTCGCCATCGAAGTCGGCGTTGAATCCGGCGCAGGCCAGCGGGTGCAGCTGGATAGCCTTACCTTCGATCATCTTCGGCTGGAAAGCCAAGATACCGTGGCGGTGCAGTGTCGGGGCACGGTTCAGCAGAACGGGGTGTCCTTCCATTACATGCTCGAGGATCTCGTAGATCTCCGGATCGCGGCGATCGATGATCTTCTTCGCCGATTTGACGGTCTTCACCTTTCCGCGCTCGAGGAGCTTACGGATGATGAACGGCTTATAGAGTTCAGCCGCCATCTCTTTCGGCAGACCGCACTCGTGCATCTTGAGCTCCGGACCTACGACGATAACTGAACGCGCGGAGTAGTCCACACGCTTACCGAGCAGGTTCTGACGGAAACGTCCTTGCTTACCCTTAAGGGAGTCAGAGAGCGACTTGAGCGGGCGGTTAGCCTCCGACTTCATAGCCGTGGTCTTACGGCTGTTGTCGAAGAGGGAGTCAACTGCTTCCTGAAGCATACGCTTCTCGTTACGAAGGATGACATCCGGGGCTTTGATCTCTACGAGACGTTTGAGTCGGTTATTACGGATGATGACACGACGATAGAGGTCGTTGAGGTCGGAGGTCGCGAAACGACCACCGTCCAGCGGCACGAGCGGACGCAGTTCCGGCGGGGTGACAGGAATAGCCTGAAGCACCATCCACTCGGGACGGTTCTTACCGTTCGAAGCACGGAAAGCCTCTACGACTTGGAGGCGCTTGAGGGCCTCCTGGCGGCGCTGTACGGACGACGACTTGTCAGCCGTAGCACGCAGCTCGTACGACAGTTGGTCAAGGTCGATAGCAGCGAGCAGGTCATAAATCGCCTCCGCACCCATCTTGATGATGACCTTGTTGGGATCGGTATCCTCAAGCAGTTCGTTACCCTCGGGGAGGATATCGACAACTTGCTGGTACTGGTCCTCGTCCAAAAGCATCTTGTTCTCGATAGGAATACGGTTCTTATCGGTCTCGTGCTTCTCGCCGATCTCCTGACCCTCGAGGGCACCGGCACGTACGACGATGTATTTCTCGTAGTAAATGACGGACTCGAGTTTCTTAGTCGGGATACCGAGGAGCGATGCCATCTTCGACGGCAGGGAGCGGAGATACCAGATGTGGGCAACGGGAACGACGAGTTTGATATGACCCATACGCTCACGACGCACCTTCTTCTCGGTCACCTCTACGCCGCATCGCTCGCAGACGATACCTTTATAACGGATACGTTTGTACTTACCGCAGTGGCACTCGTAATCCTTGGTAGGACCGAAGATGCGCTCGCAGAACAGTCCGTCACGCTCCGGTTTATAGGTACGATAGTTGATAGTTTCCGGTTTGAGCACCTCGCCGGACGAGAGTTGCATGATCTCATCGGGCGACGCAAGACCGATAGAGATCTTGGTGAAACCGGTTTTCTTATTTTCTTGTTTAAAAGCCATGTTAAGTCCTCCTGATTTATTCCATGTTAATACTGAGTGCCAGACCTTGCAACTCGTGCAGCAGCACGTTCAACGACTCGGGTAGACCCGGCGTCGGGAACGGTTCGCCCTTCACGATCGCCTCGTAGGTGCGGGCACGTCCGGTTACATCATCAGACTTGATTGTTAATATCTCTTGGAGCACGTGAGCGGCGCCGTGAGCCTCGAGGGCCCAAACCTCCATCTCACCGAAACGCTGACCACCGAACTGGGCCTTACCGCCGAGCGGCTGCTGGGTGATGAGGCTGTACGGACCGATGGAACGGGCGTGCATCTTATCATCGACCATGTGGCCGAGTTTCATGAAGTAGGTCACGCCGACCGTCGCCATCTGGTCGAAGGGTTCACCGGTCTCTCCGTCATAGAGCTGGGTCTTACCGGCGCGCGGCAGGCCTGCTTTGTCGGTCCACTCGTCGAGTTGCTCCATCGTACAACCGTCGAAGATCGGGGTCGAGAATTTGACACCGAGTTCGGCACCGGCCCAACCGAGGACAGCCTCGAAGATCTGACCGATATTCATACGAGAAGGCACACCCATCGGGTTGAGGACGATATCTACCGGCGTACCGTCCGCGAGGAACGGCATGTCCTCTACGCGTACGATCTTCGAGACGATACCCTTGTTACCGTGACGACCGGCCATCTTATCACCCACGCGGATCTTACGGCGTTTCGCGACATAGACTTTCGCCATCTGGATGATACCGTTAGGCAGTTCGTCGCCGATGGTGAGGTTGAATTTCTCGCGCTTGAGTTGCGCATCCATCTCCTTATACTTGGCGATGTAGTTCATGATGCACTGTGCTACGAGTTCGTTCTTATGTGCGTCGGAGGTCCAGTTCTCCATGAGGACAGCGAAGTAGTCGATCTCATTGAGGCGCTCCTTGCTGAAGTGCTGACCCTTCGCGATGAGTTCGGTACCGAGGATATCCTTGACGGATGCAGCCTGTTTGCCGTTCAACAACGCATAGAGTTTGTCGATCAGCTGCTGGCGCAGTGCCTCCGCTTTCTTCTGGAACGCGCCATCCATCTCCTGGAGCGTGAGCTTATCCTCCATCTTCTGCTTGCGGTCTTTGTTCGCGCGGCAGTAGAGTTTCTTATCGATGATCACACCGTCGAGAGACGGGCTGCACTTTAGGGAAGCGTCCTTGACGTCTCCGGCCTTGTCGCCGAAGATAGCCTTGAGCAGTTTCTCCTCCGGACTCGGATCGGTCTCACCCTTCGGGGTGATCTTACCGATGAGGATGTCACCCGGCTGCACGTACGCACCGACACGGATGATACCGTTCTCGTCGAGGTCCTTGGTGGCATCTTCCGATACGTTGGGGATGTCGGCGGTGAACTCCTCCATACCGCGCTTGGTGTCGCGCACCTCGAGCAGTTGCTCAACGACATGCACAGAGGTGTACATATCTTCGCGAACGATACGCTCGCTGAGCACGATCGCATCCTCGTAGTTGTAACCCTTCCAAGGGATATACGCTACCTTGAGGTTCTTTCCGAGCGCCAACTCACCGGCCTGGGTAGCATAACCCTCGGTGAGGATCTGGCCCTTCTCTACGTGGTCGCCCTTGCGAACGAGCGGATGCAGGTCGATGGTCGTGTTCTGGTTCGTCTTCTCGAACTTCGGCATCTTATATTCTTTCTCCGCAGAGTCGAAGGAGACGTACTCCTCTTCCTCGGTGCGGTTATAATGGATGCGGATGACGTCAGCGTCCACATAGGTCACTTCGCCATCCCCCTCCGCTACGATCTGGGTACGGCTGTCGGTGACGAGTTGCTCCTCGATACCGGTACCTACGATCGGTGCCTCCGAGGTGAGCAGAGGTACTGCCTGGCGCATCATGTTCGATCCCATCAACGCACGGTGGGCATCATCGTGCTCGAGGAACGGGATGAGCGAAGCCGCTACGGAAGCGATCTGGCACGGCGCTACGTCCATGAGGTTGACCTCCGACGGCGCAACGACGGGGAAGTCAGCACCCAGACGTGTCTTAACCGTCTTGCGGATGAACGAACCGTCCTCGCGGAGCGGTGCGTTACCCTGTGCTACCACCTTATCCTCTTCGTCCTCGGCGGTCAGATAAACGACGTGGTCGTTGTCGAGGTCCACCACGCTGTCATGAACAGGACGGTACGGGGTCTCGATGAAACCGAGGTCATTGATTTTCGCGTAGATACACATGGACGAGATAAGACCGATGTTCGGACCTTCCGGACTCTCGATCGGACACAGACGACCATAGTGGGTATAGTGTACGTCTCGCACCTCGAATCCGGCACGGTCACGACTCAGACCGCCGGGGCCAAGGGCCGACATACGGCGCTTGTGGGTGATCTCGGCCAACGGGTTCTGCTGATCCATGAACTGGCTCAGGGCGTTGGTACCGAAATACGAGTTGATGATCGACGAGATCGACTTCGCGTTGATCAGGTCGGTCGGGGTGAAGACCTCGTTGTCGCGAACGTTCATACGCTCACGTACCGTGCGTGCCATACGCGCCAGACCGATACCGAACTGGTTGTAGAGCTGCTCGCCTACGGTGCGGACACGACGGTTGGAGAGGTGGTCGATATCGTCCACTTCGGCGTTGCTGTTGCACAGCATGACGAGGTACTTGATGATCTCGATGATATCCTCCTTGGTCAGGACACGAGTGTCGTCCGGGATAGACATGCTCAGCTTGCGGTTGATACGATACCGTCCTACCTCACCCAGGTCATAACGTTTCTGGCTGAAGAAGAGGTTCATGATCATCTCGCGTGCCGTAGCGTCATCGGCCGGCTCGGCGTTACGCAACTGGCGGTAGATATAGAGCACCGCCTCTTTCTCCGTCTTCGCCGGGTCCTTCTGCAGGGTGTTGAAGATGATGGAGAAGTCGTTCTCGCGCTCCATGTCTTTGTGGAGGAGTACGGATTTCGAACCGGACTCGAGGATGATGTCGATGATCTCCGGCGTGATTTCTTCCTCGCGCTCTACCACGATCTGGTTACGCTCGATGGACGATACCTCACCGGTATCCTCATCGACGAAGTCCTCAATTGTCGGCTTCATGACGTAGCCGGCGAGTTTGCGGCCCATGCAAGCCTCGAGGTCCTCGCGGTTGACCTTCACCTCCTCGGCCAGGTCAAAGCAGTTGAGGATGTCCTTGTCGGACTCAAAACCGATCGCGCGGAGCAGGGTCGTTACCGGCAGTTTCTTCTTACGGTCGATGTAGGCATACATGACCTTGTTGATGTCGGTAGCGAACTCGATCCACGAACCGCGGAAGGGGATGATACGAGCCGAATAGAGCTTCGTACCGTTGGAGTGCATCGAGGTGCCGAAGAACACGCCCGGCGAACGGTGCAACTGACTAACGATGACGCGCTCGGCTCCGTTGATGACGAAGGTGCCCTTCGGCGTCATGTAAGGGATAGTACCCAGATACACATCGGAGACCACGGTGTCGAAATCCTCGTGATCCGGATCCTCGCAACTGAGGCGTAACTTGGCCTTCAAAGGCACGCTGTAGGTCAGACCGCGCTTGATGCACTCCTCGATGGTGTATCGGGGACGATCAATCGAGTAGTCCAAAAAGGCCAGCGTGAAACTGTTGCGGGTATCCTGAATGGGGAAGTTCTCCGAGAATACCTTAAAGAGTCCCTCTTTACGACGCTGCTCAGGGGTCGAATCCATCTGGACAAAATCGGCGAAGGACTTCAACTGAATCTCCAGAAAGTCAGGATACGGCATATGCTTTTGCATACGACTGAAATTGACTCTCTGCTGTTTTTTGTTTGTAGCCATTATTTTATATGGTTGATAATTGTTTAACAGAACTAAACTGTTGGTAATGAGTAATTTACATCTAAATCGGCGGGTTTAAAGTTTAATCTATTTTAATATAACCCTTATAATAATTACCAAATTTTTCAGTTTTTTAATCATTCTGTCCTATTGAGCAGAAAAGGTTTAGACCCCCTTTTTGCATGGGGATCTAAACCTATTCCACCCGATTAGAGTGGTTGGTTGTGAGGGTATTACTTGAGTTCTACCTCAGCGCCTACCTCTTCGAGAGCTTTCTTCAAAGCCTCAGCAGTTGCTTTGTCAACGCCCTCTTTTACGTTAGACGGAGCAGCGTCAACGATGTCCTTAGCCTCTTTCAGGCCAAGACCGGTTTGCTCTTTAACGGCCTTAACAACTTGGAGCTTGTTAGCACCTGCGCTCTTCAGAACTACATCGAAAGAGGTTTTCTCCTCTACAGCCTCAGCAGCAGCACCGGCAGCAGGAGCAGCAGCAACAGCAACAGCTGCAGCAGCCGGCTCGATACCGTACTCCTCTTTCAGGATAGTAGCGAGTTCATTTACTTCCTTAACAGTAAGGTTAACTAATGTTTCAGCAATAACTTTAAGATCTGCCATGATCGTATAAATTTTTAAGTGTTAATTGATTCTTGTTTTACTTTTCCTAGGTTAATCCTAGGTATTCCTAGGTTTCCCTAGATTAAGCGCGTTCGCCGAGCGTTTTGAGAACGCCGTGGATAGTGTTTTGTCCACTCTGAAGTGCGGAAACGACGTTCTTCGCCGGGCTCTGGAGCAGAGCAACCAATTCTGCGATGAGTTCGTTCTTCGACTTGATAGTGCACAGGAACTCGAGGTTCTGCTTGCCTACGTAAACAGTCTCTTCTACGTATGCAGCTTTGAGTTGGGGCATCGCCTCGCCGGTCTTGTCGCCCTTGGTAAACTCTTTGATGAGTTTAGCGGGAGCGT
Organism: uncultured Bacteroidales bacterium; assembly: GCA_900318245.1. Lineage (GTDB taxonomy): Bacteria > Bacteroidota > Bacteroidia > Bacteroidales > Paludibacteraceae > Colicola. Next base: position 65,888 of record ONJT01000006.1, read on the forward strand.
TGCCGGTGTTGCTCAGCATGAGCGCAGTATTACCCTTGAGGGCACCGAAGATCTCTGCCTCTACGCCTTTCTTCTCCAGCGCTTTCTGAAGCAGCGTGTTCTTCGCTACCAAGAGTTTGATATCCTGCTTGAAGCACGCGCGACGCAGTGCGCTGGTCTGTTCTGCATTCAGGCCCTCGATGTTTACGAGGTAGAAGTGCGAGAACTCGGTCAGCTGAGCGCCAAGGGCTTCAATGACGAGATTTTTATCTTCCTTTTTCATACTTGTCCTTTGTTTTTAAGATTAAAGCGATTTGGTATCGATCTTAATACCTTGACTCATAGTGCTGGAAAGATAAACGCTCTTGATGTACTCGCCTTTCGATACAGCGGGCTTGAGGTGCTTGATAGTGTCGATGAATGCGAGTGCGTTCTCGGCGATCTTCTCAGCGCTGAAGCTTACTTTACCGATGGAGGTGTGTACAATACCGAACTTGTCAACTTTGAAGTCGATCTTACCGCCCTTGACCTCTTTAACAGCTTTCGCTACGTCCATGGTAACGGTTCCGCTCTTGGGGTTCGGCATGAGGCCACGGGGACCTAATACGCGACCGAGGGCACCGATCTTACCCATGATCTGAGGTTGGGTGATGATGACGTCAATGTCCGTCCATCCACTTTTGATCTTTTCAATATACTCGTCCAGACCTACGTAGTCAGCACCTGCCTCTTTAGCAGCTGCCTCCTGATCCGGAGTACAGAGCGCAAGGACGCGAACGACCTTACCGGTTCCGTTAGGAAGAGCGACAACGCCGCGAACCATCTGGTTAGCCTTACGCGGGTCAACGCCCAAGCGTACGTCGATATCTACAGAAGCATCGAACTTAGTGGTAGTGATCTCTTTTACGAGCGCAGCTGCCTCTTCGACGGTGTAGAGCTTACCTGCTTCAATCTTCTCAGCAGCAAGCTTCTGTTTTTTTGTCAGTTTTGCCATAATTGTTGAATTGATTGAAACGGTTTATTACTTCACTACGATACCCATGCTACGCGCAGTACCTTTGACCATTTTGAGTGCGGACTCTACGGTGAAGCAGTTGAGGTCCACCAGCTTGTCCGTAGCGATTTGACGAGCCTGCTCCTCGGTGATCGTTGCCACCTTGTTACGGTTCGGCTGGTCGCTACCACTCTTCACCTTAGCTGCCTCGAGGAGCTGGATAGCTACAGGAGGAGTCTTCACGACGAAGTCAAACGACTTGTCTGCGTAAACGGTAATGATTACAGGCAGCACTTTACCTGCCTTGTCTTGCGTTCTGGCATTGAACTGTTTGCAAAACTCCATGATGTTCACGCCCTTCGAACCCAAAGCCGGGCCTACCGGAGGTGCAGGGTTGGCAGCGCCACCCTTGATTTGGAGTTTAATAAAACCAGCAATTTCTTTAGCCATAGTTTTACTTTGTTAATAGTTTTTGGCCTGATAGCGGGCTTATCGCCCTCGGCCGGTTAATAAATTTGAAACTACCGAGTAGTGACTAACGACCTGTAACATGGTCTCCTACTCTTTCTCTACCTGATTGAAGCCCAACTCCATGGGAGTCTGGCGATCGAAGATAGTGACAACCACTTTGAGTTTGTTTTTCTCCTGGCTCACTTCCTGTACCGTGCCCTTGAAGCCGCTGAACGGACCGTCCACCACCTTCACGCTCTCTCCAACGAGGAACGTTACGGCACTTGCAGCGCGAACCTCGGATTCGGTAGCCAGACCAACGAGTTTGTTGACCTCAGCCTGCGAAACCGGTTTCGGCTTCACGGTCGTCTTACCGCCGCTCAAGAAACCCAATACATTCGGGATGTTACGCAACAGAGGGAAGCTCTCGTCGCATAAGTAGCACTCTACCAACAGATAGCCCGGCAGGAGATTGCGTTCCTTCTCCGTGCGCTTTCCGTTCTTGAGGGTAACCACTTTCTCCTTCGGAACCAGAACTTGCGACACATACTCGCGGAAGAGGGAACTCGATACGAGGGCATTGTTGATATACTCCTCGACTTTGTTCTCTTTGCCGCTGATAGCGCGCAATACGTACCATTGTTTAACGTGTTCTGCCATCTTTAATGTTGAAAGTTGAATGTTTAACGTTTAAAGATTAGAACAGACCATAAACAAAGGTCATGATCGACTCAAAGCACCAGTCCATAAGCCATACGATGAGCGCTAAGATGATGGAAGCAATCAATACGATCACCGAGCTCTGCGCCAACTCCTTGCGGGTCGGCCAGCTTACTTTGTGAACCAGTTCGTTGTACGATTCTTTGATGTTTTCTACAAAACTCATATATAGTAGATTTTTTATATTAGCTCTTTAAGCGCAACCAAATCCGGCTCCAGCATACGCTAAAGTCGAATTGGAAGCTATGTCTGTTAGCATCGACCTCGTTGCCGAGGGAGAAGCTTCGCCGGTAACAACGGCTTTGCACGGAAGGCAGGAATCGAACCCACATTGACGGTTTTGGAGACCGCTCTCCTACCATTGGAGGACTTCCGTAAAAATCGGCGAACCGATTTTTCCGTGAATCTTGGCTTCGACGAACTGCGAATGCAAGCATTCGTTCGTCTTGCACAAGATTTCCGTTTTTCCTCCTCTCAAATCAACGAGCAGTGCGCTCGTTGATTTGGTAGAGGATTGTTGCTCAGGCGCAAGGCCCCAAGCATTGTTGTTCCTAGGTTTTCCTAGGATTACCTAGGTCTACCTAGACTGTTGATTGATTAGTCAATCAACTTCGTAATCTGACCGGAACCTACGGTACGACCACCCTCACGGATAGCGAAGCGCAGACCCTCAGAGCAAGCTACCGGGTAGATCAACTTAACCATGATCTCCAGGTTGTCGCCCGGCATTACCATCTCAGTTCCTTCCGGCAGAGTGATCTCACCGGTAACATCCATGGTACGGATGTAGAACTGCGGACGATAGTGGTTGTGGAACGGAGTGTGACGGCCACCTTCCTCTTTCTTCAAGATATAAACGGAAGCCTTGAACAGCAGCAGACCTACGTTATCACCAGCCTCACCTTGATCCAGCAATTTGCGGAACATCTCAACGCCGGTTACAACGCTCTTCTTGCCCTCAGAACCGAGACCGATCAGCTGAACCTCGTCACCTACTTTGATGACACCGGTCTCGATACGACCCGTTGCAACAGTACCACGACCGGTGATCGAGAATACGTCCTCAACCGGCATCAGGAACGGTTTATCAACGGCGCGAACCGGAAGTTGGATCCAGTTGTCGCAAGCGTCCATCAACTCCATTATCTTCTCTTCCCACTCAGGAACACCGTTCAGTGCACCAAGAGCAGAACCGCGGATAACCGGGGTGTTGTCGCCATCGAACTCATAGAAGGAGAGAAGCTCACGCATCTCCATCTCAACGAGGTCAAGCATCTCAGGATCGTCCACCATATCGCACTTGTTCATGAATACAACCAGGCGCGGTACGTTTACTTGGCGAGCCAACAGGATGTGCTCGCGGGTCTGAGGCATAGGACCATCAGTTGCAGCAACTACGATGATAGCACACCGGTAACCATGTTCTTTACATAGTCAGCGTGGCCCGGGCAGTCTACGTGTGCGTAGTGACGGTTAGCTGTTTGATACTCTACGTGAGCGGTGTTGATAGTAATACCACGCTCTTTCTCCTCAGGAGCGTTATCAATAGAATCGAACGAACGCTGCTCTGAAAGACCTTTCTTTGCCAATACTGTAGTAATAGCTGCGGTCAGAGTCGTTTTTCCGTGGTCTACGTGACCGATGGTACCGATGTTAACGTGCGGTTTCGAACGGTCAAATTTTTCTTTTGCCATAGTAATTCTTAATTTTTATTAACGTTAATAAACAAAAAGTGTTTAATATTGTCGTTTAACTTGAAAAAGGTCGGTCAAGTTTGACCGTTGACCAACCTTTATTCTTCGCGTTAGCACGCGAGAGAGCTGCTTCCGAGAGTTGAACTCGGGACCTCATCCTTACCAAGGATGCGCTCTACCACTGAGCTAAAGCAGCATAAGAGCGAAAGACGGGACTCAAACCCGCGACCCCCAGCTTGGAAGGCTAGTGCTCTATCGACTGAGCTACTTTCGCGCGCTTGAGCTAATACTGGCGTAACTCGCGGCAAAGCCGCTCGATGACGCTACATATTGCTCTACGCTTTTCGAGCTGCAAAGTTAGACTTTGCATCTCGAGGTGAGAGATATGCTCTCGATTGCGCGTGTGGGTGCGGATGGATTCGAACCACCGAAGTCGAAGACAGCAGATTTACAGTCTGCCCCATTTGGCCACTCTGGAACACACCCAATTTTCAAAGAACATTTGTCATTTGACATTTTCTCGGAGCCTCTAGTCGGACTCGAACCAACGACCGCTGGATTACAAATCTAGTGCTCTACCAACTGAGCTATAGAGGCGCGCTTGCATTGACATTTGCGTGACTGCGCGTTTCACGCTTGTATAACGCTCCATGTCATGCCACGCTTTTCGATCTGCAAACACTTCGTTGGTTTACATCCCGAGGTTATCAAACCCCGTTTTTGTCGAAAGCGGGTGCAAAGGTACTGCTTTTTTTTGACATGACCAAATATTTTTGAAAAAAAATGCAAAAAAAATGCACTTTTGCTATTTTTTCTTAACATTTTGCCCTCTCTTACGCGCGCACACACTGATATAAATAAGGAAAAAGCGACTTTGCTCGTCGCATTTCCCAATTCACACTGTACTAAAAAAATGAATGGGGTTGCGTTGGGTCTCGGACATTACGTAGTGGTAACGATGTGGTAACGTAAATGACAGGTGAATGGCAGGCAAAAGGCGGCTAAATGGGTGACAGGTAGACCAGCGGACACCCTTGTTTAGTTTATATATCTCACACACGCGTGGGTGTATATTACTAAGAAAAGGGTGTCCGCCGGTCTACCTGTCACCCTCGCCCCTCGATGTTCCTGTTGGCATTCACCTCCTCCATGCGAGCGGAGGGACGGAAAAAGTAAAAAATATCCATAAAAAGAGAGTGAATGGCACGATTTTTGATAATTGAAAATTGATCTTTTAGATAAGAAATAAACACAAAAAACATTTTTTAGTAGTCGAAAATTATCGAAAATTAAGGAAAATTTTTATTTTTAGTCCAAAACAACCCATAACACCCACAAAAAAA
>ONJT01000013.1 GCA_900318245.1 uncultured Bacteroidales bacterium
TAACGGCATGAGTGTGAAACTCAACGCGCTGGTACATGCCAGTATATGGATTGAAGCCGGTGACAAGCAGATCTTCGTCGATCCCGTTTCGCACCTCGGCAACCGTTCGATCGATTACACCACCATGCCGACCGCGGATTTCATCCTTATCACGCACGAACACCACGACCATCTGGACAAAGAAGCGATTCATAACTTGTCGCACGAACTCTATACGCAAGTGATTGCAAACCAAGCATCTGCCGATATATTGGGCAAAGGTATCGTTATGGCGAATGGCGACAAACGTACTTTGACAGATAAGATTTCCATCGAGGCCGTTCCGGCATACAACACGACCGACGGACATCTGCAGTTCCATCCGAAAGGACGGGATAACGGTTATATCCTGACGTTGGACGGCTTGCGTATTTACATTGCAGGAGATACGGAAGTCATTCCCGAAATGGCAGCCATCAAGGATATTGACATCGCTTTCCTGCCGTGCAATCAGCCATACACAATGACACCGGAGCAACTGATTGAAGCGGCGCGTATCATTCAACCGAAAGTGCTATTCCCGTATCACTACAGCCAAACCGACGTGTCCGGCATCGCAGCACAACTACCCGATATAGACGTTCGAATCAGACATTATGAATAAGAACCTGGCATACCAAAAGACAATTCAAGTATTACAAAAAAGGATGAATATGACAATAGACCAGTTTCGTGAACGGATGGCATCGGACGAGCCGATAGTGGGTGGCTCGGAGTTGCACATGGAGTTCCATAAATTCTCGCAGGAAGCCCTGCGTATTACCGCCGAAATCAATGGCAAGTACCACACACCCGAAGAACTGCGACGGTTGTTGAGCGAGTTATGGGCGATAGACGTGCCGGAGTCGTTTGGTATGTTTCCGCCGTTCTATACCGATTGCGGCAAGAACACGCATGTCGGCGAACGGGTGTTCATCAACATGGGCTGTAAGTTCCAAGACCAAGGTGGTATCTTCATTGACGACGATGCCCTCATCGGTCATAACGCCACGCTCTGCACGCTCAATCATCTTCCTGACCCGGCACAACGGGCAGGTATGATTGCCATGCCTATTCACATCGGCAAAAAAGTGTGGCTTGGCGCAAATGTGACCATCCTGCAAGGAGTGACCATCGGTGACAATGCCATTGTTGCCGCCGGAGCGGTAGTCACCAAAGATGTCCCTGCCAACGCTATCGTTGGCGGTGTTCCAGCGAAAGTGATAAAGATGATTGACTGATGACATACGATGAATACATAGCACAACAGCAACAGGCAATCGACGAGGAGCAGCAGGAGGATAGTTGTTTCCTTGAATACCAGCCTGAAGGACAGTTTGTAAGAGGGCATTAAAAGAAAATGATTATGAAAAAGACCATTCAAAACATAGCCGGCTATGTGCTTGGCGGAGTGATGTTCGTTGTGCTCTTGCCGACAATTATGTGGCTGGCATCGGGAATGCCGGACATGGCGGTACATATCGGTGCGTTGCGTGCATCCCTGACAGGAGTGATGATGCTTGGCGGTCTAACGCTCAGCGTGTGGACGATTGTCTATATGAAGCGTCGCGGCAAAGGTAATCCGATGGACGCATTCGGACATGAAGTAGCTCCGCGCACACAACATCTGATGACGGAAGGTCCTTACCATATCAACCGTAATCCGATGTTGACAGGTACGCTTGTCTATCTCGCATCATTCATCGTCTGGCTATGGACGTGGCAGGCAGTATTGGTGTGGGTTATTTTCTATGCTATCATGTTCGTGCAAGTACTGACAGAAGAGAAACGTCTCCGTCAGGATTTTGGCGAAGAATACGAGTCTTATTGCCGTCGCACAGGGCGGTTTTTACCATTTTGATTATGACACTAAAACTATTCGTACAAGCACTAACTAAGTTCGTTATAAAGTGATACTATTTATTTGGTAATATAACAAGAAAGAGACCCGAAGGTCTCTTTTTTTGTTGCTCAACCAGGACTCGAACCCAGACAGACAGAACCAGAATCTGTAGTGCTACCATTACACCATTGAGCAGCGGCGCATGTCCCTCGATGGGGCATAAGCGGCTAATGATTTTTCAAAAGCGGGTGCAAAGGTACTGCTTTTTTTTGAATCCTGCAAATTTTTCTGCAAAAAAAATACAAATTTAATGCATTTCTATGGATTTTACGGCTTTTCTGCACAACGTTGCGCGATATTCTCACGCAAAGAACGGTAGTACAGCGGAATCTCCAGACCATGGTAATTACCTTGTTTGCCCACGAACGGAAGAACATTTTCCATCTTTTTTTGCTCAAAAACTTGCATATGTGCAATTTTTGTAGTAATTTTGCAGCGCAATTTATGGGCTAACCAAACAGGCTAAAATTAATACACACATAAATACTATGGAATTTAAGTACGCACCGATGTTTCAACTCGGAAAAGATGAAACGGAGTATTATCTGCTAACCAAGGACTACGTGTCGGTTAGCGAGTTCGAAGGACATGAGATTCTGAAAGTACAGCCGGAGGCCTTGACGCTGATGGCGCAACAGGTTTTTCATGACGTGAGCTTTATGCTGCGTCGCTCGCATAACGAACAGGTAGCGAAGATCCTGCGCGACCCGGAGGCAAGTGCCAACGATAAGTATGTAGCGCTGACCTTCCTGCGCAATGCCGAAGTGGCTTGCAAGGGCCAGTTACCGCTCTGTCAAGACACCGGTACGGCTATTATTCACGGCGAGAAAGGTCAGGAAGTATGGACGGGTTTCTGCGATGAAGAAGCGCTGAGCAAAGGTGTATTCAATACCTATACGGAGTGCAACCTGCGTTACAGCCAGAACGCGCCGCTCAACATGTACGATGAGGTAAATACCAAGTGCAACCTGCCGGCACAGATTGATCTGGAGGCGACGGAAGGCGCAGAGTATCGTTTCCTCTGCGTGACCAAAGGTGGCGGTTCGGCCAACAAGACCTATCTCTATCAAGAGACGAAGGCCCGCATCCAGAATCCGGGTACACTCATTCCGTTCCTCGTAGAGAAGATGAAATCGCTCGGAACCGCTGCTTGTCCGCCGTACCACATTGCTATCGTGATTGGCGGTACTTCGGCAGAGAAAAACCTGCTGACGGTGAAGTTGGCTTCGACCCATTACTATGACAGTCTGCCTACGACGGGTGACGAGACAGGACGTGCGTTCCGCGATATCGAGTTGGAGAAACAGTTGCTGCAAGAGGCTTATAAGATCGGTCTCGGTGCGCAGTTCGGCGGTAAATACATGGCACACGACGTACGCGTCGTTCGTCTGCCGCGCCACGGCGCAAGTTGTCCGATCGGTTTAGGTGTGAGCTGCTCGGCCGACCGTAATATCAAGTGTAAGATCAACAAAGACGGTATATGGATTGAGAAACTCGATAACAATCCCGCTTCGCTCATTCCGGAAGAGTTGCGTCAGGCGGGCGAAGGCGATGCAGTTCGTATCGACCTCAACCAGCCGATGAAGGACGTGTGTGCTATCTTGACGAAGTATCCGATCGGTACGCGTCTGAGTCTGAATGGCACGATCATCGTAGGCCGCGATATCGCGCATGCGAAGATCAAAGCGCGTTTGGATGCAGGCGAACCCATGCCCGAATACCTCAAGAACCATCCGATCTACTATGCAGGACCGGCGAAGACGCCGGCAGGTATGGCATGCGGTTCTATGGGACCGACAACCGCCGGTCGTATGGACCCGTACGTAGATGAGTTCCAGGATCACGGCGGAAGTATGATTATGTTGGCGAAAGGTAACCGTTCGATTGACGTGACGAATGCTTGTCAGAAACACGGTGGCTTCTACCTCGGCTCTATCGGCGGTCCTGCTGCAATCTTGGCGCAGAATAACATTAAGAGTATCGAATGTGTCGAGTATCCTGAACTGGGCATGGAGGCAATCTGGAAGATCGAAGTGGAGAACTTTCCGGCCTTCATCCTCGTGGACGACAAAGGTAATGATTTCTTCAAACAACTCAAACCCTGCGCGGGTTGCACCATCCTCTAATGGCAAATAAGCGACATAAATATCGTTTGGCGATGTTGGATGACATCACACTGCGTGAGGTCTTCCACATCCGTGTGAGTTGGTTAGGCGCGGTGAGCGTGATCACCATTGCGATTCTCGCCCTGATTGTCTTACTCTCCGTACTCATCGTCTATACGCCGATACGTAATATCCTGCCGGGATACAGCGAGAGTCTGCGTCAGCAGCTGATTCAAGAGTCTGCGCGCGTGGACAGTCTGCAGGGTAGCCTGACGTTGCAACGCCAGTACTTGGACGTCATCAAACAACTCACGGCCGGAGATATTCAATCGGACAGCGTGCAGAGTCTCGACTCCTTGCAACGCGTCGAGCAGGCACGTATCCTCGAGGAAGGTCGCAATGAAGTGACGGAAGCGTTCATGAACCAGTACGAACAGAAGGAGCGGGATCGTTTATTGCTCTTTGAGGCGCCTACGGGTCAGACGATGCAACAACTCTACCGTCCTGTGCGCGGCGCGGTGATGGTATCTGCTCGTCCGGACTTACATCTCTATGCTACGTCTGTCGCTACGGCGAAGAACGAGAGTGTGTTGGCGGTGATGCGTGGCCGTATCGTGCATGTGCAGCGTGCGGAAGATAACACCTTCACCATCGTACTGCAACAGTCGCAATACCTGACGATATACCGCGGCATAGCCAAGGCGCTGAAGGCACAAGGCGCATCCGTAGAAGCAGGTGAAGCGATAGGCGTGATGGACGGTGAGCGGAATATAGAGATCGAACTGTGGGACGCTGGGAAGTTTGTGAATATAGAAGAAGTGATCGCGTGGTAGGGAAGGTGAAAGGTGAAAGAATGAAAGAGTTAGCGATTTTAGGAAGCACAGGTAGTATCGGTACGCAGACATTAGACGTCGTGCGTGCTTATCCGGACAGGTATCAGGTGTATGCCCTCTGTGCGCACCGAAGCATTGACTTGTTAGTTCAACAGGCGAAGGAGTTTCATCCGGAGGTAGTCTGCATCGCAGATGAGAGTCTGTATGAACCGCTCAAGGAACGTCTCTCTGCGCTGGATTGTAAAGTCTGGGCGGGAGCTGATGCAATAGCCGAAGTGGTGACGATGCCGTCGATAGACATTGTGGTCGCTGCGATGGTGGGTTACGCCGGCTTGCGTCCAACGATTGAGGCTATCAAAGCCGGTAAGACCATTGCTTTGGCGAACAAAGAGACCCTTGTCGTAGCGGGTGAGATTATCTGTGACCTGGCTATCAAACACCACACACCGATTCTGCCGGTAGATAGTGAGCACAGTGCGATCTTCCAAAGCCTGGTGGGCGAAGACCGTAGTGAGATAGAGAAGATTCTGTTAACGGCCAGCGGAGGACCATTCCGCACCTTCAGTCTCGAGAAAATGAAGACTGTGACGGCTGCGGATGCCCTTAAACATCCCAACTGGGAGATGGGTGCAAAGATCACCATTGACTCCGCGAGCATGATGAACAAAGGCTTTGAGGTCATTGAGGCCAAGTGGTTGTTTGGTGTGCCGGTTGAGAAGATCCAAGTGCTCGTGCATCCGCAATCCATCGTCCATTCGGCCGTGCAGTTCACAGACGGCGCCATCAAAGCGCAACTCGGTGCACCCGACATGCGATTGCCTATTCAATATGCCTTGTCTTTCCCGGAGCGTTTAGCCAGCGAATTCCCCCGTGCGGACTTGTTTGCCCTCAAAGACCTAACGTTTGAAGAACCCGACTTAGCGCGTTTCCCGAACTTAGGTTTGGCATATGAGGCGATGCGCAGAGGAGGGAATATCCCGTGTGTGCTTAATGCGGCCAATGAAGTAGCTAACCTCGCTTTCCGCGAAGGACGCTGCGGTTTCTTGGAGATGAGCGATGTCATCGCCGAGACGATGAACAAGGCGGCATTTATCTCGAAGCCTACTTATGAAAATTATGTAGAGACAGACAAAGAAGCAAGACAAATAGCAGAGAGTTTATTATGATTCAAGCAATACAATTGATATTAGCCCTCAGTTTACTCGTGTTAATACACGAGTTGGGGCATTTTACGTTTGCGAAGATCTTCCATGTGCGGGTAGAGAAATTCTATCTGTTCTTCAACCCTTGGATCAGCATTGTGCGTTTCAAGAAGTTTGACGGCAAGTGGCATGTGAAGTTCTTTGCGCCGAATAAGGACGAAGAGTGGGAGAAACACCCCGAGAACACGGAGTGGGGGATTGGTTGGCTACCTTTTGGTGGCTACTGCGCGATTGCCGGTATGGTGGACGAGACGCATTCGACCGACGATTTAGCTTCCGAACCGCAAGAGTGGGAGTTTCGTTCCAAACCCGCGTGGCAGCGGCTGCTGATCATCCTCGGTGGTATATTGGTCAATTTCATTGGCGCGCTCGTCATCTTCGCCATGCTTTTCTGGCACTGGGGCTCAGATACGCTGCCGCTGAAGAATATCCACACCGGACTCTACTATTCGGAGATCTTGCAAGCGGAAGGTTTTGAGCAGCAAGATAAGATTCTGACCATCAACGGCGAAGAACCGGAGACGCTGACGGATGCCGTGCAAGCCATCATCATCGAGGGCCAGCGCGATGTGGTCGTGCTACGTGGAGAAGATACGGTGCCACTGACGATGAGCGAAGATCTCGGACCGCGCTACTTAGCGGTTCAGAATGCGTTCGATAAGGCAGAGCGCGAGAAAGCGCGCGCTGATAAGAGCTACGTTAAGCGTCGCTATGTGCTTGTGACGGAGTGGATCCCGTTTGTAGTGGACACTGTCTTGCCGGATAATGCCGCATACCTCGCGGGCATCGAGAAAGGCGACTCCATTGTCGCTATCGATGGTGTGCCGACGCCGTGCGCGATACAAGTGACGCTGGAACTCCAGAAGCATCCGTGTGACTCGATCACTCTGGACTATTATCGTGCAGGCGAACTCCAAACGGCGCACCTCTTTATCGGCGACCAAGGCAAGATCGGCGTAGGACCGAAGGACCAACTGGACTATTTCGAATTGGAGCACACCGATTATTCATTCTGGCGAGCCATTCCTGCCGGCATCCAATACGGTTGGGATATCCTCGCGATGTACGTGAAGCAATTCCGACTTGTCTTTACCAAGGAAGGCGCACAGTCGCTCGGCGGTTTCGGCGCTATCGGCTCGATGTTCCCCAGTTACTGGAGTTGGTACACGTTCTGGCATATGACGGCCTTCCTCAGTATTATCCTGGCCTTCATGAATTTCCTGCCAATCCCGGCGCTTGACGGCGGATATATCCTCTTCCTGTTGGTAGAGATCATCACGCGCCGCAAACCCAGCGATAAGTTTTTGGAGATAGCGAACGAAGTAGGATTCTGGATCCTCATCGCGTTGCTCATCTTTGCAAATGGAAATGATATTTTGAAAATCTTCTTCTAATGGATAAAGATTATTTTGTACACGAATCGTCCTATGTAGACGAGGGGTGCCAGATAGGCAAGGGCACGAAGATTTGGCATTTCAGTCATATCATGTCCGGTTGTGTGATTGGTGAAAGCTGCAATATCGGTCAGAACGTTGTGATCTCGCCGGATGTGGTGTTAGGACGCAACTGTAAGATACAGAACAATGTCTCGGTATATACCGGCGTGCGCTGCGAGGACGACGTGTTCCTCGGACCGTCTATGGTCTTCACGAACGTCATCAACCCCCGCGCAGCAGTAAGCCGCAAAGACGAATATAAGCCTACAATCATTCATCGCGGTGCGTCTGTCGGCGCGAATGCCACCATCGTATGTGGACACGAGTTGGGCGAGTACTGCCTCATCGGTGCGGGTTCGGTGGTAACCAAAGATGTGCCGGCGTATGCCCTGATGGTCGGCAATCCCGCCCGGCAAATAGGATGGGTCAATGCGCATGGAGATAAATGTGCTTCCCTCGAAGAAGCCATGAGGGAGTGAAAGTTTAAAGTTTAAAGTTTAAAGAGATGATACAACGAATTCAGACACTTTATTTATTGGCCATCGTGGCTTTAGGCATCGCGCTGATTTTTTTGCCGGTGTTACAGTTGGTGACGCCTGAAGAGGCAGCGGAACTGCGTATATATAACTTAGGTGCGTCCGGAATGGAGTTAATCACGAACGAGGACTGCCAGCCGGTTGTTTGTCTGCAAGGCCTTTGGGGCTTGTTGGTCACTACGGCGTTGATCCCGCTCTTGGCGCTGATAGACATTTTCCTCTATAAGAAACGTATCCTGCAGGCTCGTCTCAATATCTTCCTCGCTATGCTTTGTCTGGGATATTACGGCGTGCTGGCTATTTATGTATGGCAGGCGAAGTTGGCTTTGGGAGTGGACTGGCATGTGCTTCCTTGGGCGTCGTTCCCGCTCGTATGCTTTGTATTAACCCTCATGGCTACACGCCGGATCCTCAAAGATGAGGCGCTCGTCCGTGCAGCCGATAGAATTCGATAAGTATGAATCCACTATTATACATTTTTCTTCAAGCTACTGCTCCGACTCCCGAAGAGATTCAAGCCAAACAGGACTCTATCCGTGCCGGCGCGCGGATGATGATTGAGACCGCGAAGAATGACCCGCACACGTTCTGGCATGAAGTTGGCGAGTCGATGCTGCAGTTTGGCATCAAGGTCTTGGCGGCTCTCCTGCTCTTTGTCCTCGGAATGTTACTCATCCGGTGGGTGAAGAATATCCTCAATCGGGTGTTTGCGCGTAGAAAGACCGAACCGACGATCGCTTCATTCGTCTCCTCGTTTGTCTCCATCTCCATGACTGTCCTTCTGGTGGTTATAACGGTTAGTACCTTAGGTGTGAATACCACTTCGCTGGCTGCACTCTTAGCTGCCGGAGGTATGGCTATCGGTATGGCGCTCTCAGGAACCGTCCAGAACTTCGCCGGAGGCATCATGCTGCTCGCCTTCAAGCCTTTCAAAGCCGGAGATTTCATAGAGGCACAAGGTACTTCAGGCAAAGTGATTGAGGTAAATATCACCGCCACGAAAGTACTCACTCTGGATAACCGCGTAGTCATCTTACCGAACGGCGCGCTCTCCAATGGCATGATCCAGAACTATAACGGACGGCCGCTGCGCCGTATTGAGTGGCTCGTGAGCGTAGAGTACGGGGTGGATGCTACGGCATGCAAAGAGGCTATCCTGAAGATCGTGAACAGTGACCCGCGCGTGTTGCAGGAAGATACGGACATGAAGCAACTCTACGAAGAGTTGAATATCTCCGCTTACCAACTCTCGACGGTGAACTATCGCATGGATGCCATCCCGGCGCCCTTTGTGGCATTGAAATCCCTCAACGCGAATGATATCACTTTCGTGGTGCGTGCTTGGGTGCGTGCGGATGATTTCTGGGGAGTGTTCTTCGATCTACAGGAACAGTTCTATACTGAACTGCCCAAACAAGGCTTCGGATTTGCTTATCCGCACGTGGTGGTAGAAGATTTGAAGCGTGAGTAATGGAGGTGCTCTTAGGAAAGACATTGGCGGAGCTGCAGGAGGTGGCGTTGAGCGTCGGCCTGCAGAAGTTCGCGGGCAAACAACTCGCGGAGTGGCTCTACGTCCGTCGTGTCACTTCCTTCGATCAGATGACGAATATCTCCCTCAAAGGGCGCGAAGCCCTCAAGGCGCACTATACCATCGGTCGGCATGCCCCGGTCAAAGAGGCCGTCAGTGCGGACGGTACAAGGAAATACTTGTTTCAAATAGGCGAACAGTTCATCGAATCGGTATATATTCCCGAAGAGGATAGAGCTACGCTCTGCGTGTCCACGCAGGCAGGGTGTAAGATGGGATGTAAGTTCTGCATGACCGGTACACTCGGTTTTCACGGCAACCTCTCCGCGGCAGAGATCCTCAACCAGATTTTCTATTTTGACGACTTGAGCAACCTGGTCTTCATGGGCGAAGGAGAACCGATGGACAATCTCGATAATGTCTTGCGGGCGCTGGAGATTATGACCGCGCCGTACGGGCCTGCTTGGTCACCCAAACGTATCACGGTTTCGACGGTGGGTATTCCCGCGATGAAGCGCTTCCTGGACGAGAGTGACTGTCATATAGCCGTCTCGATGCACAACCCCTTTGCGGTGGAGCGGGCGCAGATCATGCCGGCAGAGAAAATGTTCTCCATCACCGAGGTGGTGAACCTTCTCAAGCAATACGATTTCTCCCATCAACGCCGTATCAGCTTCGAGTATATATGCTGGGCGGGACAGAACGACACCATGCGCCATGCCAAGGAACTGCTGCGCTTGCTCAAAGGACTGCCCTGCCGCATCAACCTCATTCGTTTTCATGCGGGCGTGGAGGATATAAAAAACGAACGCCGTTTTCCGGCGTCCGATGAGAAACAGATGGAGTTCTTGCGGGATTATTTGACTGAACACGGGCTTACCACCACCATCCGTCGTTCCCGCGGCGAAGATATCCTTGCCGCCTGCGGCATGCTTGTCAATTCCTTGACGGTTTAACAGTTTAACACTTTAACATTTTAACGCAAAATGTTACAACATTTTGCTCAGTTCCTCGTAGTATTTCGGTGAAACAGGAACGGGTTTGATGTCGCGGATGTCCAGTTCGGCCTGTATCATTCCTTCTTTGTCGCGACGCAGCACTTTCACGTGGCGCGGATTGACGAAATACGAGCGTTGACAACGGATGATGCCGTGTCGCTCCATCAGGTCTTCAATACCCCGCATAGACTGCCTTAAAGAGTATTCCTTCTTATGCTCTCCCTCCATATAATGGATAGAGATATAGTTCTCTTGCGCCTCGATATAAAGAATCACGTCGTGCGCGATGACTAACTTGAGTCGACCCGTACTGTCCGTAAAGCGCACCAGGTCTTCTTCGTTCACATCAATCTCGTCCGGACGCACTAGCGTCAATAGCATCGCAAAGATGATATACGGATACGAAATGGTGGCGAACGACAGACGCAGGCACTCTCCTAAGGCAGGGAAATATCCGTAGTCGCCGTATAGCAGGGCTACGTATAGCGCCGCAAAGCAGGAGAACACGAACAGTTCACCTAATGACCAGATAGTGTATTTCCACCAACTCATGTTCAGGTGCGCGCGTAATATAGTCATCGGAATACGCGAGAGAAGCATCACGCCAATCAGGATACAAGTCAATAGCAAGGTGTTAATCGTCGGTCCCGAAGCTACACTCAGGAACTCATCAATCCACTGACTCTGATAAATCAGCACAAATCCCAGAAAGAATACCGGCAAAGCCAGTATATGCATCAGCATCGCCGACGGCGAAGTCATAGATGCGGGTGTTTTTGGTAGTTTTTTCATATACATTTATGGTGTGACAAAATGCAAAGTTTGATTTTTTCGTCCCTATATTTGTGTTTTAGTCATCAAAACAGTTGATTTCGTCACTTTCTTTCGTCCCTAATCACATTTTCTTGTACGGCTGAACAAATAGCAGTAATTTTGCACCGTCAAATTTAAAATTTGTTGTTTAACACTCAAATGTAACAGTTATGGACAAGACTATTATTATTCAACCCGAAAGTGGTTTGCAATTCGACTGGCGTGCAATCGCTGCAGATCCGAGTGGCCGTCATGAGTCCAACATCGATTTGGTAGCCTATAAAGCACTCTATATTAATAAAATCGCACAGGCGCGTGCGCGTGGATTGGAGCCTGTATTGGTTAGCCTTCCGGTTATGGACGAGAACCGTTACTTTGCTTTCATCACCCGTGGTATGAGTATGCAGGAGCGCAAGAACTTGCTGTACTGGTTAGGCGGCAAGACTGAACGTCTGCGTAACATCCACGAGTTGTATAACTTAGCGCTCTTCCGCTTGGCGGCGACCCAATGCGTGCATATCATCGACATCACGAGTCCTATGTTGGCTACCCCCAACTACAACGAGTTGCTCGAGCAGGACGGTGTGACGCTCTCCGAAGCAGGTGAGTCACTAGTGAACGCCGAGATGATGAAGGTTCAAGTACACGAGACTGCCGCTTAAGCAGCCTCGTGTATTTTTTATCTGCGCTGTGCTGCTTTCGCACGCTCACGGGCTAACTTCTGTTGCTCGCGCTGCATAGCTTCCAGACGCTCCATGAAGCCGGATTTCTTCTTGCCGGCTTTCTTCTTTTTATTCTCTTCCATCTCTCGAAGCATCTTCTCGTCATCCAGTGCCCAGCGGAAAATCATCGTCTGGAGGATGGTGATGAAGAGCGAGAGAAGGTAGTAGTAACTCAGACCCGCTGCGTAGTCGTTGAAGATAAAGAGGAACATGAGTGGCATCGCGTACATCATGTACTTCATGAACTTCATGTTCGGGTCGGTCGCCTGCGACTGCATGGTGATGAAGGTGTAGCCGAAGTTGGCGATCGTCATCAAGAGGCAGAACAGCGACAAGTGGTCACCCAGCAGCGGAATGTTAAAGCCCCAGTGGAAGACGGCGTCGTAGGTCGAGAGGTCGTCCGCCCACCATAAGGACTTACCGCGTAACTCGATAGCCGTCGGCAGGAACCAGAACATAGCCATCAATACCGGGAATTGGAACAACATCGGCAGACAGCCGCTCATCGGGTTCACGCCCGCTTGTTGATAGAGTTGCATAGTCGCCTGCTGTCGCTCCTGCATCTTCTCTGCCGGGAACTTCGCATTGATCTCTTCAATCTGCGGACGCAGCGCGCGCATCTTCGCGCTCGACTTATAAGATACGAATACAAACGGCAGGATGATGAGCTTGATGACGATGGTCATCAGCAGAATCACGATACCGATGTGCAAGCCCCAGCCGGTGAACAGGTCGAACATCGGAATGACGAGGGCCGTGTTGATCCAACTGACGATTTTCCATCCCAGCGGCACGAGTTTGTTCAGTCTCAGACGCTCGTCGCGTGCTACACCATCGTCGTAGGCCTTGAGGGTATGGTAGTGGTTCGGACCGAGATAGAAGCGGAAACCCGTCTCCGTGCGGCCGTTCAGGTCAAAAGGCACAGAGGTCTGGGTCGTATATTCCTTGATATAGCCGCTGTTCTTGCCTTGAACGGTAGAGGTGAAGTACGACGAAGAGAACGCATCGTCGGCGATGAGTACGGATGAGAAGAACTGGTCTTTATAACCGATCCATTTCACGCGCGCGGACTCTTTCTCGCTGTCGTCTTTGTTCTCGCTCAGTTTCTCCATCTCGCCGCCGGTCACCATGTACTGCAACTGCGCATAGCGCTCCTCGAACTTACGTCCCTGCTCGTGTTGCGGAATCAGTTGACGCCAATGGAGTTCGAGCGAGTTCACGTTCTGCGCCAACTCGTTCTGCATGTTATGTGGTACGAGCGCCAGGTGCACCATATAATTGTCCGACAACTCATATACGAAGTCGAGCCAAGCGTCCTCGGTCGTTCCCGGCAGACGCATGATAGCCTTGCGCGGATCGCCGGTCTCCACGGGCGTGAAGATCAGATTAGAGGTGTGCAAGATACGATTGTTGATGGTGATGAGGGTGAATCCGAACGACGACTCGTCGGCGCGGAACAAACAGAGCGGGTTCACCGTGTCTCCGGAAGCGTGGTAGTCGAGTAACTCAGCGCGCTGGATCACTCCGCCGTAGGACGAGAGCGTCAATTTCAGGTGCTCGTTCTGCAGTGTGATCCATTGTTCTTCGGGCTTAGACTCCTCTACCTTTTCAGGAGCGGTCGCATCCGCTGCTTCTAAGCTAAGCGAGATAGAGTCGGAGATACGTTGTGCTTCCACCATCGCCTGGCGAGCCACACTGATTGAGTCTTGTACGCGTTGGCGCTCCGCTAACTCTTCCTTAGAAGGACGGTTGAGCAGTGTGAACCCAACGATAATTGCGGCTATCAACAGAAAGCCGATCCATGTATTTTTATCCATTTATGTATGTTGTGTATGTTTATTCTCGCTTCAGTTTGCCGAACATAATACCGACATAGAATCGGGGACCGCTCGGCGTCATAAAATTGCTCCATTTCACATCGCCCGCAATGCTGGTCAGACTACTACCCGTGCGACCGAAGGGGAGCATATAATCAATTCGAAATAATAAAGCCATGTGGCTGTTCAGATCTACTTCCAGACCGACATACGGATCCAGATAGAAGAACGGCGTCTTTACGTACGAAGCGTTGTAATACGTTGAGTCCGTAGAACCTTCCGGCGCATACGGAACCGGATCATTTTGCGGAATGAACAATCGCTTCATCGCACCGCCGCCTACAGACAAACCGATCAACGGACGTACCTTACCCCATTGCGTGTAGAAGTCGCACATCGCGCCGCCGTATCCCATGCGAATATTACCGACTCCACCCAGCGGCATCAACGTCATACCTCCTTCCGCTCCTACATGTATATGATTGAGCAAGTGTACGCGCAGGGTTCCTCCCAAGCCCAGTCCGACACCGTCTTTGGGCAGGTTCTTGATATAGTCCGGACTACCCAGACCGGCGTTGCTGAAGATCTTTCGCGGGTCATCGGAGAACATATACCCGATATGCAACATCATTCCTCCGGAGAAACCGGTGAAGATACTGCCTGTAGCCGCGCTGCGTATTGACTCGCGTGCAGAACTTACTTGTTGCTGAGCAGCAGCAACTTCCTGACTCTGCGCCCGTAGACCCAGAGACAGGAGAGTCAATGCTACGATAAAGATTGTTTTTTTCATTCGGAAATGATATCAAATGCAACATCCATCATGTTGGTGAACGTGTTCTGGCGTGCCTCGGCGGACAGTGCCTCTCCGGTCAGGATATGATCGCTTACGGTGCAGATCACCAGCGCTTTCTTTCCCGCGCGCGCTGCGTTCATGTACAGCGAAGGAGCTTCCATCTCGTCGGCCAGCACACCCATCTTCGTCCAATTACCCTTGCGCGGGTCTTCGGAATAGAAAATGTCGCAAGCCAGCACGTTACCTACGTGGTATTTGTATCCGCGTTTCTCAGCGGCATCTACCGCCTTGCGGCACAACTCGAAGTTAGCCAGCGGAGCGAAATGACCCGGCAGGTCGTATTGTGCGCCGTAGTTACTGTCTGTGCAGCTGCCTTGTGCAATCACAAGATCTCCGAGGTTTACGTATGTCTGACGTGCGCCGCAAGAACCGACACGGATGATAGTCTCTACATCGTAGAAATTGAATAACTCATACGAGTAGATACCAATCGACGGAATACCCATACCGTGACCCATCACCGTCACTTTCTTGCCTTTGTACGTACCCGTATACGCTAACATACCACGTACATTGTTTACCAAAACAGGGTTCTCCAGATAGCGCTCGGCCATCAACTTCACGCGAAGCGGGTCACCCGCCATAATCATCGTCTTTGCGATTTCTCCATACTGCGCACCAATGTGCGGAGTCGGGCAATTCTCTTTTGCCATAATTGTTGTTGTGTTTTTAAAAGGTTAATATTATTTTAGTTGTCAGTATTCAGTTTTCAGTTTATAAGTGTTTGTACCATTCGATAGCTTTCTCGAGATCCTCGGGTGTGTCTATTCCGATGGTTTCCTGTTCGGTCACTCCTACACGGATGGTGTATCCGTTCTCGAGCCATCGCAGTTGCTCCAGGCGTTCCTCTATTTCCCGCGGACTCTGTGCCAGTTTGGTGATCTGCGCTAACACATCAGCACGGTAGGCATAAATGCCGATGTGGCGGTAATGACTGCCGTCCGCGCAAGCGATGACCTTCCTCGAGAAGTTCTGCGCGATGCCTGTCGTCTTGTCCCATGCCACTTTCGGTGTATTCACATTCTCCAGTGCTTCCTGGCTGTCTTTGTCCGTGAAAGGACGCACGAGCGTCGCTATCTGCGTGTCCGGCGCATCAAAACACGCCATCAGGGTCTCTATCTGCTCGGGCTGTATGAACGGTTCATCGCCCTGAATGTTGATGATCACGGTGTCCGCATCGTTCTGTGAACGCCATGAAGGGGTGGTGATGGCTTCGTATGCTTCCAGGCAACGGTCCGTCCCGCATTTATGGTCGGCGCGTGTCATCACCACTTTGCCATCGAACGACTCCACCGCATCGTAGATACGTTCGTCGTCGGTCGCAACAACCACGGTGTCCAGGGCTTTGATCGCCTGTTCATACACGCGGTGGATCACCGTCCTATTACAGATCTCTGCCAGCGGTTTTCCCGGGAAGCGGGTCGAACCATAGCGTGCAGGGATAATTCCTATATATTTCATATCTCGTTTCTCTCGATTTTTGAGAGTAAGGTCATTGCTCCGTTGATCGTTTTGACATTTGTGATCGTGATGTATCGTCTGCCGGTAGGAATACCTTTTTTGTCGCGTTCCTCGTTCAGCATGCACCGTTCGGGGCGTGTCGCGGCGTACTGAATCATATTGCCGAACACTTCCGACTGCCAGTACGCATCTTTGTGCTGCACCAGATACATCGTCATTCGCTCACCCTTTAGCAAAATCTTCTCAATACCTAAGCGGCAGCATATCCAGCGCAGCCGCACGACATCCAATAGTTCTTCCGCGGCTTCCGGCAGTGCGCCGAAACGGTCGATGAGCCGCTTGCGGAAGTCCAATAACTGTTCCTCGCTGTGCAGGCTGTCCAGTTCCCTGTATAAGGTGATTCGCTCGGATATGTTCTCGATATAATCCGTCGGGAAGCACACCGGCAAATCCGTCTCCAGTTGGCTGTCGGAGCACCAAGTCATTTTCTCATTTGGACATTTACCATTTACCATTTGGTTCTCATCGGAGCCGAGTCCTTCTTCTTCGCGGAGTTCTTCGATCGCTTCGTTTAAGATGCGTTGGTAGGTCTCGTAGCCGAGGTCGGCGATAAAGCCCGATTGTTCGGAACCCAACATGTTTCCTGCGCCGCGGATGTCGAGGTCTTGCATCGCCAGACTGAATCCTGCGCCTAACTCCGCGAACGTACTCAGTGCCTCGAGTCGCCGTCTTGCATCTTCGGTCAACAACTCCTTATCAGGTGCGACGAGGTAGCAGTACGCTTTCCGGTTGCTGCGGCCTACGCGCCCGCGTAACTGGTGCAGGTCCGCCAAGCCGTATTTGTCCGCCGAGAAGATCAGAATGGTGTTCACGTTCGGGATATCCACGCCCGACTCGATGATCGTCGTCGAGAGCAGAATGTCATAATCGTAATTGATGAACGCTTCGAGTTTTTCCTCCATCTCTCCGGCGGGCATTTGTCCGTGTGCCACAACGATGCGTGCTTCAGGGCATAACTTCTGTATGCGCCGTTCGATACGCGGTAACATCTCGATGCTGTTGTTGACGATAAACACCTGTCCGTTGCGGGCCATCTCTAACTCAATCGCCTCTTTGATGAGGTCTTCGTCGTCGATGGTGATCAGTTCCGTCTGTACGGGGTATCTGTTCTGCGGCGGCGTGGTCATCACACTCAGGTCGCGGGCTCCCAGCAGCGAGAACTGCAGCGTCCTCGGTATAGGTGTTGCCGTCAGTGTCAGTACATCAATGTTCGTGCGCAGGCTCTTCAGTCGCTCTTTGGCCGCCACACCGAATTTCTGTTCCTCGTCGATGATCAGCAATCCCAAGTCGTGCCATTTGACCGTTTTGCCGATGATCTTGTGCGTACCAATCAGGATATCTATCTTGCCGGCTTCTAAATCCGCCAGCAGTTCTTTGGTCTCTTTCGCACTCTTCAACCGGCTCAAAAACTCTATCCGCACAGGCAGGTTCTTCATGCGCTCAGTGAAGGTGTTATAGTGCTGCAGCGCCAAGACGGTTGTCGGAACGAGTACGGCTACTTGTTTGCCGTCGGTTGCTACCTTAAACGCCGCGCGCATCGCTACTTCTGTCTTACCGAAACCTACGTCGCCGCACACCAGCCGATCCATCGGCATCGGACTCTCCAGGTCGCGCTTTACGTCAGCTGTCGCCTTCGCCTGATCCGGCGTGTCTTCGTACAGGAACGACGCCTCCAACTCGTGCTGCATGTATCCGTCGGGCGAGTAGGCAAAACCTTTCTGCTGTTTGCGGGTGGCATACAACTTGATCAAATCCCGCGCTATGTCTTTTACCTTGTCCTTCGTCCGCTCCTTGAGTCGTTCCCAAGCGCCCGAACCTAATCGTGCAATGGTCGGTTCAGAACCCTCACGACCTTTGTACTTACTGATGCGGTGCAGGTTATGAATGCTCACGAACACGTTCGCCCCGTCGCGGTAAATCAACTTAATCATCTCCTGCGGCTTGCCGTTCACCGGCGTCGTGACGAGTCCGCCGAATTTCGCTATACCATGGTCGCTGTGTACCACATAATCGCCTATCTGCAACTGGTTGATCTCGCGCAAGGTGATGATCGCCTTACCGCGCCGCGCGTTTTCACTACTCATCGTCACGCGGTGGAAGCGCTCAAAGATCTGGTGGTCTGTATAGCAGCATATCTTCAACCCCTTATCCACAAACCCTTCATGCAGCGTCGCGTTGATCCCGATAAACCGAATACCTGTAGCGTTAGCGTCCGGTAGGCTCGCAGAGCCGTCCTCTAAACTCTCAAAGATCGCTTTGAGACGATCCAGCTGTTTCTGCTGTTCGGCCAGTATATAGACCTTGTATCCTTCCTTGATGTGCTTTTTGAGGTCTTCCGTCAAGATGTCGAACTGCTTATGAAAGATAGGCTGCGGCACGGTGTCGAAAGCAATCTTGCTATGTGTCGCAAACGTGCTCTTCTCGGCGATCTCGATCGTCTTGCGCTTTCCTAGGTCTCCTAGGACTCCTAGGACTCCTAGTCCATCTAGTTTAAACTTCACCATTCCCCAATCATTGCTCACCCACACAAAATCCTCGCTCAGATAATCCACGATGGTGGATGCTTGGCTCTCGGCTTTGGACTCTGAGCTTCCTCCGACAATCTCCGCGCTCTCCACGCGGTTCTTGCTCAACTGGTCTTCGATGTCGAACTCGCGAATGCTGTCTATCTCATCGCCGAAGAAGTCAAAGCGGTAGGGGATGTCGTGTCCGTAACTGTAGATGTCGACAATCGATCCACGTACGGCGTACTGCCCGGGCTGAAACACAAAATCCACACGCTCAAACCCCAACTCACTCAACTGCTCACTCAACCCCGACTGCTGAATTTCCTGCCCGACTGCCAACTGAAAACTGACAGCGTTCAACTCCTCTCTCGCCGGACAACTCTCCGCAATAGCCTCCGGATAGGTGACTATAATCAACTCTTTGTCCTGTGCTCGGCGCGTCAGAGCCGAGAGACATTCCGTCCGCATAATCACCGCGGCATCATCAACCGTCCGCCGGCGTTTACTGCTCGGAAAATATCCTGCGTCCGCGCCGATGGTCTTCAAGTCCGCGTATAAGTACTGCGCACTCTCTGCGTTGTCAAAGATCACAAATAGCGGTTTGCCCACTTGAGCGAGCGCCAGCGCGCGCGAGGATGCGTGCAAACCGCTCAATAGTACATGTGCGTCAGTGTGCGCCAGTTCCTTCCTGACTGCCGCCAGTTCCGGGTGCTGCCCAAACAGTATTTCTAACTCTCCTATATTCACGCGCGCAAAACTGCACATTAAAAAACGCCGCAAAGATACAACATTTTTTTTAATTATACAAAAAAAAATTTAATTTATTTTATGGGGTCCCCTAAAATTTTTAATTTTTGGGGAGAGCGGAGCTCCTCCGAGTACCTTTAGCCAAGCTGTGCTTGAGCTCGTGTACGAGGAGTGAGTCCGCGAAAGCGCGCGCACGTTTTTCCATAATTTTTGCCTTTTTATTTGCGTATATCAAAATTTTTGTGTAATTTTGCCCCGCAAAATCAAAAGGAGGCAAGTATGAGCACTTTAGAACTGAATGCAGAATTGTATAAAAACCTCGGTATAATAGCAGAGGACGAAACCATGTTTGCAAAAGTAGTCAAATACGTACGTAATTTGGCTAAGAAGATGCAGGAAGATCCTACTCGTATGACGAAGGAGGAGTTTTTTGCACGTGTAGACGAGGCTCGCGAAGAAATTCGCCAAGGCAAAGGTATAGTGATGTTGCCTAATGAGACATTGGATGAATTCTTAAATCGGGTTGGCTGATATATGTACAAGATTGTCTATTCTTCCCGCGCAATTGAGGACTTGCGTCGTTTGCAACGTTCAGAACCGGCTGCATATAAAAAGGTATCCCGGTTTATTGAAGAATTGAAAGAACATCCGAAGACAGGAACCGGTCATCCGGAACAACTCAAGGGTGATCGTGTCGGTCAATGGAGTCGTACTATCAATAAAAAGCATCGTTTGATTTACGAGATTTTTGAAAATGAGGTTCGTGTGGATATATTATCATCCTACGGCCATTACGACGATAAATAACCCCTCGCTGGCCTTGACAGCGTTAAAAAGCAAGGACAAGAGATGAAATAAGGGGCGTTCCCTATGCGCGTCGGGGTAATCACGTATCCTACCACACCCTATATATACTGCGTATATATCCCGTGATTTTGATTCGCGGGATATATTTTGTGTATATCGCACCCTTTCCTTCTGCATTCATTTACCTATCCCGAAGTAGATTTACCAGCAACATCACGACGGGGATGGTGATGACGAGGATGCCGATATTGCATGTGTGCAACTTTTTTTGTAAAAAAAGTGCAGAAAAATTTGGTCATGTCAAAAAAAAGTAGTACTTTTGCAGCGTGAAATGAACGAGGGGACCCGAAAAGGTTCCCTCGCTCGCGTAAAATTATGGATAAAAATCAACTGCAAAACTGGATTGAGGAGTACCTGAAAGGTACGGATTATGAACTGGTGACGCTGAATGTGTCGCCGAGTAATGACATCCTGGTGGAGGTCGATCGCCTCGAGGGCGTAGACGTGGAGTTCTGCGCGGACTTGAACCATTTTCTCGTGGAGAAACTCGACGCCGTAGAGCCGGATTATTCGCTCGAAGTGGGCAGCCTGAGTCTGACTGACCCGTTCAAGACCAAGACCCAGTATTTCAAGAACCTCGGGCACGACGTCGAGGTGCTGGTAAACGGGAAGAAGTTCAAAGGTCTGCTCGTCTCGGTAGACGACGAGACCTTCTCCGTTGATATCCAGGAGCGCGTAGCCGTCGAAGGCAAGAAGCGCAAAGAGCTGCGTACAACCACCTATACCTGGCGGTACGACGAACCCAAATATGTGAAATACGATTTAAAATTCTAAATACAAAAATGGCAACAAAAAACCAAGACACGATCAATTTGATCGACATCTTCTCGGAGTTCAAGGACTTCAAGAGAATTGACAAACAAACCCTCATCAACGTGTTGGAGGATTCCTTCCGTAACGTGATCGCCAAGATGTACGGTACGGACGCTAACTACGACGTGATCATCAACCCCGACAAGGGTGACCTCGAGATCTACCGCAACCGTCTCGTG
The DNA here is from genome assembly GCA_900318245.1 of uncultured Bacteroidales bacterium. GTDB lineage: Bacteria > Bacteroidota > Bacteroidia > Bacteroidales > Paludibacteraceae > Colicola. Next base: position 21,399 of record ONJT01000013.1, read on the forward strand.
ATGGAAGACGACGACGTAGCCAATCCCGAGAACCAGATCTCGCTCAGCGAGGCACGTGAGACCGACCCCGAGATCGAGGTAGGCGAGGACTTCACTGACAAAGTGGAAATGCAGTCCTTCGGCCGTCGTATGATCCTCAACCTGCGTCAGACGCTCGCATCGAAGATCCTCGAGCTGCAGAAGGAGAACCTCTATCTCAAGTACTCCGATATGATCGGCCAGGTAGTTACCGGCGAACTCTATCAGGTTTGGAAGAAAGAGATGTTACTGCTCGACGAAGAGGGTAACGAGATGTACCTGCCGAAGCAGAACCAGATCCCGACGGACTACTACCGCAAGGGCGAGATGGTTCGCGCCGTAGTGGTGCAGGTGGACAACAAGAACCAGAACCCGAAGATCATCCTCAGCCGTACCAGTCCGCTGTTCCTGCAGCGCCTGTTCGAGCAGGAGGTTCCGGAGGTGAAGGAAGGCCTGATCGCTATCAAGAAGATCGCCCGTATCCCGGGTGAGCGCGCCAAAGTGGCTGTCGAGACCTTCGACGACCGCATTGACCCGGTAGGCGCTTGCGTAGGCGTGAAGGGTGCGCGTATTCACGGTATCGTTCGCGAGTTACGCAATGAGAACATCGACGTGATCAACTACACGCAGAACATCAACCTCTATATCCAGCGTGCGCTGGCTCCTGCGAAGATCTCGAGTATGGAGATCGACGAGGAGGCAAAGAACGCAAAGGTATATCTGAAGCCGGAAGAGGTAAGTCTGGCTATCGGTAAGGGTGGATTCAACATCAAGTTGGCCTCTATGCTTACCGGCTACGAGATCGACGTTTACCGCGAGATGGATGAGTCCGACATGGATGATATCTACCTCGACGAGTTCAATGACGAGATCGATCAGTGGGTTATCGACGCCCTCAAGGCTGTCGGCTATGACACCGCGAAGGATGTGCTCGGTACCAGCAAAGAGAAACTGCTGGAGCAGACCGACCTCGAGGAGGAGACCATCGATGAGGTACTCCGCATCCTCTCTGCTGAATTCGAAAACGACTAACCTGAAAACCCTCGGGCGGCACGAGGCATAAACAACGCCGATAGCGTATGGCTATAAAGTTAATTAAAGCATGTAAAGAACTAAATATAGGAATGGCTACTCTCACCGCATGGTGCGAGAAGAACGGCCATGCCGTGGAGTCCGATCCGAATGTACGAATCGACGACGAACTCTACCTGCTGCTCGCCAAAGAGTTCAACAAGGACATGGCGGTGAAGATAGAGGCGGATCGTCAGGCTGCGGAGCGTGCTGCCAAAGAAGAAGCGGCGCGCGCAGCGGCAGAAGCCGAGGCAAAAGCCAAAGCAGAGCAAGAAGCTGCACGTGCTGCCGCAGAGGCTGCACGCCGTGAGGCTGCCCGCGTAGCGGAACAGAAAGCGGCTGAAGCTGCTGAGGCTGCTAAGAAAGCGGCGGAAGAGGCTGCGCAGAAAGCGGCTGAGGCAGTCAAGAACGCAGAACCCGCTAAGCCCGCAGAACCCGCTAAGCCCGCAGAACCGGTGCAACCGGCTCAACCCGAGAAGCCGAAGAAAGAGATCTTCACCCTCGGCAAACCCGAACTGAAGGACGGACCGAAAGTGCTCGGGAAGATCGACCTCGACTCCATCGATACCTCTACGCGTCCTGCGAAGAAGACCAAAGAGCAGAAACGCAAAGAGCGTGAGGAGCGTCAGCAGGCGCAGCAGGCTCAGCAACAGGCTGCGGCCGAGAAGCGCAAGCGCGAGCGTATCAAGAACAACGCCGCGAAAGTGGATCCGAACGACAAGCGAAACCAAACGAGTAAGAACGGTAAGAACAAGAATAACAAACCGCGTGAGGCTACGCAGGAAGAGGTAGAAAAGGCACTGAAGGAGACGCTCAGCCGTCTGCAACAGAAACAAAACAAGTCCAACACCTCTAAGTATAAACGCGAGCGCCGCGAGCAGGAGCGTGAGAAGCACGAACTCGAGAAGATGGAGGCACAGGAGCAATCCAAAGTGCTGAAACTCACGGAGTTTGTGACCGCGAACGACCTGGCTGTGATGATGAACGTGCCGGTGAATAAGATCATCGGAACGTGTATGTCCCTCGGCCTTTTCGTCTCCATCAACCAGCGCCTCGACGCCGAGACCATCAACCTCGTAGCCGAGGAGTTCGGTTTCACCACCGAGTATGTCTCCGCACACGTGGTAGAAGAGATCAATGCCGATGAGGTGGTGAACGAAGAAGATGTCGAGCCGCGCTGCCCGATCGTCACTGTTATGGGTCACGTCGATCACGGTAAGACCTCGCTGCTCGACCATATCCGAAACGCGAATGTGATCGCCGGTGAGGCCGGTGGTATCACCCAGCACATCGGTGCGTACAACGTCAAACTCAAGAACGGTCAGCATATCACTTTCCTCGATACTCCGGGTCACGCGGCCTTCACGGCCATGCGTGCACGTGGTGCGAAAGTGACGGATATCGCGATCATCATCATCGCTGCCGACGACGCCGTCATGCCGCAGACCATTGAGGCGATTAACCACGCCCAAGCGGCCGGTGTACCTATGGTCTTCGCCATCAACAAGGTCGACAAACCCGGCGCGAACCCCGATAAGATCCGCGAGCAGCTGAGTAACATGAACATCCTCGTCGAGGACTGGGGCGGTAAATACCAGTGCCAGGAGATCTCCGCGAAGAAAGGAACGGGCGTGTATGAGCTGCTCGAGAAAGTGCTGCTCGAGGCCGAAATGCTCGACCTCAAGGCGAACCCGAAACGTCGTGCCAAAGGTTCGGTCATCGAGTCTTCGCTTGACAAAGGCCGCGGCTACGTAGCTACGTTGCTCGTGCAGGACGGTACGCTGCATATGGGCGACATCGTCCTCGCAGGAACGTTCCACGGTCGTATCAAAGCGATGTTCAACGAGCGCGGACAGAAGATCACCGAAGTGCGTCCGGGCGAACCCTGTTCGATCCTCGGTCTCAACGGTGCGCCGCAGGCCGGCGATGAGTTCAACGTCATCCCGACGGAGCAGGAAGCACGCGACATCGCCAACAAGCGTGAGCAACTCCAGCGCGAGCAATCCATCCGCACGAAGAAACACGTCGGCCTCGAAGAGATTGGTCGTCGTCTGGCTATCGGAGACTTTAAGGAACTCAATATCATCGTCAAAGCCGATGTGGACGGTTCGGTCGAGGCTATCAAAGACTCGCTTATCAAGCTCTCCACGGAGAATATCCAAGTCAACGTCATCCACGGCGCTGTCGGCGCTATCTCTGATAGCGACGTCATGCTCGCAGCGGCGTCCGACGCCATCATCGTCGGCTTCAACGTGCGTCCGACGGGTACGGCCCGTAAGATGGCGGAGACCGAAGAGGTCGATATCCGCATCTACTCCATCATCTACGACGCTATCAACGAGGTCAAGGCCGCTATGGAAGGTCTCCTCGCGCCGGAGGTGAAGGAAGAAGTGACGGCGACCCTCGAGGTACTCCAGACCTTCCATATCTCCAAGGTCGGCACGATCGCCGGTTGTATTGTGCGCGAAGGAAAGATCAAGCGCGGCAACAAGGTACGTGTCATCCGCGACGGTATCGTCATCAAGACGACCGAACTCGCGTCCCTCAAGCATGTCAAAGATGACATCAAGGAGGCGGGCGTCAATACCGAGTGCGGCTTGAGTCTCAAGGCTTATGACGACCTCAAAGAAGGCGATATCCTCGAGTCCTTCGACGAAATAGAAGTAGCAAAAACATTGTAAATTATGAAAAAGATAACATTGTTAATACTGACCGCGCTGGTGATGACGAGTTGCTGGACGTCGATCTTCACGGTAGCGCCGACCGTAGAGCCGGTAGTGCCGCCGAAGACCGTCTATACCACGACCGTCACAACGCCGACGCCTAAGACCACGACCGTCACTACGATGACAGTCACCAATTACAATACCGACCTCTCTTTCTACCTCGACCTCAATGCGGTAGCTGCGGCTTTCGCTGAGTCGCGGACGGTAGCCGAGTTCGAGCAACTGCTCAACTCCAGTCGGTATATGATCAACAACCTCGATCTCAACCGCGACGGATGGATTGACTACCTGCGCGTGATCGAGACGCATCGCGGCGTGTACCATACCTTCCTCATCCAGGCTTGTCTCGGTCCTTCGCTTTATCAGGATGTAGCGACGCTTGTAGCGGAGCACCGTCCGAACGCCCTCTATGTGGAGGTGATAGGTGACCGCTGGTTGTACGGACCGAACTATATCGTTCGTCCGGTGTTCATCAAGCGCCCGCCGCTCTGGGGCGTCTTCGGTCGTCCTTCGTACGCCGCTTGGACTTCGCCGTATTACTACGGCTATTGGCCGAGTTACTACCAGAAGCCGAAACCCATCTACTTGAACCACTATCAGGCGTATGTGCGCACCTACATGCACGATCATCATTATTGTCATCAGTGCGACTACCCGAAGCAGTTCTTCTACAGCGGTTACACCCAGATGACGCAGCCTAACTCGCATAATGACTATGCGGTGCGCTATCCGGATCAGTCCTTCGAGCGCCGCGTCACTGCCCAGAACTCCGTCCAGAACGCAGGCCAACTGCGCGAGCAGACAGAGCCAAAGGCATCCAAGCCCGAAGCGACTACTTCCACAAGAACGACTACAACGCGCACGCCGTCCGGTACTGCCACTACACGTACTTCGAGTTCTACTGCTACTCGAACCGCGTCTCCGGCTTCGACATCAACGTCCCGTACGTCTTCGAGGACTTCGTCTACGCGTACTTCTTCCGGTACGGCTACTACCCGTCAGCCTTCGACTTCCGTCGAGAGCCGCGTGAATAAATCCGGTACGACCCGCACGATCATTAAGTCCACCGACGCATCCGGACGTACGACGACTATCAAACGTGAATCAACGAACAACATCCGTACTGCCACCGGTTCGTCCTCTTCGAGGACTTCTTCCGGTTCGAGTGCTACCCGTACTCGTACTTCGAACCCCACTGGCGGCACTAGCACACGTAGATAAGTCTTATGGAAGAAAACGAACTCATATTCAGGTGCTTCGCCAGCGGTAGTAGCGGTAACTGCTACTATCTTGGCACGCGTCAACGGGGTATCCTCATTGATGCGGGCATCTCTGCGCGTCAGATACAGAAGTGTCTGCGCGACATGGGGCTCGATTTTCAAAATATCATGGGTGTGCTCATCACGCACGATCACGCCGATCATATCCGCGCGGTAGGCACACTTGGCGAACGCGTTCACTTGCCGATATATACGACGGCCCTCATCCATGAGGGTATCGACCGCAACTACGGTGTGCGCGAGAAACTGCGCACCAGCCGGCGCTATTTCGAGAAAGGAGTGGAGTGGGAGCTCTTCGGTATGAAGATCAATACCTTTGGTATTGAGCACGACTCCACCGACTGCCTCGGGTACTGCATCGACTTCCGCGGCCAGCGCTTCGTGCTGATGACCGACTGCGGCTCCGTCAACGAGGAGATGGAGGCCTATATCCGAACGGCCAACCACCTTGTTATCGAGGCCAACCACGACGAGCACATGCTCCTCAACGGTCCGTATCCCACCTACCTCAAAGAGCGCATCCTCTCGCCGCGCGGACACCAGTCCAACGACGTCTGCGGAGAACTCATCGAGCGCAACTGGCACCCCGACCTGCGAAACGTATGGTTGTGCCACCTCTCGCTGGAGAACAACGACCCGCAGGTCGCCTTCGACACCGTCAAGTCCTACCTTGACGAGATAGAGATCGAACCCGGAAAGGATATCTTCCTCAAAGCCCTTGAGCGCACTTCGCCCAGCCCCATTTACGTATTAAATGATCAAATCATATGCAACGATTAGTTATCATCCCTACTTACAACGAGAAAGAGAATATTGAAGCCATTATCACGGCTGTGATGGACCTGCCGCTGGACTTCCACGTGCTGATCATCGACGACGGTTCGCCGGATGGCACCGCCGCGATCGTCAAGCGCCTCATGGCCGGTCGCTACAAGGACCGCCTGTTCTTGGTGGAGCGCTCCGGCAAACAGGGTCTCGGTACGGCGTATATCGCCGGTTTCAAGTGGGCTATTGAGCATAAGTCCGACTATATCTTCGAGATGGACGCGGACTTCAGCCACAACCCGCAAGACCTGCTCAAGCTCTATGACGCCTGTGCCAACGAAGGCGCAGACCTCGCGATCGGTAGCCGTTATGTCACCGGTGTGAACGTTGTCAACTGGCCTATGGGACGCGTGCTGATGTCGTATTTCGCTTCGAAATATGTACGGACCGTCCTCGGCGTCGATATCCACGATACCACCGCCGGCTTCGTCTGCTACAAGCGCCACCTGCTCGAGACCATCGAACTCGATAAGATTCGCTTCAAAGGCTATGCCTTCCAGATCGAGATGAAGTTCACCGCCTCCAAGTGCGGCGCGAAGATCATCGAAGTGCCGATCGTCTTCGTCAACCGCGTGCTTGGTACCTCGAAGATGAGCGGCGGTATCTTCTCCGAAGCCCTGCTCGGCGTCATTCGTCTGAAAATAAGTAGCTGGTTTAGAAAATATCCTAAATTATGACTTTAGAACAACAAATAACTTCCCTGGCCAAAGCGGCGGTGAAAGCCCTGTATGATGTCGATGCTGCTGACAACCAGATCCAATTGCAAAAGACCCGCCCGGAGTTCGAAGGAAACATCACCTTGGTGGTCTTCCCCTTCGTCAAACTCGCCCGCAAAGCGCCGGCACAGGTAGCTGCGGAGATCGGCAAAGAACTCGTCAAGAGCGATATCGTCGCCAAATACAACGCGGTGCAGGGTTTCCTTAACCTCGTCATCGACGACGCGTTCTGGATCAAGCAGTTAGAGGCCATCGATGCCGACGCCAACTACGGTCAGCAGCCCGATCGTCACCAACTGATGATGGTCGAGTACTCGTCCCCGAATACCAACAAACCGCTGCACCTTGGGCATGTGCGCAATAACCTGCTCGGCTATTCGATCGCGCGCATCCAAGAGGCCAACGGATGGAAGGTCGTCAAGACGAACATCGTCAACGACCGCGGCATCCATATCTGTAAGTCCATGCTCGCATGGCTTAAGTTCGGGAATGGCGAGACGCCGGAGTCCAGTGGCAAGAAAGGTGACCACCTCATCGGCGACTACTACGTACGCTTCGATAAAGAGTACAAGGCGCAGATAGCCGAACTGATGGCGAAAGGCATGGACGAAGAGACCGCCAAACGCGAAGCGCCGCTCATGCTCGAGGCGCAGGACATGCTCCGTAAGTGGGAAGCCAACGACCCCGAAGTACGCGCCCTCTGGGCCAAGATGAACAGTTGGGTATACGCCGGTTTCGACGAGACCTATAAGCGTATGGGCGTTTCGTTCGATAAGATATACTACGAGTCGAACACCTACCTCGAGGGCAAGTCCGAAGTAGAGAAAGGTTTGGCTAGCGGTGCGTTCTACCGTCGCGAAGACGGTTCGGTATGGGCAGACCTCACCAAGGACGGATTGGACGAGAAACTGCTCCTCCGCTCCGACGGTACCTCCGTCTATATGACCCAGGATATCGGTACGGCGAAGCTCCGCTTCCAGGACTATCCTATCGACAAGATGGTCTATGTGGTAGGCAACGAGCAGGAGTACCACTTCAAGGTGCTGTCTATCCTGCTTGACCGTCTCGGATTCCCATTCGGCAAAGAACTCGTTCACTTCTCCTACGGCATGGTTGAACTGCCGAATGGTAAGATGAAATCCCGCGAAGGAACGGTAGTCGATGCCGACGATCTGATGGATAAGATGGTTGAGGATGCCAAAGAGATTTATCTCCAGAAAAATGACCAATCATCAATGAGCAATAATCAATGCGACGAAGTCGCACGAATGGTCGGTCTTGGTGCGCTGAAGTACTTCATCCTGAAGGTCGATCCGCGCAAGAACATGCTCTTCAACCCCGCGGAGTCTATCGACTTCAACGGTAACACGGGTCCCTTCATCCAGTACACCTTCGCCCGCATCCAATCGGTTTTGAGAAAAGCTGAGGCTGATTCGGTATCTCGGTATCCCGATATCCCGGTATCTCGAGATCTAGATCCCAAAGAGCTCGCCCTCATTCAGCGCCTTTGTGACTATCCTTCGACAGTCCGTGCGGCCGGCGATGAGTTCTCGCCCGCGATCCTATGTAACTACGCGTACGCCCTCGCGTGCGACTTCAACTCGTTCTATCACGACCTGAGCATCCTCAACGAACCCGACGCGCAGAAAAAAGCCCTGCGCCTGCTGCTCGCTGCCAACGTCGCGAAGGTACTGAAGAACGCGATGGGTCTTCTCGGCATCGAGATGCCCGAACGAATGTAAAACGCTTTAAATCAATACGATATGAAAAATAGTGAACTTATAAAGTGAGTCTTATCCCGGCGAAGTAAGTACGAGGAATAGTCGGTCCGTAGATGTAGTTCGCATCGCGGAACTCGCCGCGGTCAAGATCGTGCTGGAACTGATCCAGCACGTTTTTTATGCCGCAACTGATCTCCATGCAGTAGTGTTTGTACAGGTGGATGTCGTATGCCAGACGGAAACCGAGGTCCCAGAACGACGGGGTCTTCTCCAAGCGGTCTTGGGGGATATAACCTGCCAGGTGCGGTACAAGCATCGAGCCGGTGGCTTTGCCGTTGATGGAGATGGTGAAGTCCTGTACCGGCTGGATGTCTATCAGCACATAGCCGTAGTTATCCGGCGTATGGGGCATATGTACGTCTGCCGGCACCTCCTGACTCCAGGCCTGCGGCTCGGTATAGCGGCTCTGCTGGTAGGTATAGCCGATCTGGAAAGAGAAGAGGGTGCCGTAATTGATTTTTCCCTCGAGGTTGATACCGCCCACCCATGCCGCGTGCGCATTCGTGCGGGTAAACAGGATATTCCCCGCCGCATCTCTGCCGTCCTCGCGGAGGAAGAAAACATCCTGCAGATAGGTGTAGAATCCTTCCGCCGTCAGGTTGATCTCCCATTTCCCGAAGCTGCGGTACCAGTCGCCACTCAGCGTCGCGCTGTGCGAGTACTCGGGACGGAGGTTCGGGTCTAACCGTATCAGCGACACGTTGCCTCCCACCGCCGCGACATGCAGGTCTTCGTCGTAGGCCTGCGGCGCACGGTAGCCGCTGCTGTAGCCCGCGCGCAGGACGAGCCCCTGAACCGGCGTATAGCGGAAGGTGGCACGCGGGTTGAAGACGACGCTCCGCAGTAGGTTATGTTTCTCTAATCGTCCGCCTATCAGCACGGACCATTGCTCCTGTTTCCATTCGTTCTGGGCATACACGCCTGCTACATGGACCTGCTGGTTGAGGTCGCGGTTGTAGCCCACCATGCGGTCATGCAGACCGTTGTACGTGTATTCGGCGCCTACGCTCAGGTCGCCTTTGGCGCGCCCGCAAGGGTAGGAGAAGCGGTACTGCAGACCCGTGATAGACGTCAGGTCGGTACTGCGCCCGTAGGCCGCGGTGTCACGTCCGGCGCCGAAATAGCTCTCGCGCCCGATATGCTGGATCGCCGAATAGGCGGAGACGAAATGGCGGTTGTCCGCAGAGAACCAGTCGAATGCCAGTTGCCCGGCGTCGATGTTATGGCGCAGCTGCTCCGCGATGTCGGCCTGGTGGGGCTCGAACTCAAAGCGGTTGCCGCCGCGGCGGAAGTCCGTCGTGTGATGGTACTCGGCGGTGATCTTGCTGTAGGCGCTCGTCTTGAAATATGTCCGCGCACCGGCGGTCGTCGACCGCATCTTCGGCACCTCGCTGAACCCGTCCCCGTCGCGGTCGTACGCACTGCGCGTACGGTGGCTCGCGAAGATATATGCGCCTATCTTCCGGTTCTCGCTTAAGACCGAAGCGTTGAGGTCGGTGTGGATATCGTACCCCGCATGTTCGTTGATCATGCTCGTGTTGGCGATGTTGACGAAGTTACGCACCGGCTCTTTGGTGATGATGTTGACTACGCCGGCTATCGCGTTCGCCCCGTACATCGCCGACCCGCCGCCGCGGATCACCTCGATGCGGTCGATCATCGCGGCAGGTACCTGCTCCAGACCATACACCGAAGCCATGCTGGAGAAGACCGGACGGCTGTCCATGAGGATCTGCGTATATTGGCCCTGCAAGCCGTTGATGCGCAGCTCCGTCTTGCCGCAGTTCGAGCAGGTGTTCTCCACCCGCAGGCCCGGCTGGAAATTTAACGCGTCCGCGACGCAGGCGACCGCCGTCGTCTCGAACAGCCTCGGCGACAGCACGTTGACGATCGTTGCGGCTTCCTGACGCTTGGTCGCGTAGCGGTTCGCCGTGACAACCACGCTGTTGAGCAACTGCGACACCTCGCGGATAGCCGCTTTCAGCTCCACAGTCTTGTTCTCTTCGATCTTGACCGGCAGCTCCAGGTTCTCATAACCCACGTACGAAAAGACGATGGTCTGCCTGCCGAGCGGCAGGTTCTTTAGAAAGAAGTGACCGGACTCGTCGGTCACAGTACCTATATTCGTCCCTTTCACCTGTACGTTCACGTACGGCAGGTGCTCGCCCGTTTTCTCGTCCAACACGTGCCCGACGAGGTGGGCGTCAAACTCCTCCTGCGCCCACACCGGCACCGCGCACAGCAGCGCAAAAACCAATACCTCTATAATCTTTTTCATACCTGTCTTTTTCGAAAAACCGCGCAAAGGTACTGCTTTTTCCCCACATACGCAATCCCCAAAAATAGGGATTTTTATGCTCATGGCTTTTTGTTTTTATCAAAAACACTAAATTCGTGTGAAAAGTACAGATTTTTCTGCGATTTTTATGTAAAAATTTGTTAATGTCAAAAAAAAACAGTATCTTTGCAGCCGATTTGGGTGCAAAGGCGCTACACACGTGCGTGCACACGCATGTACCTTTTGTACATAAATATACCGTCCACTCCGGAGACGTAAAATCGGGAGCGCTGGGCTCAACAGCGTAAAAAAGTGAGTACATATTGAAAGGCGTTTATTTACGCTTGTTTTGATGGTTCAGAAACTTCGCAACTTTCTCAATATCTGTTCAAGACAAGGCAACGATAGATGTTTACGTAGGTATATAACCCTCCTGTTGATACAGGAGAACTATATACTATGTAGGCGTAGGCTCTGTGTTGCTTGTACTGACAGATATAGGCAATGCGAAGGCCTCTGAACCGCAGGACAAGTTAACAATACAGGTTCTGCGCTTTTTTGTGTATGTATGTGAACGAGAGACAGAAAGAGAAAATAACAAAAAATAAAAAATACATTATGAAAAATTTCAACTTAATCAAAAGGCTATTTATGGATAGCCATGAGAAACAATCACCGCAACGGTTTGGACGGTATGCGGCAATGCTAATCATGCTCCTCACCCTCGGTGTCGGACAGATGTGGGGTGTAAGTATCTGCAAAACAGGTACAACGTATATCTATTTGGATAGGACCAATATGACGAGTTGGACTACGAGCGGAAATACTTATTTGGTTTGGAGATACGATAATAGTGCGTATAGGGCGCAGACTTCAAATATCGCCAATACCAAGTTAGCGCTTTGGTATGGAAGTACTGGATGGGACAATATTACGCACATTGGTTATATGTATGGTAGCTGGGGCGCATCTGGTAGTGATACATGGTCTAATATCACAGATTGGGCGCCGGATTATACCAATAGTTATAATGGTAGTTTTGGATTCAATAATGGTAATTACAGCGTAGTATCAGCAACAGGATCTTCCAAAGACTGGACGCTATCTCCTACTTATATGGGTACTACAGCATCCTCGATGAACAAGACTATCACAGTAAAAGCGAAAGTATCCACTGATGGGGGAAGTACCTATAGTGAGACCACTTCCCCGGGAACACTTTCTGCAAGTTCTAATAAGTTTACTGCATATAATTCGTGTGCATCAGGGCAATCCCTTAGTTCCGGTACTATCACTTGCGGATACACAGCTACTACAACTTTGACTGCCGCTGATGCTACTGGCTATGATTTTGTTGGTTGGTACAACTCATCGGGCACACAACAGACTACGTCTAAAACATTGACTATATATCCGACAGCCGATGCAACCTATTATGCATATTATAAAGAGAAACAATATTCTCTGACATTCTCGCATAATGGTCATGGTTCGATTGCCGTTGCAGATAACACGGTTTCTTCCGGAAGTACGGCTAATGTAAACTATTTTACTACAATGACCTTGGTTGCTACACCTGCTGATGGTTATCATTTCACAGGATGGACTCTGTCTGGTACCAATACGGGTTCAGTAACAATTGGAAACGCTGCTAATGAGTCCACAACTATCAAGGCAACGAACACCGGAGCAACAGTAACGGCTGGTTTTGAAGTTGATGCTGCTAACTACACTATCACATATGGAGTAGGAACCAGTTATACATCTTATGGCTCGGTTACAGAAGGTCATTCATACGCAAGCGGTTCTTCACAAACATCAGGAACCGAGATCTCGTTAACGGCTACACCAGTTACACACTATAAATTAGAGGGATGGTATAGCGATGCGGCATGTTCTTCCGCTATTGCCGGTGCAGGTACTACCAATCCATATGAGTTCACGTTAGGTGCCAACACTTCCGTTTATGCAAAGTTCGTTTTGAAACAATGTACTATAACTCTTGACCGAAATGGTGGTTCTGCAGGTGCAACATCTGTTACTGCTTTACATGGTCAGACACTTCCTGCCTTTACAGCGCATACCCGTACGGGTTACACGCTGAATGGATATTATACAGAAACCAGCGGAGGTACGAAAATTATCAATGCGGATGGTTCGTTGGTAGCTGGCACATCCTATGCTAATGGCAGTAAACAATGGAACAGCGATGTTACGACTTTGACTTTGCACGCTCAATGGACGGAGGTAAAATCGACGGTCTCGTTAGTAGCTTCTCCTACAGGAGCTGGTACCTTTACAAGTGGAGGCACTGTAACATCTGTACAAGCGGGTGTTGCGACTAAACCTTCTGTGACAGCGAATCCTGCTTTTGGCTATTCATTTAGCAGTTGGGCAGTTTCAGGCGGAGCAACGATTAGCAGCACATCCTCTAATCCGACAACTGTAACTGGTAAGGGCGCAGGAGCAGCAGCTACATTGACAGCCACTTTTGCACGAACATACTCTTATATGCAAGGACGTATGAGTATTTATAATGCCGCACGTAATAGCAAAACACATATTGCAAGTTCTGAAGGCGGATGGGATACAAATAGTACACGTATTGGTTTGGATTATGATGATACAAATCATCGTTTCGTTCTTCATACACATATGAAACCGTCAGAATTAACGGCACAACAAAACAGTGAATACCAATGGTTCAAAATAAAAAATGGGTCAACGACTTATGCTCCGACAAGTGATACTCAAATAACGAAAGCCGGAACAAAATACTCGGCATCATCGAGCGGTTCAGGAAGTTATCGAATCAATAACGCAGCAACTAGCGGTTATGTTGTACTTCATTTTGATGGTTCAGATGTATGGTACACATTAGAACAGCGGTTGCAGTATAGCAAAAATGGAGGTACAGGTAGCAATCCGACGGGTGCAAATGGGCATAACTCATACCATGCTACAGGTACCAACGCGACAGCCGCAAATAATCCGTACACGCGAACAGGCTATACCTTTGCAAGTTGGAACACAAAGTCCAATGGAAATGGCACTAACTATGCCGAAGGCGCAAATGTGCCGATGAGTGCAGATGTGACTCTTTATGCTAAGTGGACCGCGAATCCGTACACCGTTGTTTTGGACAAGCAGACAAGCGCAGAAGGCTATGGAGGAAATGCTGGTACAGTAGCGAATCAGACTGTAACATTTGATGCAACACCGGCTACCGTTTCCGGCACTATGCCAACAGCGGCGCAAGGATATGGCTTCATGGGATTCTATAGCGAAGCAGGCGGAAACGGCAGACGTTTCATTGATCCTTCGGGTAATTGGGTAACCAGCGCTGGTGATACTATCAGCGGAGGTAAATGGGTTAAACCGGCAGGAATCACCCTCTATGCGTACTATAAGAAAGCAGAAATCACCGCATTGACGCTGGTGGATGCGATTGTTGCACCTGATGTAGCGGATGCTGTGAAGGTAACACCGACGGTTGAGCCGACACCGGCAGGAACAACACATATCGACTGGAGAGTGCTGTATAGCAACGGCAACCCGCTGGCATCACAACCATCAATGTCGGTCTATAATACAACAGGTGTACAATTCACCTCTCCGGCGACTTCAGGTACCTACTTGATAGAAGCTGTATTACGCACCGGCTCAACAGCCAAGGCCGGCACAACAATCGACTCCACAACTGTTCTTTTCCACGTAGCAGGAGATCATACTGTCACGGTACAATATAAAGACGCGGAAGGTGCTACTATTGCTGCTTCAACGAATGTCACCGGCAAGCCGTTGGCATGGTCAGACGATATCACAGCGCCGACGTTCTTCGGCTATTCGTTTACTCGTTGGGATGCCGGAGATGGTGTGACCATCAAAGATGGTAGCGGTGAAGACAAGACCACCTCTACTTCGGCAACCATCAAGATTAAAGCCGTTTATGACGGTAAGTTGACAGCAGTTTACACCCCTAAATCGATGATCTTCTTTAAGAATACTTTGGGGTGGAGCGATGTATATGTAAACTTCTATTCTGGTTCGTATTGGAACGCAACCAATGGTTCGGGTAATAAATCCGTTGCCAACCGCAATAAACACATGACCCGCCTTGGCGAAACTGATATCTGGTACTTCGATTATGGAGCAGCAAGTATCACAAACCCTTCGCTTTATGTATCGTTCACAAGCGCTTCGCAAGAAAATAAAGAGAACTTTGAGTCAGGAGTAAGTGTTGTATATCCCGCCAATTATTATCAGAATAAGATTGGTGAGGATCATTCCGCGGAAAACGGATTTAAGTCAGCTACTCCGATGTTCGTTCCTTTAGCGGGACAGTCGAAAACAACGATGAATAGTAAAGCTGATTACTACAACCGTGGTTATTGGACCAAGTATCTGCCGGGTACGGGATACACGTTGCGGATCTATAACTCAGCCGGAAGTACATTGCTAAAGTCTATTGAATTCACCTCAGAGGATGAGTTGATGCCTATGAAAGCTGTTGTTGATTTGGAAGCAGGGCAGACATATAAGTTCCTCATCCTTCGTGGCACAAGCAGTGTGGGCATTGAATTAGGAACGACCTCCAATTCTAACATGACCAATGATAACCACTCCAATTGGCAGTTGAGTCATCAAGCCACATTCAATAAACTTGGCGTAGTCACTTCTGCAGCAGGAGACTACACCTTTACGCTGACATTTGCTAACACGAACAATAACGATGATCATCGTTACCGTATCTCCGTGGATTATCCGGCAGCTACGGGTGACTTCCAGATTCTCTACAACGATAGAGCGACCTGGTCGCACAGTGCACACAATGCAAGTTGGTATCATCCCTCACGCATGATCTCTGCTCGCGCGAATGGTAAGGATACTATATCGTTCTACGTCTATAAAAACGCTAACACTATACTCAAAGCGCGTAAGGTTAAATCAATTACCGCCAGTACAGGTGCTATCACTTGGGAGGCTGTCAATATTGGATCAAGTGCTTCGATGAGCCTTAGCGGGGTGGCTAAGACCGGAATTTACAACTTTGAGGTTGTGCAGAACTCTACTGGTACAGCAATTACTGCTATCAACAATCTTGGTGAATATACAGGTAACTTCTATATCCGCACCGATGCTGCGAATAGTAAGTGGGATAACTATTCTACAGACGGTGATCACCTGATGACATATTCTGAATATTCAATTGACCATGGTGGCTACAGTCACTACTACACCCATTGGGTGAAATGTTCGGATACAGGACGCAAAAACGTGAAGTTCTGTATTGCCAACGATTATAGCCCGTGTATTTCGGATACATTGGCGCGCGAGGCTGCTTCGGGCGATTGGGCAAATATTGACACTTATATGTTCGAAGGCGGTGATTTGAAACGCGATGCGAATGTGCGCTTTATGTGGAATCAGAGCACTAATAAGCTCAGTCGTGCGTATATCGATGGTGCGCAAGAAGGCGGTTATGATTTCTTGGTACTGCTCAATACGGATAGTCCAAATAAGATTAGATGGGCTGACGAGAGTCCATTGACCTCCAATAAGGTCACCTTCTCCGATAATGAGAACTGGATTTATGAGGCGGAGATTCAAGCTCAACCGAATGCAAAAATCCAGTTGAAATCCACTTGGGGTACAGGCGGCACTGCAATTGTACAGTACTTCAAAGGTTCGTCCAGCACCAGCGAAACGCTTGTCGGAGGTAGCGGATCAGATTGGTATCCTATACGCTTGATATACGACTTCAAGACGAATCGTCTTGTGGCATCGTATATTCCGGCTAGCGGAAATATCACTACGAATATTGCGATTAACGCCGACGTGATGTTTATCCGTGAACACCAAGGAGATGTCGCTCAGTTGACTTTTAGCGGTAGCGGTGCCATCTCAGATATCAAGACGGCTTATGGTGTATTGCGCCTCAACAAATGGACGCTGAATAATAAATCAAAGACAGGAACACATAGCCCGTTGAGTCCGCTACTTTCTCGTTATGAGCGCGACTTGTTCTATATATCGTTCCCGTTCAAGGTCGCGATGAGCGAAGTATTCGGATTTGGCACATACGGAAAGCACTGGATCATCGAGGAATATGATGGTGCAGGTCGTGCAGCGAATGGTTACTGGGCGGAATCTGGTCCGAACTGGAAGTTTGTTTGGGATCGCCAAGGTAAGTTCTTTGAGCCGAACCAAGGATATATCATCGCCTTGGAGTTGGATGAAATGGGCGAGGAATCAGAAGTATGGGGTCCAGATAGCCGAAGCAGCCAAGTGGAACTGTACTTCCCATCGTATGGTTCTATGCCGACGATTACCAACTCCACTGTAAATTGCACGATTCCGGAGCACCCATGCACCATCAACCGAAGCAAAGAAATAGGTGGAGACGGACAAGAACTCGGCCCTGAATATGACCGTCGCGTGAAGGATAGTAACTGGAATGTGATTAGCGTACCGACGTATGTAAATACGAATAATGCCTCGTACAACAACACATCGTGGATCACTACTGTAGGTCCTGAATTCCTCTACGAGTGGAACTCGGCGGACAACAGCGTAACAGCTCGTTCGTATGTAGGATACACCTATAAAGCAATGCACGCGTACTTGGTACAATACTGCGGACTCATCACATGGACGACTAGTGTTTCGCCAGCTGCTGCCCCACGACGTAACCCTGCATATCGCGGCAATTATGAGTTCCGCTTGGAGATATTGCAGAATGACGAGGCAGCTGACCAGACCTTCGTGAAGTTGAGCGACGAGGAAGCCGTAACGACTAGCTTTGAGTTCAACTATGATCTGAGTAAGGAGTTCAACAAGAATCGCTCGAACATCTACACCCTCATCGGTACAGAGCCGGCTGCAGGTAACGTATTACCGCTAACCGATCAGACGACCGTCGTACCTGTAGGTGTAATTGCGAAGACGGATGGCGACTATACCTTCTCTATTCCGGATGGCACTGAAGGTATCGGCGTAACGCTGATTGATAACGAAACCGGTATCCGCACGAGCCTGAGCGCCGTTGATTATACGATTAACCTGAGCGCAGGCACTTACGACGATCGATTCCTGCTCGAGATCTCGCCGATCAAGCACGTAGCAACGGACATCGAAACGGTTAACGAAGAAGGAGTGGCGACGAATGGAGCCCGCAAAATAATGATAGACGGCTTGCTGTACATCGTGAAGGATGGTAAAGTATTTGATGCACAAGGACGTCAAGTAAAGTAAGGAATGAAGGAATTAACGAAAGAAAGAGTTAGAGATATGAAAGCAAGAATTGTAATGATAATCATGGCGGTAGCGCTTATAGCGCTGCCGACCATGGCTCAGCAACAGGAATGGCAGTCCACTTCGGCTATGCAGACGTCCGGGAGCAACTATACGCCGCAGGTGAATGCTGTTGGCGCTACAACTGCTCCTTCAGTAGCCACCACCACTGAAAGCTATTCGCCTGCCGCGACCCAAGGTCCAAACAGAGCGAAGAAATTTGATACCGGTGGTGATTCCGGTCAAGGTCCATCCCCTATCGGCGATGCGATGGTGCCGTTGAGCCTGATTGCACTCGCTTTTTGTGGCGTGGTGTATTTCCGCCGCAGAAAGGCATTAAATAGTTAAACCAAACGGTTTTGACCAACCCCTCCTGAGAGGGAGGGTATTTTCATAATATTTTTATATCCGCCACTGCCACTCGTGAGAGCCGCAGTGGTTTTTTTTGTTCATTTCTTATTTGTAGATTTTCTAAAGAGCAAAAAAATGCCACCAAATTACCAAATTGCTTGCATATATCAATTAATTTTTGTAATTTTGCAGCGGATTTAGTTACACCGGAGTAACCATACAACAAAAAGTATCGGTGAATTGGTATTTTGAAAGTAAATTAAAAGGTTACACAACAATAACCATTTATGCATAAAATAATTTAGATATATGAAGCAAGTTAGCGTCAAGAAGGCGTTGCAAGCGTGGCAAGGCATCCAACCAATTTCGGAGAAAGATCGGGAGCGTCTGAGTCGTCGGTTTACTATCGACTACAACTACAATAGCAACCATATCGAGGGTAATACCTTGACCTACGGTCAGACTGAGATTCTGCTGTTGTTCGGAAAGGTCGTAGGTGAAGCGACCGTTCGTGATGTGCAAGAGATGACCGCAAGTAATGTAGGACTGAAGATGATGACTGAGGAGGCAAAGATAAAGGATATGCCGTTGACGCAGAACTTCATCCGCACGTTGCATCAAACGCTTTTGCGCGAGGATTATACGGTTTATCGCGAGTTGCCTAACGGTGTGCAGACCGGTTACACGATCCATGCGGGACAATATAAGACGCGCCCGAATAGCGTTATCACTCGTTATGGTGACCGCTTTGAGTACGCTGCTCCGGAAGAGACAGCTGCATTAATGGCAGACCTCGTTACTTGGTATAACTCGGAGGAGGAAGCCGGACGGTTGTCGCCGATTGAGTTGGCAGCGTTGTTTCATTATCGTTACATCCGTATTCACCCGTTTGAGGACGGTAACGGTCGTATCGCACGCCTAATGGTGAACTTCATCCTGTCGCGTCACGGACTACCGATGATCGTGGTGCGTAGTCGCAAGAAACAGGACTATCTGGAGGCATTACATCAGGCAGATCTGAATGTGGGGAAAGTGCCGAGTGACGGTGCACATGCCACCATCAACGATATTGCACCGTTTGTACAGTATTTTCAAGGGATTGTGGCTAACGAGATATATCATGACTACCTATTTGTGACGAACAAGGATGAGAATGTATGGTGGTATGACGGAGAGATGATTGAGTTCCGCACACCGAACTACGCAAAGATATTACGCATGATGCAAACACGTCCGGCATTGACACAAGAGGATATGCGGGATGAGTTAGGTATCAGCCTGACGGCCGTGCGTAAGTTGGTGGGGCAACTGACCGAGAAAAACTATGTAGAGAGGAACCCGAAAGATGGTTCGTGGCGAGTAATCATCACACCTTCTTTGTAAAATACCACATGCCTTATTATTGGAGCCAAATAGAGACACTGGAGAACCTGCAGTATGTGGCAGGTTTGGTGGACGGTTTTAATCAAGACCGTTTCTTGGCTGCTATAATGGGTAAGCCATTGGGCAAGGGAAAGATTGTGCATATGCGCAATGAACTGAATGAGATTACTGATAAACTGGAAGAGGAATATCTGGTATTGGAGGAGTTTGGCAAGACGTTCAATGAGAAGTTTGCGACACGAAACAATCAGTATTTTTCCAGCGCAATGACGTTGCTGCGCAAGATGCATTCAGGTACGTCCAAGATGGTGGAGATATATCGGCAATTTGCGCCTCAGAACAAAGCAGCACGACGAGCGGCACATGCTGAGAACCGGACCATGGATTTGTACTCGCATTCGACTATGGGCGGTCAAGATTATACGCTACCGATGTTCAATGACATGGATGCTTATACACCCGAGGTGGGTGAGTTGTTCGAAGCAATGAAGCGGTTCATGGAGCATCTGAGCAAAAGTCTGAAACTATGCCAAGGTATATTAGAAGAGGAAGAGCAGATTCGTCAAGATCCGGATGCTTGTTTGGAGCGATACCATTTCTTCAAGGACGAACATCGTGGGATGATTAAGGAGTTGTTGGAAGCGATCAGTCTTGATTCGACTATCTTCTTGGCAGAGAATAATCCGGCGATTAAGATGCGGAAAGAGTCGAAAGACGAGAAGCAGTTTGCAGAGCGAGGATTTCATAACTTGACCGAATCGGCAACGGTGGTGTTGGCATCGAAAGAGATGATTGAGGAAGCTAAACGAGGCGAGTTTACAGCACCGGAGATATGGCTGTTCGACGCGCATGAACGCATTCATATACGTCGTGTGAGGGAAATAATACGGAAGTTCGATACATACCTGCCTGAGGATTATACGCGCAAGACGCTTCCGGCGAAGTATATTGCGTGTCTGTTGCGTTGGTGCAAGCCCAGGGAGGATAAGGCATTTGTAAAGTATTTTAAACAGACTTATGAGGAAGCCGATGGGAAACTTACTGTTCCAAAGAATCCGGCAGTCAATCAGCAGAAAAACGAACTCAAAAAGAGCGATGCGGATTATGTAAGTTTGGTCGAAAAATGGGAGAAAATCGCTTAATCCCCTAAATTCTTGCATTTTTTTTGTGCCCTGATGTGGGGTTTCTAAATCGTGAGAGCGATTTGGATTTAGTTTTCTGATTTAAATTATAGGTATTCCAATTTAGAAAGTTGTGGTTTTCTAAATCGAAAAGGCGTTTCGGTTTAGATACTTTTCTGCGTGGTTTAATACGGGGCGTTTGTGATTTAGAAAGTACTGATTATAAGCATTTTACGAATAAAGACAAAAGTTTGCTCATGTCAAAAAATAGCAATACTTTTGCACCGGATTTCCAAAACGGAGGTCCGGTGATTTTTATTTATTAACCGCGAAAGTTTGTGTGACTCGCACGTGCAATGAGTGGCCACTCGCATACATGCCTAGCACAAAACTATTCGTATTATGGCAACATTAAATTTAGAGACCATCAAACTGATTGGTAACGGAGTATTGGACGCAAAACACGTAGCAGTGCTGCTGCAGGCAGACATGCTGGCAGAGGAAACTGCGGTAGATGCCCTTCAGATGAACCGCGTATGCGCTATCATGAGCGACGCGCAAGAACTGCTCGTCAAAGGCGATACAAAGACGGGTATGAAGAGTCTGGCATCGTACGGTATCGAACTGGCTCAGTCGCTGTACCCGCAAGAGTTCGAAGACGGCACAGAGTTCGAGCACGAAGGCGGTAAGTACTGTGTAGAGAAGAAGGTATCGCCCATCTTGCACGACGAGCAAGGTCGTCCCTACGAGGGCAAGGATTTCAAGAAGATCTACGCTATCGATAAGCAGAAAGCGGAACTCACGCGTCAGCAGAGTGCGTTGACGGTGAAGCGCAGAGAGGCTATAAAAGAACTGCTGGTGAAGCACCCGTACCTCCGCATGGAGGTGAAGCGCGCCTTGAAGGTTAAACGCTAAAAAAGAGAAAGTAACCAAAGAGAAATATCAAAGATAATTATATATAACTATCTGCATAGTATACCATTATATATAATTTATGACTTCGTTTGATTTTCTTTGGAAGTTGCTCGACGAGCACGGGGTGATAGAGCGATATAAAGGCGACTGTCTCGACTTATGGAACACCCTCACGCTGGACCAACAGCGCGCAACATACCGTTCCATCCGCGACAAAATCAAAGCCGGCCAATTCGTCAACTATCACCCCGTCAAAGCCGTGCGTGACAACATACCCAAGCCGCCCAAATATAAGGTCCTCTCCTTCGATGACTACTATGCTCGCTTCGGCACCACCGAACCCCACGACGGCTGGCACATGGAAAACCCTACCGGTAACAAAGTTATCTATGTTAAAAATTAATGTTTTGTTTATTGCGTCCGAATGTTATTCGGACATCGATGGAACATCGATTGAACAACATGACCATCACGGGACCATCTCCCGACAACACCCCAATCAACATTAAACATTATGAGCACATACCCTTTATACGATATCCCGTACCTAGTACGAGACCCGAACGACTTCCGCATGTCGAAGAAACGACACGAACTCGAAGTACGCAACCAAGCCGTAGTCGATGACTACTTCCTCGCCCGCGACAAAGGCCTCTCCGCCTTCGAAGCACGAAAGGAGGCAGCTCTCAAGCACGAAATCACTGCCAATAGAGTACAAATCATCCTTGTTTGGTTCTGTAAGGAAGCGAAAAAGCGGAAAAAATACGATTTTTTGGAAAAATTTTCACTTTCCGAGGAACACTAAAGCTAATAGCGTATTATCTTTGCACCAGATTTTTAAAAACAACAACACTATGAGAAAGATCTTGCTTATGACAGTCATTATGACGTCCATTGTGATGGCGAGTTGCAATGTCACCCGCATCATCACCAACGAGTCCCAGTATCTACAGCGCGGAGATACGTCTGTAGTCATCCAAACCAAGACAATCGAAACTTACGACGCTAGCAAGAAAATTTAGTACGTTTTCTTCTCCTTCTGAGAGAGTATGTACTCAATCGGAGGCTAGGTGTCCCCGCTAATCGGGGAAACCGTAACACGGGAAGGTTTTTACTTAACCTTTATCCCCTCTAACGGCAAAGAGGGTCCCCGACGCAACTTGCAAAGTTGTGGTGGGGAGAGCGGAGGCATAGGTCGCCCGTCCATTTAGCGGAGCGGTATGGACCTTTGCGAACCGATTGCCGAACGCGAATGGCAAAAGCAACTGTGGGTGCCGCTGGTATCGAATACATCCAAGGCGCCCTTAAACGACCGAAGAAAGAAAACGGTCACAAGCACGGCAACTACCTGGTGATGACTCACCGCTCGGCCGCATCTACTAACCCCAACTGTCAGCGCATCTACTCCTTCGCGGCAGATCGCTATGAGCGCTCGACGGTACCGCAGGCGAAAGAGCTCGCAGCACGTTCGCGCTTCGCTTCGGTAGCAGCAGCGGTGAAAGCGCGCAGCAAGGACCTGATGCAGCAAGCTCAGGACATCACCGACTTCCTCGCACAGAAGGACACCGCCGGTGGCAAAAAGACCATGAAAGCGTACCTCTGGAAGGTTTGCGGCGATGCTTATGATGCAGCCTTAGCTGGTGCGTAATCGCCGCAAAGCTTCAAAGAAGCGCGGCGATGCGTACGACGCAGCCTTAGCTGGTGCGTAATCGCCGCAAAGCTCCAAGGGAGTGCGGCGATGCTTATGATGCAGCTTTGGCAGGAGCGTAAGCAAAGGGAGTCTCTCTTCGGAGAGGCTCTTTTTTTTATGCCCAACTCTTGCGTATTTTCGAAAAATCGCGCAAAGGTAGTAAAAAAATCGATATGACCAAATCCGGAGGCAATTTTCCCCCATTTTTAGGTATTTGTGGAATGAAGAAAAATAGGTAATTTTGCATAACGAAATTTAAAGATGAAAATTGAAAGGTGAAAGAGATATGAGAAGACGAACAATCTTATTTATTTCGCTGATATGTTGCGCATTAACGAGTTTTGCGGAGGATAGCATCAAGGAGAGTGCGGCCGATCTGCAGGCGCTGATGGAGCGCGTGGAGCGTTTGGAGCAAAAAGCGGAGCATCCCAATAAATTGGGATTAGATGCAGTGTCCGGCGCGACGAAGCAAGTGCCGAAAGACACGGTGAAGCATCATCGCCGCGGAACGTTCACCATCGGTGGCTACGGCGAAGTGACCGCCAAGCATTGCTGGTTCTCCAATAACTACCTGCGGTATGGCAAGAATCCGGAGAAATACGCGAACGACCATTACGGCGAGTTTGATTTGCCTCACGTGGTGCTGTATCTGGGCTATGATTTCGGCAAAGGATGGAGCGTAGCTACGGAGATTGAGTTTGAGCACGGCGGCACGGAGAGCGCGGTGGAGATCGAAGAGGAAGAAGGCGGCGAGTACGAGAGTGAGATCGAGCGCGGCGGCGAAGTGGCGCTGGAGCAGTTCTGGTTGCAGAAAGCTTTCAACCGCTATGCGATCCTGCGCGCGGGTATGCAGGTGATACCGGTCGGCGGACTGAATGCCCACCATGAACCGACGGAATATTTCGGCGTCTATCGTAATGCCGGAGATTTTACGATCATCCCATCTACATGGCATGAAGTGGCACTCACGTTCATGGGATCCACGCCTAACGGATGGCACTATCAGGCGATGTTTCTGCCCGGACTCGATAGTGACCGCTTTGGTACGAAAAACTGGGTTAAAACAGGCGCCGGCAGTCCGTATGAGTTTAAGTTGGCGAATGTGTTTGCCGGTGCTGCGCGAGTGGATTATACCGGCGTGAAAGGTTTGCGTCTCTCCCTCTCCGGATACTGCGGCAATTCGTTCCGAAACACCCTCTCCAAATCCAATGCCGAACTGGACGCGAGTGCCTATAAGGATGTCAAAGGTACCGTCTCTATCGGGGCATTTGATTTCCAATACAAGGATCATGGCATTATTCTCCGCGGTAGTTTCACATATGGGCATCTTAGCGATGCAGCGCTTATCTCGCAATACAATAAGACGCAGATGCGCCGCGAAAGTGTTTCCAAGAAACAAGATGTGGCTTCCGACGCACTCGCAGCAGGTATCGAAGCGGGATATGATTTCTTCTCTCTGAACCGCAAGCTCGTGGAGAAAAAGCAGCAGTTCTACGTTTTCGCACGCTATGATTACTACGACTCCATGTTCAAATATGACGGTCAACTCACCGATAAAGCTGCATGGTGCGGGAGACACCGCGCAGCCGTGGGAATAAACTATTTCCCTATCAAACAGATAGGGGTGAAAGCGGAGTTCTCATACGGCATCCTCAAAAAAGGAACGCGCACGGATGGCACGCGGGGAAAACTCTATAATGACGAACCCCAGATTGCCGTTGGTATCGTTTATGCAGGATTTTATCAACTCTAATAACAACATTTAAAAATTAATCATTATGAAAAAGATTTTCAAATTCGCACTATGTGCTGCATGCTTCACAGCTATGGTAGCATGCAACAACAACGGAGGAAGTTCCGAAGTTGTCTCAGACAAAGAGGCTGCGCTTAAACGCGCTATGACGCCTTATGTAGAAAACACGGTTATTGCTACCTATCGTTCAATGGCGGACGAAGGACTGGTCCTCTTGGAAAAAGTAAAAGAGATCAATACAGCCGTTAACGATGGAAAAGATTACACCCAAACGATGAAGGAAGCCGGTGAAGCTTGGCGTGCTATGCGTAAGTATTGGGAGCAAAGCGAAGCGTTCCTTTACGGACCTGCCGCTGCGCATAATATCGACCCCCATATCGATACATGGCCTCTCGATTTCACAGCAATGAGTAACCTTCTCAAAAACCTCGACCAAATGAAAGATATAGAAGCAGACGGCGTAGCTTATGTCAAGAATAATCTCGGTCCGTCCCTGCAGGGTTTCCATGCTGCGGAATATATGCTCTTTGAATCGGTAGAGCAGGGCGGACGCGCTGTCGGAACAGGCAATCCGCACGCCACCAATCTCTCCAAAGCAGAATCTGCTTATCTGCTCGGTGTAGTGACGGATCTTGTACAGCAGGCAATCCTCATCGAGGATAGTTGGGCAGGCGAAGTTTCTGCAGCGAAAGAAGCCATCATCACCGAGGATGACGAGTCGATGAGTTACGGCGAGAACTACGGCGAGTATATGGTGAATGCCGGACAAGCCGGTTCGCTCTATAAATCCTATCAGCATGCAACCGAGGAAATCATCGATGGATGCGTAAATATCGCCGATGAGGTAGCCGGTCTGAAGATGGGTAACCCCTATCTGAGCAGTACGGATAAGGAAAGAGACTATATCGAGTCTCCGTATAGTTGCACCTCCACACGCGATTTCGCGGATAATATCCGTTCTATCAAGAATTCCTACGAAGGTTCACAGGCAGGCGATTTCTCCATCTCTAATTATATCTACAGCCAGGACCCGAAGGTGGATGCAGAGGTTCGCAAAGCTATCGAAGAGGCTA
Organism: uncultured Bacteroidales bacterium; assembly: GCA_900318245.1. GTDB lineage: Bacteria > Bacteroidota > Bacteroidia > Bacteroidales > Paludibacteraceae > Colicola. The sequence goes on from ONJT01000013.1 coordinate 47,673, forward strand.
TTGCAGCTATCGAAGCTATCCAGAATTTTGAGAGCACGGCGCAGAACAACCCGCAGGTAAAAGCCGCTATGGAGGCAGTAGAAAAAGTGGGTGAACTGCTCGCAAAAGATGTTAAGGCAATTATCGTAAAATAATAGAATCATGAAAAAATCATTTTTATTCCTAACGGCACTCGCCGCTGTGGCTTTAGTAGGCTGCAAAGCCGAAGGCTCAGGCGATGGTCCCCAAATAGACGACAAACCGGATTGGTTTTATACCGGAGGTAAAACAGGTACCACTACTATCACCTCCTCTATGGCATTCCGTCAACCTACGCCCGCTACCGAAGCGGTTGGATCCGGCCTGAAATTTACGCAGGGTGACCAGGTAGCCGAGACAGAGTATGTCACCAATCCTACCGGACGCCAGCATGGCCTGGGTCCCGTCTATGTACGCGCATCCTGCCAGCATTGTCATCCTAATTATTCCCATGGTACTTCGGTGCCTGCGGGTAAATACGATGCGAAGAACGTAGGTAACGGTACTCTCCTTGTGCTCTACGATCCGTCAAAACCGTCAGAACCTTACGTATCTTGGGTAGCAGGAATGCCACAACTTTTCGGCGTTGCACCATTCAAAGCTCCTATCGATCCCTCGCAGATCACTGTGGAATGGAAAACGGTGACCGATGAGCACGGCAATCAATTTGCAGATGGCGAAAAATACGAGCTTCGCTATCCGGATGTGACTATTCCTACTTCCGCACTCTACTCGGCACAAGCTCAGTTCCGCTCTGCTTTGGAAGCACTTCCGTCAAACGGAGCTAACTACGATATCACCAAAGATATTGCGCTGCTTGACGGCGGTTACGAAGTGCGTCTTGAGAACACGATCGGAGTCTATGGCTCCGGTCTCCTCGATGCCATTCCCGATCAGGATATCATCGATCAGTATGCGAAAGAGGCCAACGACAAGACCGCAGACGGTCAGCCGATGCTGAAGAATGGTCTGAACCCAGCTTTCTGGAACGGCGGATTCCAAAATACCGGCTACTATAAGAACGACCCGCAGTGGGGTCCGAAACGCTTCACGTACGCTCTTACGCGCGGTCCTATCATGGATGCTGCGGGTGCGAATGCTATCTGGAACATCACGAACGTGACCCGTTCTGACCGTCAGTACCATTACCTCGACCTCGATGGCCGTGTCTATGCTACCTGCGCTTCGATTGACCCGGAGGTACAAGCCGCTTTCCCGGATTTCGTCAAGACGATCGATCCGAATGGAGAACACCCCGAATGGGCTACTGGCAATGTGGAGAAAGATATCTATACATATCTTACGTCTAAAACTCTCCCACAGGAGATGACCGATGATGAGTTCACCCAAGTCATGGTTTGGCACCGCGGTCTGGCTGTTCCTGCAGCGCGCGATGTCACCGATAAGAAAGTCCTCCGCGGTAAAGAACTCTTTACCCAGATAGGTTGCGACTATTGCCATCGTCCTTCGTGGAAAACAGGACAGGATGAGATCCGTGACCCGAATAATTTCAAGGGCTTCACGGCGCAAATGCCGCGTTATCAGAATCAGACTATTTGGCCGTACACCGATATGGTACAACATAAACTCTGCATGGAGAATGACATCCGTACAGGTTGGTGTCGTACTACCCCGCTTTGGGGCCGCGGACTCCACCGTCAGGCTACAGGCGATCGCTATGAGGCTCGTCTTCACGATACCCGCGCCCGCAATGTCATAGAGGCTATTATGTGGCATGGATATAATCCGAATTCGGATGCGTACTATCCGACACAGAAGTTCTATAAACTGAATAAAGAAGACAGAGATGCAGTCGTGGCTTTCATCAATGCGATCTAAACCCGCGACTTGGTTGCTGCACATCGCCCTGGGGATCATTGTCCTCGGGGCGTGTGTGACGCATTTCTTCGGCGAACAGGGCGAGATACACCTGCGGGCCGATCAGGCGCAGCGTGTGCCGCATTCGGATATCAGCCTTTTCCTTTGGGATTTTCATATCGTGAGCGACAAGGACGGCAATCCGGTGGATTTCATCTCCGAGTTGCGGCTGTTGGATAGGGATGCCAAGAACAACGGACAAGGACTCCAGGTGGACGAAGGCATCGTGCGGATGAACAAGCCGCTTAAATACCACGGTTTTCGTTTCTGTCAATCGGACTACGACAGCGACATGCAAGGTGTTGTGCTGGCGTATAACCACGCCCCCTGGGGTATCGGTATTACGTATGCCGGGTATGCCTTATTGTTGATAGCGATGGTGGTATTTTTCGGCCAAAGAAACTCGTATTTCCGTGCGGTGGTCGGCAAACAGCATAAGTGGTGGATGATCGGTTTGGGGATAGTTGCGGTAGTACTCGCCATTGTTATGACGCGTGTGGTTACTCCCAAACCGCCTTTGCAACCTGTGCTGCAGACCCCATTACTCGGAATCCATGTGTCCGTCATCATGTTGGCCTACACGCTATTTGCGGTCATTATGATTCTTGGTGTTCTGGGACTGTGCATGCCGAAACGTCGCGAACAACTCATGCAGTTCTCGCAAGTGCTGCTTTATCCGGCCTTGTTCTGCCTGACCGCCGGCATCTTCATTGGTGCGGTATGGGCGAACATGTCCTGGGGACGGTACTGGGGATGGGACCCTAAGGAGACTTGGGCGCTCATCACGATGATGGTCTATGCGGTTTTGCTTCATATGCCTTGGCTGAAAACGAAATGCAAGATCTTTAACGGCAGCTATCCCATTGTTTATCACGTCTTTAGCGTGATTGCATTTGCCTTCGTATTGTTCACTTATTTTGGGGTGTCCTACCTGCTTGGCGGACTCCATTCGTATGCAAATTAACAGAATAAATTCATTCCTATTTGCTTATGTCAAAGAAAATTTGTAATTTTGCACCCGAATTCGATGCAACGAGTATGTATAAAGCAACCGATAAGATATGCGATCTGATGGCGCACGAGGAAGATGCGATTCAGATCATCAGCCGTTTCGGACTTGAGATGGGAGTAGGGGAACAGACCATTGAGCAGGTGTGCGAGGCGCATAACGTCCATACGCCCACTTTCCTCGCTATCGTCAATTACAAGGTCTTCCACCTGCGTGCCATTCCCGAAGATATCGACCTGCCGACGCTGCAGCGATACCTGAGAAATGCCCATACGTATTTCCTTGATTTTCGCTTGCCACGCTTGCGCCGTGCGCTTGTTGAAGCCATCATCCCTGCCGATCCGACAACAAAGATCCCGGGGCTGATCCTGCGCTGCTACGATGAGTTCGTGGACGAGATACGCACGCATATCGAGCATGAGAACGAAGGCCGCTATGACGAGCACGAGCATGACGACCAGCGCATCACCGATAAGCTGACCGAGATAAAGAACCTCATCATCAAGTACTACCCGTCGCCCAAAGAACAATCATCAATCAGCACTCATCAATCACCAATCACCTATCTCCTGATAAGTGTCATGTCCGACCTATGGCATACGGAGCAGGATTTTGCGGACCATTGTGCCATCGAAGATGATATTCTCCGGCCGGCCTTGAGCCAAGAGCACGTGCATGGGCATCGTCGGCACTTGCTACCGCAGACGGAAGAGCTGAGCGAACGCGAGAAAGATGTGCTGATACAGGTGGTGAAAGGACTGAGCAACAAAGAGATAGCCGACGTGCTATGTATCTCCATGCACACCGTCATCTCGCATCGTAAGAACATCGCGCGGAAGTTGAACATCCACTCCACGGCGGGTCTGACGATCTATGCGATCGTGAATAAACTGGTGGATCTGAATACGCTGGAATAAGGCTACATGTTCGCGTTGTAATACTGCGGTTGGCCGGTGACCTCTTCGCCAATCCAGTCAGGACAGGAGATGGGTTCGTGCTCATCTCCTAATTCTATCTCCGCGAGGATGAGTCCCGCCTTCTTGCCGGAATGGAACACATCCACTTCCCATTTGCGCTCCTGACCCTCGTAGGGCGGGGCAGGGATGATATAGCGCGTCTTGGAGATAGCGCCGGGCAGACAGAGACGGAGCAGCTCTTTGGCATCCGCCGGATCCAACTCGCGCTCCCACTCGAACTTAGCGAGGCCCTCGCGCAGCACGGAGGACTTGATAGTAAGGAACGCGCGTGCGTCGCGTATACGCACACGAATGGTCTTCTCCGGGTCCTTGCACAAATAACCCTGCACGATCTCATAACTGGTGACGGCCTGCGTCTTAAACGCGTCCGAACGCACCAAAAACTTACGCTCTATTTCCGTATTCTTTGCCATAGTCGCTGCAAAATTACTACTTTTTTGCGACATACACAAAAAAAAGTACAAAAATATTTGGTCAATTCAAAAATTTGTAGTACCTTTGCACCCGCTTTTGAAAAGAAGCACATTTCAGTTATTATCCAGGAAGGGTGGGTGAGTGGCTGAAACCAACAGTTTGCTAAACTGTCGTACGGGTAACTGTACCGGGGGTTCGAATCCCCCCTCTTCCGCAGAAAAGAATAGGGACATCCATAAAGGGTGTCCCTATTTCTTTTGAAGGAGTAGGCGAGCCTTCTCCTTCCCCGGTCGGGAGTTCTTATCTCGCTTCGCTCGAACGATTATTTCGAATCCCCGCAAAAAAAAAGAAGCTAGCACTTCTTTTTCTTTTGTAGCCAGGTGCATGGCTACGAAAGAAAAAAAAGAAGGTTGTCTCCCGACAACCCAATCTTTTCATTTAACCTTAAATCTAATACCATGAAAAACACGGTGCAAAAGTACTGCTTTTACATCAACTGACCAAATATTTTTGCAAAAAAGTGCTTAAAAACTAAATTTTGTAAAATTTGGTTAGCAAAATGACGGTATTAGTCGCAAAGTGTAAACAAATCCTCCCTTGGATTGACCAACATGACAGGAACAAGGGCTTGACGGATGGCGTGTAACTCCTGCGGACCGAATAAAATGTCATCGAGCCCGTAATCACGGCTCGCGGTGAGGATGAGCAGGTCATGGCGGAAGTCACGCTGCCGCTCCGCCGCCTCGCGCATCAGCTTGAAGGAGTCTTTCTTCGCCATCGCCACCTCATAACTGATGGGTTCGCCCGTCTTCTCCGCGACAGCCTTAATATGCGTGACGATGCGGTTGACGTTCTGCCGCGCGTGCGAACCGTAGTCGTTGGCCTGCAGCAGGATGATATGTGCGCCGGTCTTACGCGCCAGGTAGGTACATATCTCCGCCTTATAGGTCTCTTCCTCGAGCATCGAGACGGGCACTAACAGACGGCGCAGCGGCTTGACGGTCATCGTAGAGGTGACAAACACATACGGCCGCCGCTCCTCGCGGCATTCGTTGAGGTAGTGCTGGATCGCGCGGCGCTTGTTCTCGCACTCTACCAACTTAATATCGTCGTTATTATCCCAAATCATTCCAGCGGAAGGGGTTCTTGCGGTTCTTGCGGGGCGTTGAGGCGGTCCCAGTTGATGGTATCCATCGTATGACGGTACTGTCGAGCCGCTGCCGCATGCGCGCTGTAGGAGGACGAGAAGATATGCGTGTTGTTCAGTTCCGGACTGGCGCACATATACAGATAGTCGGTCTTCGGCGCGTTGAGCACCATGTCGAGCGTCTCGGGCGACGGACAACGGATCGGGCCGGGCGGCAGACCCGGGTTCTTATACGTGTTATACGGCGAATCGACCGCCAGGTGGCGATACAGCACGCGCTTGAGTTTGAAATCGCCTACGGCGTACTTCACCGTCGGACAAGCCTGAAGCAGCATACCTTTGTGCACACGGTTGATATAGAGGCTGGCGATGAGCGGCATCTCGCGTTTGTTATGACTCTCGCCCTCCACGATGGACGCTACGATAGCTACCTCGATAGGCGTCAGACCGATAGAGTCGGCTTTCGCGCGGCGCGCGTCGTTCCAGAAGACGTTATACTCGCGCTCCATGCGCTTGAAGAGTTGCTCCATCGTGATGTTCCAATACACCTCGTAGGTATTGGGGATAAAGAGGCACCGGCTGGTCTCTTTGTTCAGCCCGTAGGGCGCGAGGAACGCATCGTCCTCGAGGGCCGCTAACAATTCGACGCTGTCCATCATCAGGTGGCTCGTCACCTTGCCTGCCAGGTCCTCGCGGGTGCGGACGAAGTTATTCCACGTGATATGCACCGGCGTCTGGTAACCGTATTTGAGCCGCTCGATGAGTTCGCGGTTGCCCAGTTGCGCGTTGAAGGTGTAGTAACCCGGTTCGGGGTAGTTGAACACCAGCGCGCGGGCATGCAGCGCAAAGTCGCGCCGGCTACCGATCTCGTAGTCCTGCTCGATGAGGTTGAGCACCGAGTCGATGGTCGCACCCGGATAGATCTTATAGCTGTGCTCCAGTCCGTCGAACGAGCGGAAGTTGCTCACATGCAGACGGTAGTACTGCTCCGTGACAAAAGCGATGCCAAGGAAGACGATGAGGCACGAGACCGTCAGGGCTGTGCGCCAGATATAACGTTTCTTTATCATATTATTTTCCTCCTACTAAGCGTTTTATTTCCGATAGTTTATTGAGCGCCTCGAGCGGCGTCAGGTTATTGATATCCAGCGACTTGACCTCATCGCGTATCTGCTCCAACACGGGGTCGTCGAGTTGGAAGAACGATAACTGCATGCCCTCGCGCGTCTCGCCGATATGGTCGGTGGGCTTCGCCAGGTCGCCGTTCTTCGCCGCCCGCTCGAGGTCTGCGAGGATTTGGTTGGCGCGCTCAACGATGGACGCCGGCATACCCGCTAACTTCGCTACGTGGATACCGAAACTGTGCTCCGAACCGCCGCGCACCAGTTTGCGCAGGAAGATGATCTTGCCGTTCACCTCCCGCACGGAGACGTTGTAGTTACGGATGCGCTCGAAGGTCTTCTCCATCTCGTTCAGCTCATGATAATGGGTGGCGAAGAGCGTCTTGGCGTGTCCGCGGTGCTCATGGATATACTCGACAATCGCCCAGGCGATGGATATACCGTCGTAGGTGCTGGTGCCGCGGCCGAGTTCGTCAAACAGCACGAGGCTGCGCTCGGAGAGGTTATTCAAGATCGACGCCGCTTCGTTCATCTCGACCATGAAGGTGGACTCACCCATCGAGATATTATCGCTTGCGCCGACGCGCGTGAAGATCTTATCGACGATACCGATAGACGCGCTCTCGGCGGGCACGAACGAACCCATCTGCGCGAGCAGCACGATGAGCGCCGTCTGGCGGAGTAGGGCGGACTTACCGGCCATATTCGGACCGGTGATGATGATGATCTGTTGGCTGTTGTTATCCAGCAGCACATCATTTGCGATATACTGTTCGCCCGCCGGCAGCTGTTGCTCTATCACGGGGTGACGACCCTGACGGATGTCGATGACGAGGCTGTCGTTGACGTCCGGACATACATAGCGGTGCTCGGCGGCGACGGTCGCGAAACTCAACAGACAATCCAACTGCGCCAGCACGTTTGCGTCCAGTTGCATCTGCGGCACCCATTCGCTCAGCGCGAGCATCAACTCCTGATAGAGCCGGTTCTCAATGATCTGGATACGCTCCTCGGCGGAGTTGATCTTCTCTTCGTAGGTCTTGAGTTCGTCGGTGATATAGCGCTCGGCGTTGACCAGCGTCTGCTTGCGGATCCACTCCGCCGGCACTTGCTCTTTATACGTGTTGCGTACCTCGAGGTAATAGCCGAAGACGTTGTTATACCCTATCTTAAGGCTGCTGATACCCGTTCGTTCACTCTCGCGCTGCTGGATTTGCAGCAGGTAGTCTTTTCCGTCGGACTGGATAGCGCGCAGTTCGTCCAGCTCCACGTCTACGCCGCGGGCAATGATGTTCGGTCGGCCTTGTGCCAAAGGCGGGTCGGGATTGATCTCCCGCTCGATACGCATGCGCATCTCGGAGCACGCATCGAGTTCTTCGCCCAGCAGCGACAGGTAGGCGTTGTCCCGCGCCTCTTCACATACGCGCTTGATAGGCACGATAGCCCGTAAAGCGCGCGCCAGTTGCACCATCTCGCGCGGACCGATACGACCCGTGGATATCTTGCTTACGATACGCTCCAGGTCTCCGACCTGCTCGAGTGACTCGCGGATTGTCTCGCGCGCCTCGGGTTGGCGGAACAGGTGCTCAACCACCGTTTGTCTATTGCGAATCGGCCGTACTTCTTTGAGCGGGAAAGCCATCCATCGGTGCAGCATACGTCCGCCCATCGGGGTGATGGTGCGGTCAATGATGTCGAACAGCGTGCAGCTGTCCTCGCGCTGCCCGCCCGTGAGTTCGAGGTTGCGCACCGTGAAGCGGTCGAGCCAGACATATTTGTCTTCTTCGATACGGCTCAGGTGCTGGATATGCCCCGTCTGCAGGTGCTGCGTCATATCGAGATACATGAGGATACCTCCCGCCGCTGTCACGCCCGCCGGCATCTTGTCCAGACCGAAACCTTTGAGCGAACTGACGCCCCATAGTTTCTGCAAGCGCTCCTTGGCGGTGGACTCGACGAGCATCCAGTCTTCGAGTTCGAAGGTGAAGTATTTGGAGCCGAACAGGTTCTCTACGTCGGCCTTGCGTCCGCGCAGGTGCAGCACCTCTTTCGGCCCGAAGTTGGTGAGCAGTTTGTCGATATAGTCGCTGTCGCCCTGGCCGGCGAGGAACTCACCGGTGGAGATATCGAGGAAGGCGACGCCGATGACGTGCTTGTCGAAATGCAGGCACGCTACCCAGTTGTTCTCCTTCTGCGTGAGCGTCGTGTCCGAATAGCTGACGCCCGGCGTGACGAGTTCGGTCACCCCGCGCTTGACGAGTTTCTTCGTCAGTTTAGGATCCTCGAGTTGGTCGCATATCGCTACGCGCAGACCCGCCCGCACCAGTTTGGGCAGGTAGGTGTCGAGGGCATGGAAAGGAAAGCCCGCCATCTCCAAAGCCTGCATAGCACTACTGCCGCCGTTCGAACGATGTGTCAGCGTGATATTCAGGATCTTCGACGCCTTCACCGCATCCTCCGCATAAGTCTCGTAGAAGTCGCCGCAACGGAAGAGCAACATCGCATCCGGATATTGCGTTTTGATGTCGCGGAACTGCTTCATCATCGGTGTTTCCTCAGTTTTCATTATATCTTTTAAATCATCAATTATCAATCATCAATCATCAATCATCAATCACCTCAGGTCCACTGTGACTTTGAGGTTAAACCGTCTGCCGGTCAGGTAGTTCGGGCTCGCCCATTGCTTGCCGAACGCGTCCGCCACCCAGAAATAAGAGTTGACGTTTCGCCATCCTACGAGGTTGAACACCTCGAACTGGATCGCCCACTGCTTGACGTGCTTCGCGCTCGGCGCCCGCATGAACTTCGCCGTCTGGGCATTGAAGACATAGGTCGCGCCGAGGTCGATACGCTTGTACATCGGCATACGTCCCCAACTGAGGTTGTTGCGCGGCGCGTAGAAAGGCTGGCCTTCGGCAAACTGCATCTTGAGGTGGAACTTAAGTTGCGGCAGTTGCGGGATATAGTCCTGGAAGAGCATGGAGAAGTTCCACCGCTGCTCCGTAGGACTCGGTATCCACGGTCCGCCGGTGATGAAATGCTGGCGCGCCATCATCGTAGAGAACGATATCCAGGAATCCGCGCCGGGCACCAACTCGCCGTACAACTTGAGGTCCAAACCCGTCGCGTAGCCTTGCGAGTCGTTCTTGCCCGAGTAGCGCACGCGCACATTATCCACCGTATAACTCTCCATCCGGTCGATATGCTTGTAATATCCCTCCATCGTGAATTTGAACGGTCGTCCCCACGCGCGGAAATAATAGTCGCCGCCGAGCACAACATGCACGGAGCGCTGCGCCTTGAGGTCTTTGTTGAGGTGAATACGCGTCACCCCGAGCTCGTCGGTGATGGTGTCGCGCAGCTCCTTATAGAACGGCGCCTGGTAGTACAGACCCGTCGCGAGGCGGAAACAGAAGTCGCGCTTCCAACCCGGTATCCATTCCACGGACGCGCGGGGCGAGGGCAGCACTTCATTGTTCCAACTCCACCACTGGAGTCGTCCGCCGACGGTCAGTATCCACTGGCCCGAAGTTGTGTTCCATTTATGCTCGTTCTGGAGGTAGGCTTGTACGCGCGCGGTCGTCATGTCGGAGTGGCCGCGGAGGGTGTAGAAGAGTTCCATCGAATGGCCGTCGTCCGGCATGGAGTAGCCTGCACTATCGCGCCATTCCCACTCGCTGATATAGTCGCGTATCAGTTCCGCCTGACCGCTCACGCCCCAACTGAGGGTGTTCTGTCCGCGCTTCCATGCGCCGTGATGCGCCAGCGTGATGACTCCCGACTCGAGGACATTCCGCGCATGCAGGTGGTAGATACCTGTACCGAGCATGTCCGTCTGACCGGAAGGATCGAGCGCATCGTCGCGCGAATAGGACGACGCAGACCCGTTGGACGGACCATTGGACAGCACGTACTCGCCGGTGATGTCAAAATTCTCACGCTCGTTGGAGTAATAACCGCTGAGGTCAAAACCAATTTTTAATTTTGAATTTTTAATTTTGAATTCTCCATTCGCGCTCAGCGCCGCAAAAGCCGTGAGGAAGCGGTCTTTCTCCTGGCCCTCGTAATAGATATTAAGCGTCTTGGCGTTCTGTCCGCCGAAGGACTCACTCAGACTGTCCGGCGTGAAGCGGTAGTCGTTCTGGCTGACGTTCCCGAGGAAGGCCATCTCCCAAGGAACCCTTTCCCCCTTCACCTTTCCCCTTTCACCTTTCACCTTCCATGTGATATAGGTCTGATAGTCGATGAAGGTCGGGTCGTAGTTACCGGTGGTGGCCAGTCCGCCGAGCATGTATTTGCTGGTCTTGTAGCGCAGGCCGTGCATCATCGAGTAAGTACTGTCGCCGTGCCCCACATAGAGCTGTGCGCCCAAGAGACTCGCGCTGAGACTGGCCTCGAAGGCCGTCGGACGCTTGTAGGTGATGTCCAAGACCGATGCCATCTTATCGCCGTATTTGGCACTGAATCCGCCCGCCGAGAAATGGACGTTCTCCACCATCTCTGGATTGACAAAACTCAGTCCTTCCTGTTGCCCGGAGCGAATGAGCATAGGGCGGTGCACCTCGATGCCGTTGACGTAGACGGAGTTCTCGTCGAACGACCCGCCGCGGACGTTGTATTGGCTACTGAGTTCGTTGGTCTGACTGACGCCGGCGAAGGTGATGAGCAGCGACTCGATGGATCCGCCCGTAGCATCCGGCATGACGCGCGTCGTCGTCGCGTCGATATAATCCATCGTGCCTTGCGTATGCTTGATACCGCGCACCTCGATCTCCGTCAGCACCTGTTCGTCCGTCAGTAGTTGCACGTTGATATTAATCACGTCGCGCACATCGAAGATACGCTGCTGCACCGTCGTATAACCAATCATCGAGTAGGCGAGCACCACCGTGTCCGCTTCGTCGAGCAGCAGTTCGTAATAGCCGTTTTTGTTGGTAGCCGTGCCGATCGGTCGGTCGGTGTTCAGCACCGCTACGTTCGCCAACTCGATACCCACATTGTCCTGATCCACCACATACCCATACACGCGTGCCGTGCGCGCGTAAGAAAAAAGGCTGCAGAAACAAAGCACCAAAAAGTTTACTATTTTTAAGATTTTGCGCATTGTATGCTGATCGGGGTTTTATGCTGGTCTTGTGCTGGTCTTATGCTATGCAAAAGCTATGCAAAAAAGTACACGATTATTAAGATTTTATGCTTTCGTTCAACTCTTCGATATAATTGGTGAGCTCCTCGCCGCCGAAACCGGTCTCGGACGAGGTGACGAAGACGGGCGGCAGTTCTTCCCATTCTTCCAACAGGCGGTTCTTATACGCCTCTACGTTCTCTTTGAGCCGCACTTTGCCTAACTTGTCGCCTTTGGTGAAGACGATGGCGAACGGAACGCCGTTCTCGCCGAGCCAAGCCATGAACTCAAGGTCTATTTTCTGCGGCTCATGCCGGCAGTCCACTAACACGAACAGGCACACCATTTCCTCGCGCAGCAGACAGTAGCGCTCGATCATCTTGCGTAGCGCCTCGCGTTGCTTCAGTCCCGTCTGCGCAAAGCCGTAGCCAGGCAGATCAACGAGATACCACTTATTACTTTCTACTTTTGAACTACTCTCAACTCTCAACTCTCCACTCTCAACTAAAAAGTGATTAATGAGCAAGGTCTTTCCGGGTTTCTGACTGGTCTTCGCCAACTTCGGATTATGGCACAGCATATTGATCAGGCTGGACTTGCCCACATTACTGCGCCCGATAAAGGCGTATTCGGGTTTGCCCGTCTTCGGACAATCCTTGACATCCGGACTGGAGATGATATAAGTAGCTGTTCGTATCATTTCACACAATTCGCGGTGCAAAATTACTAAAATATTTGCATATATGCAAAAAAAAGTGTAACTTTGCGAAAAATTTACAATAGATGCCATGAGAAAAATCGTTTTCTTTGCGCTTGCTCTCTTGCTCGCAGTCCCTGCTGCCGCGGCGACCTATTTCCCTTCGCGTACGGATTTTCGTGACGAGCAGATTTATTTCCTGTTGCCGACGCGTTTCTATGACGGCGACCCGTCGAACAACACGCAGTGTTGGGACAACCAGTCGAAGAACGCCGGTGACCCCGCTTGGCGCGGAGATTTCAAAGGGCTGATCGAGAAGATGGATTACATCAAAGCGCTTGGTTTTACAGCGATATGGATCACGCCAATCGTGGAGAACGCGTCCGGATATGACTACCACGGCTACCATGCGCACGATTTCTCGAAGGTGGACCATCGCCATGAATCGGAGGGCGTCAGTTTTCAGACGGTCATCGACGAAGCCCACGCGCGAGGAATGAAGATCATCCTGGATATCGTTCTTAATCACACGGGTAATTTCGGCGAAGCCAACCTCTGCAAACTCTTCGAGCGGGACTGGTCTGCCGACCAATCGTCGCTGGACTGCATGGTGCCTTTCACGCAGAAAGACGGCGGTCTGCTGCCCGATAACTATGCGCAGCTGGAGGCCGGCAAACAATATGCGGCGCGACTGTCGAAGATGAAGAATTCATCCGATGAGAACGGCCGGAAAAAGAACTACGACTCCCATAACTTATGGCATCATTTCGCGCATGGCAACTGGGACGAGCCCAACCGCTGGTTCTTCCAGATCGCCGGCGACTGCGTGGACCTGAATACGGAGAATCCCGCCGTCTATGAGTACCTGATAAAGTGCTACACTTCGTTTATTAAGATGGGCGTAGACGGTTTCCGTATCGACACCGGCGGTCATATACCCCGTCTGTCCTTCAACAACGCCTTCATCCCTGCATTCCTTGCGGCGGGAGAAGCGGCGAAAGACAAACGCGGCGGCACTCCGTTCTATATGTTCGCGGAGGTATGCGCGCGCTACAGTTCCATCCTCTACCGCGAGCATGCCAACCTCTCGCCGTTCTATTATACCTGGGCGGAGTCAAAAAGCTACCCCTGGGATAACACCGCCGCTTCATGGGATAATCTCGTGGAGATGGAGGGCTCGCCATGCACCTCGCACACCAACTGGCAGTCCGTATGGCAGCAGGCCGAGGATGACTACGGCACTTTATCCGGTCAACCGACCTCGAACAACGCCCTGCTCAGCGGCAATGAATACCATACGCCCGACTATTCGCAGGCTTCCGGACTGAACGTCATCGACTTCCCCGTGCATTGGAACTTCGCCAGCGCCGCGCAGGCATGGAACATCGCCAATCCGTCCAACGACAAATATTATAACGACGCGACATGGAACGTGGTCTATGTGGACTCTCACGACTACGCGCCGGACGAGGTGCAGTTCAACCGTTTCTCCAAGCCTCAGGACACCTGGGCGGAGAATCTGTCGCTGATGTTCACCCACCGTGGTATCCCCTGTATCTTCTACGGCTCGGAAGTGGAGTTCCAGAAAGGCAAACGTATCGACGAAGGCACGAATATCGCCCTGCAGAACTCCGGACGTGCCTATTTCGGCGGATATATAAAGGGTACTGTTCATACCACCGATTTTGCGGAATACAGCGATGCAACGGGAAACCTCGCGACCTCTCTCTCTCATCCCTTGGCCCAACATATCCGGCGTTTGAGCAAGATCCGCATGGCGGTGCCGGCGCTCCGCAAAGGGCAGTACTCCGTAGAGGGCTGCTCGGGCTCTTTTGCCTTCAAGCGCCGTTATACCGACGCCAATACGGACAGCTATGCGCTGGTCTGCATCAGCGGGAATGCGACCTTCTCCGGTATTCTTAATGGAACCTATATCGACTGTGTGACGGGCGACACGAAGAATGTGACGGACGGTAAGATCTCCGTCTCCTGCTCCGGAAAAGGCAACCTCCGCGTGTATGTGCTCTCGACCGACAAGACCCCTGCGCCGGGCAAGATAGGCGAGGACGGGAAGTATATCTATACTTCGTCGCCCAAGAATATCCCCGATCCTACATGGGACGGCACGGAGATGGAACTCACGGAAGAACCCGGTAACCCCGGAGGTGATCCGGTAGAGCCTGTCGACCCTTGTCTGACGGACGAGAGCGAGCATGCGGTCTTCTTCTTGAAATCAAGCGACTTCGGTACGTCGATTAATTGTTATATATGGCACACAGGTACCGGTAGTACGGTGCAAGTATGTGGCAATTGGCCGGGCAAGAAAGCGACGGCTTTGGGCAACGACAAATATAAATTTATTGTTCCGGAGGGCTTCGGGGAGATTAATGATACGTGGAATATCATTTGGAATGACGGAAGCGGGAACCAAACGGCTGATCTCAAATACAAAGACCAATACCTCTATGCGGGTGCTAGCAAAGGGGCTATTGCACCAACATCACTCGTCACTGCCATCTGTGAGAACAGTACCGCAATAGAGAATGTAAGCACTTCCGGTCTACGTGTTTTTGCAGACCACGGATCGATTATTATCATCGCCCCGCAAGAGAGACAAGGTCAGAAACTGAATGTGTACACAACGGCAGGACTGCTCATCCGCACAATAACACTCACCGGCGAAATCAATTATATTGATGCATTGCCCGCCGGCTTGTATCTCGTTGGCAACAAGAAAGTGCTACTATAATGTGGCGCAATAGCATGTATGCTATTGTCTTGTGTTGTGGATTTCTTGTCCCGTAAGTGTATATATCCTTCCCTTCCGGCCGATTAAGATTTGTCCTTCGTGAAGAATTTTAGTGGCTGAAGGTTGCTTATCTTCTTGGATGTCGTTTATACCATTCGTGTTTTGGTATGTATGGAAAGGCATGGAAACAACGCATTCTCCTGTTTGTACATACAACTCATAGTAACCATTCTTTAGGGCGGATATATCTATTGCTTCAGTCGGCTGTCCCTGAACGGAACATACATACTCAGGAGGCGCCTGATAGTCGTAGGTTGTTATCCATACACTATCCACATGGATGTTTATTATGTCCTGATTGTCATAATCACGCAAGTAATATCGCAGAACGGGGACATTATAGTCTCTCTCTATGTGCACCCACCATACTCCTGCTTCCAGGCAATAATCAAAATCCAATCCGTTGAAGCGGAATTCATACACTTGAACGCAGTCCCCCCAACGCAACCATGCCAAATACGAATTTTCCGTCAAACCGACCATGGGAGCCAGATCAATGGTGTCGCCATCCGTTAACGCAGTACGTGTTAGGAGAGTACGATGCGATGAATAGATAGATGTAATCCACAGACTATCCACGGTGGGAGCAGGCGCTTCTCCGTTGAAGATGTTAACGATAAGGTTATGTGGGTTAATGTTGGTGAAGGAGACGTCCATATTTGTATAGGATTCGCATTCGCCGCAATAGTAGAAACTATTGCTCCAATAATCACTTCCGTTAATCCATGCGATGCATTGGAACTCATTTTCCGAGTTGCCTAATAGCGGCTTGATATCAATGATGTCTCCCGATTGAGCGCTTGTTCGCATATACACTGTGTCGGGATTTGCACAAGAGTTCTTCCGCCCTACTATCCATAAACTGTCCACGTGAGGCGCTTCTTCCTTGCCTGACTCTTGAATGGTAAAACGGATTTGATGCGGAGATACCAATACCGCGTCTTCGGTAATGATGTCCAATTCTTTGGTAATAGAGGTGTTGCGCTTGTAAAATCGCTGGCATATACAAGAATCGCCGATTTGTGCGAAGAATAGATGATAGCCTCTTTCCAACTTGGAGATATTGATGTAATCTCCGGATTGCGTATGAAAAATGAGCACTTTGTGTGTAGTTTCTTGTGGAGACGCAATCCATCCGCTGTCTATCGGATGCGCTTCGTTATGTGTGAACAGCAAAAGATTTTCCTGGGCATAGGGGGTGCTGTTTCCTATACTGGTAGTAATGGTTATGTTTATTGCGTGAGCACTGCAAGTGCCCGCCAATATACAAATGACTAATGCCTGAATAAAATGTTTCATATTTGCATTTTAACAAAAAATATCGTTCGCACGCTGTTTTCGCTCCGTAAACGAGCCGTTTACGAGCCGTTGCCGAAACAATCCCGAATGTTAGATATTCTTTGCGGCTCTCTTGGCCCATGTAATGAAGCCGATGAGACTGATGAAGGTCACCGCTCCGGCTATCGCATAACCTATCCAACGTATTTTCGGAGACATGTTCAGGCCCTCCGGAGCTATTAAGATATAACTGCTGCAGACCATTGTCATAAACAGTGCCGGTATCAACGCAATAAGATAACCGAATCGGAAACGCTCCTGTCCTTGAGAGAGGGCAGGGGTTGTTTTTTGCCTGTAGAGCCAGACGGTGCCCGCCCATAATGTGAACACTGCTAACGATTGGTTGGTCCACGCGAAATAGCGCCATACGATATTGAAGTCCACGAACACCATACCAAACACGCAGAGGAACAGCGGCAGTGCCAGCATCAGACGGTTGTGAATAGGTTTCTGGTCCAACTTCAGATAGTCCGCGACGATGAGTCGGGCCGAACGCAAAGCGGTGTCGCCGCTCGTGATAGGCGCAGCTATCACACCGATAATGGCCAATATACCGCCTACCGTGCCGAGCCAGGAACGACTCACTTTATCAATCACAAGAGCCGCAATATTCTCGCCCGGGTGCTCCGCTGCAAAAGCCTGCAGACCGTCAATACCATAGAGACCCGTCTCGGGATTGGCGAAGAAGGTGCCCGCTGCGGCTGCCCAGATCAAGGCTAAGATACCTTCGGCCACCATCGCGCCGTAGAAGATCCAGCGACCTTGGCGCTCATTGGTCACGCAGCGCGCCATGATAGGACTCTGCGTGCCGTGGAAACCCGAGATAGCTCCGCAGGCAATGCTTACGAACATCATCGGAAAGAGCGGCAGACCATTCGTCTGTCGGTTCTGCAAGCCGTCGAACACTTCCGGCATTTCGCCGCTGTGCCAACCGAGCATTACGACCATAATACCAACACCCATAAACAGCAATATGCCGCCGAAAATAGGGTAGAAACGGCCGATGAGTTTATCGACAGGAAGCACCGTCGCGAGCGCATAATATCCGAAGATGATCAGTACCCATACGATGGGAATCATATGGCCGCTAAACTGCATGGTCTTGAGCCCCGCAAGGCCTTGGAGCAAGGTCGCAGGCCCGCTTAAGAAAGTCGTCGTCAGCAAGATCAGCAGCACCAACGAGAGGATGCGCATGAAGACCTTTACGCCGTTCCCCAACTCGTCTCCTATGATATCCGGTAGCGATGCGCCGCCCTTGCGAATAGAGAGCATACCGCTCAGATAATCGTGTACACCTCCGGCGAAGATCGTACCGAACACAATCCACAGGAAGGCCGCAGGGCCGTAGAAAATACCCATGATGGCGCCGAAGATAGGACCCAAGCCGGCGATGTTCAGGAATTGCACCAAGAAGATACGCCATGGCGCCATCGGCACATAATCCACACCGTCCGTCTTCGTCAAGGCCGGCGTCTTACGCTCCGGCTCGATACCGAAAACCTTCTCTACGAATACACCGTAGGTAAAGAAGCCTACTACCAATAAAACCAATGCAATAATAAACGTTATCATACATCAAACAATTTTGCGACTGCAAAATTACTGCTTTTTTTTGTAATAAGCAAGAAAAAAACAAAAAAAGGATACCTTTCGGTATCCTGTGGGCGTTTACGGATTCGAACCGCAGACCCTCTGCTTGTAAGGCAGATGCTCTAAACCAGCTGAGCTAAACGCCCTCAATCTTACTTCCTTTTCGAAAGCGGGTGCAAAAGTACTGTTTTTTTTTGAATTGACCAAATTTTTTTGAAAAAAAATGCACTTTAGGGGTCATTTTTTTTGTAAAACCCTATAATTATACCATTTTTTGTCCTCATAACGGCTAAAAATAGCATAACATACGATTGGGATAAGACATCCTACCAGCATGCCGCCGAAGACATCCGCTGCGAAATGTTGGCTCAGATAAATGCGGCTGTACCCGCCCAACGCAGCCGCAAAAAAGAGCAGGAACTGAACCAGGATCTTAGGGAGACTAGAAATCCTAGGGCTCTTAGTTAATAGGATACACACCGCAAACGCGAGCGCGAAGAAAGACGTCGTATGTCCGGAAGGGAAGGAGAGCCAGTAGTTCATCCGGACACCTTCGGCTAAGGGCAGTTGTACGTCCGGCATGTGCTCCGCAAACCAAGTGAGAGGACGGGGAGCGACGAGGATATGCTTGATAATCTGCGTGGTAAGCGCTGCGAACGCTTGGCAGGCCGATGCAAACAGTCCGTCGCCGAGTCGTCCGAAAAGCAGAATGGCGACGCATACTACGTACGGGAACCATTCGGCTACCTGCGTATAATACCTATAGAATAAATCGCGCGCGGGCGTGTGGTGATTGCAGAGCAGCAGGTGCAAATCGCCTTTCTCAACGCATAAAAGGGCTAAGCCCAATGCTATCAAAAGCACCAGGCTTAGCGATATAAATACGGCATTCTGTCGAAAGAGATTTCTCATTTCACGCGTTGACCGTACATGTCGTACGTGCGTCCGTCAAACTCGACGCAGATACGACTGTTGATAACTTTCTTGCTGGCTTGCGGCGCATTATTCGCCGTCTCGCCATCCTGTTTCGGAGTATAGTCATCCAGTTCCTCCGCACTGGGTACAAAGAACGAGCAGGAAGGAACGGGCTCTTTGCCTTTCTCCGTGAGCATCACGTAGTACTCGTCGCCCGGCGTGAAGATCTCTTCGGAATGGAAGATAGAGGTCGCTGCAGACGGATTCTTCTGTTTATCGATCTCTTCTCCGTTCAGATACCATTGGTATGCTACGAAGTCATAGCCCTTGTTGCCACCAAAGCCCTTTTGATATACCGCGAGGACGTTGTTGAAGCGGAAGACCATGATATCCTCCGGATATTTGACGGTGATATCCAGCGCTGTGGACTGCTCAACGGAGGGCACCTCAACGCCATCTTTGATGATCTTACAGTTCGCATCTTCCATGAGGATACAACCTACATAGCGGCCCGGTGCCCACTCGCTAATCGGCAGATTGACTATAGCCAACTTGCGGTCGCCTTCTTCGCCTTTCTCTACCACATCAATGAGGGTCGTGTCAATTAAGCGGTAACCCCATTCGGCCGTAGGATCGTGCTTCACGAGGCACAGGTAGGCGTTGAGGTGATCGCCATCGCGATTGTATGAGAACGGAATATCCAAGTTTCCGTCTCCGGCACAAATCTCTTGTTCTTCCGGCTTGTTCTCAAACTGCATACCGAGGCACTTCACAATGTTGATATGCCATGTGATGACGGAGTCGCAAAGCTCGCGGTTCAGGATGGTGTCGTTGACAACTGTCGAGGTCGTATAAATCGAATCTTTGAGTTGATAGTAGTCTTCGGCATACACCGCTGTGTCATACGCTGAGTTGTAATGCAGGAATTTCTGGATGATGACAATAGAATCGCAGCCGTAGGGAACAGTGTCGAGTATAGTCATTTTTCCTGTATAATCCGGATCTACGCAATCGCTGCCGGTATGACGAATCGTATCGGGACGATTGACGCGGAACCGCAAGCCGAGCGTGTCGTTGAATGGTTGTCCGGTACACGGGTTGATATATTTTGCCAGAACCCGCAAATCATACCATCCCGGCGCGGTGTAGGTATGGCGCGATACACGCATTTCGGCGCTTGACTCATTCGGATCGGAGTCATACGTCACGCCGTCTCCGTAGTCCCAGTGTACGCTCTGATAGTCGTTGTTACCGATGTTGAGCCTCATCTCTATCTCTTCGTTCACGCAGAAAGTAGTTTTACTAACGCTATCAATCTCGAGTGGCAGGTCGTTGAACGATATACTGCGCTGTACGGTCGAAGATCCGCAAGAGTAGGCGTACGAAGCTTTCTCTCCGTATCCGTACACATGCGCGATGAAACCTAAGGTACCTTTTAGATTGTGTCCGCCGGTGGTAATTGGGATACGGGCGTAAGAATAATCCTCTTTTCCGAAAACAGGAAGGAAATATTGCTGAATACTATTTCCATCACAGGTCATATTGGGCACATTCGCAGTAGGAGTCACAATATTCACATAGTGCGTATTGATACCTTTGTCGTATGTCGCGAAATTAATCTCCTTAATAACCTGCTCAATCGGACTAATCCACAACAATGCAGGGTCAGAATCCGGTTCATCTTGATTCGGGTCTGCAAGGTCATAACGGTTGGAGGCCATAATGAGGTGCACACCTGCCGGACACGAAGTAGTGATGTAACATGAGGAGTCAACTACTAACGGAGCAGCGAGTTTGCCGTTATAAGGCGATTCCGCACTATTGCAATAGGCGGTATATTGACCGAGCTCGAAGGTCCAGTAATGCTTGCGCTCTTGCGGATCACTGGAATTGAAATTGAAGGTGTGTACGAGTTCGGGCTCACCGTCTTCGTTATTGATATATACCTGCGTGCCATCGTTGATAGCCATGACGGCTACGATGTCACGACGACGTAACAAGGAAGAGGTAATACCAAACTCTGTTCCCCAGTATGCCGTAGGCATAGCTTGCGAGAAAAGGTGGTCGCGGTTGCGTACCAAGTAGGGCACATTGGTGTGCGGGCATCCTTGGAACACCGCAATCTTCTTGCCGCCTTGTGCCTTTACGACAGTACCGCTCAAATCGTAGTCATCCGGATTAGTATTCGAACTTTCTCCCGTCCATACATAGCATACTTGGCCTTTCTTTAACTCTATTTGTTGCGGACCGGTTTTCCCATTCGCCTTTACGGTTGGAGTATAATCTACCACGGTGGTGCCATCCTCCACAGCTACAATCGCAAAATGACTACCTTGCGGTTTGGGCTTGGAAGAGTCCTTTGCGTTATCGTGGTCGGATGCAGGGTAGGTCTGGATGAGATAGTCGTCTAACAAGGCATCCGTCGGAAGGATATTGGCTGCATCAAACGATTTGTTACGATAGTTGCCGGCAAAAAGGGACACGTTCTCTTTCGCGGTGACGTGCAGCGCGGTATAAGTGAGCGCAGTGTTATCGGAACTATAACAATGAGCCTTAGGAATGACCTCTTGAACGGCAGAGTTATCCGCAATTGACAATTCCTTTCTGTACCCCGTTGTCGGGTTCTCAATAACTGCTGTACATGCTTTCTGCGCGGAGATAGTGAGTTTTAGTTCCTCAGGCTTATCACCATCAGCTCGCAAGAACGTCACCCAGAAGTCTTTGCCTTCCGTGGAGGGAGCCTGTGCCAAAGAGGGGATGCAGTAACTCGCAAACAATGCTACTAATGTTAGCGATTTGATGAATCGTTTCATATTGTTCTAATTGTACTTTTTTTATTTAGTTCTCGGGACATGGTCCCGTGATGGTCCTGTTTTAATCCGTATATTCCCGTTACAAAATTTCAATCTCTACACGACGGTTGTTCTGACGACCTTCTTCGGTGTCGTTGGTGTCGATCGGTTGGCTCTCGCCGCGACCTTCAGCCTCCATACGCTCCGGCGCGATACCGCGCTCGATGAGGTCTTTCATCACCTCGTTGGCACGTCCGTCAGACAACTTCTGGTTCGCCGCATCCTTACCAACGTTATCGGTGTGACCGACGATCTTGATGCGCACTTGCGGGTTGCGAGCCAGGTACATGTACAGGGCTTGGAGTGCCTCTTCCGAACGACTGAGGATGCGCGTCTTGTTCGTCGCGAAATACAGGTTCTTCACGATGAATACTTCGCCTTTCTTAACCGGCGACAGTGCGATATTCATCGAGTCACCGATATTGGCGATCGGCATATCGAGTGTGTCGTAGCCTATCTGCGCAATATGGATCGAGTACTGCGGACCTTCCTCGAGCATCTTGCTCGTTGTGCCGGTCGTCGAGTCGGTAGCCAGGCTGTAAGCGGGCTCTGCGGCATTCTCCTTGCGAATCTGTACCGTAGCCGGAACAGCCATACCGGTCTCCTTGTTAAATACGCGTACGCGCAGTACCGGCAGGTGCTTGAGGGCGATGGTCACGTATTGGGTCGAACCTACCTCGTCGATGGTGAATTGTTGCGAAGCAGGGTAGAAGTTCTCTGCTTTGGCATTCACTGTGAAGTTACCCAAAGCATGTTTCTGGCGCAAGCCCTTCGGACCGATCTGCTTCTCGCGCAGCGCGATCTTTCCGGACTCCGTATCACGTGTCTCTACGAGAGCCGTCGGCAGTGGTTCGTTCGTGCGCTCATCCACTACGCTGTAGATAGCGTATGCAGGAGGCGGCGGAACAGGACGGGCTTTCTTACCCGGAACCTCAAACTGAATGGTGAATTTCGCGCCCACGAAGAGCGTGTTCAGTTTGCTGTTGCCGTTCATGGCGAGCATCGTATTGCTGCGCTGAACAAGCACGTCGTTGGTGGCGAACTCAACGGGTTTCGCCGCAGGCGTATTGTTGATATTCAGCACGCCGTACTCTGCGAACAACGCTACACGATAGTGCACGTGCTCGCGACCGAAAGGCTGACGCTGACCGGGTTTGACGGCCTGACGTTTTTTCTTTGCTTCCTTGCTGTTGCTCGGCTGAGCTTGCAACCATTCGTCGAGGTCAATACCGAACTCGGCTGCAAGGCTTACGTCCGGTTGCTTGAACTGGATCTTCTGGTTGGTCTGTCCGTTCAGCTCATGGATGCCCATGCCGTAAGGCTCTACATACATCGGATCGGTCACAACGATGTCGTAGCGACCGCTCTGGCTGTAGGTGTTCCACAGCGAGTAATAAACTTTTGCACCCACCAGGAAGTAATAGCGGCTGAACTGCGCACCGAACATCACCGGCACACCGATCTGCATCATATTACGGCTCTCCGTGAGTTTGTCGAACAGGTAGTCGTATCTTGCGCCGTACGTCAAGTCCGTACGTGACGCGTCAAAACCATAGGTCGAGGTCGAGTTGAGGAAGCGGAAGTCCAAACCGGTCTCGAATAGGAAGTGCTCGTACTCGAGATTATACGTGAGGTTCAAACCGACACCTCCGCCGCCCTTGAGTTGCTGCAGCGCATTGCTTTGGTTGAGCGTTCCTGCACCCCAGAGCGAACCATCTGCAGACGGCTGAATCTTATCCATGAGAGCCGAGTAGCCGGCGCGGATACCAAGGTTAAAGAGCGAGATAACCTCCGGTTTGGGATTCTCCAGACTCTCTTGGTATTTCTCATAGTCGCGAATAGCCTTCTCCTCTTTGGCTTTCATTTCAGCCTCTTTCTTGAGTTTCGCCTCTTCGCGTTGTGCCGCTATCTTCGCGCGCTCAGCAGCCTCTTTATCACGTTGTGCCTGTGCCTTGGCAGCAGCCTTTGCGGCTTCTTCGCGTTTCTGCTCATTAGCCTTTGCGGCAGCAGCACGTTGCTTCTCAGCCTCTACCTTCTTCTGCTCATTGGCCTTTGCAGCGGCAGCTTTCTTCTGCTCATTGGCTTTTGCAGCAGCAGCTTTGGCCTTCTCGTTATCACGCTGGCGTTGCTCCGCCTCGCGTTGTTTGGCTGCAGCAGCTTTTGCTTTCTCTTTCTCCTTGGCAGCAGCTGCTTTGGCTTTCTCTTTCTCTTTTTGTGCTTTGGCTTTCTCGGCCTCTTTCTTCTTTTTCTCTGCTTCTTTCTTCTTCTGCTCAGCCGCTTTCTGTTGTGCGGTCTGTGCCGCAGGAGCGGGTTCCGGCATAGCATAAACAGCTGCAGGAACGCAGGTCAAACTAAGAGCAACACTGGCGATCAGTACGTATTGAAAAATATTCTTCATATCTGTGTCCTCCTTGATGATTAATGGTTAATATAGATTTTGAAACTACGACCGGCGCCGTCTGTTACCACGCGCAGGATATAGAATCCGTTCTCTGTCGGAGTAGGAATAGCGCGTCCGCCATCCGGGATATCGTATTTCTCGCTGGTCGTACCGCTGACGCTGATCCATTGTGCGTAGCACTCGATATCGGTCTTGCCTTGCCAATCGGCATTGACGAAGGCCGTGTTGCCTTTGATAGCCACCGTGCCGGAGATCGTCAGCCCCGTCTCATCCGGAGTGAAGGAATGACCCTTGCCGCTCGCATCGAAAGTCACCGGACAGGTACATTCTCTAAACTCCTCTTTGCCCTCTTCTTTCACAGTGTAGCAAACATAGTACTCGCCGCTCGTCTGCGGATCGGTCTCGTCCAAGTAGAGCACACTCGACTGCTGGTTGAATACGGTGTCGCCGTCGTGCAGCCATACATACTCGCTCAGCGTCTTACCTATGTATTTCTCTGCAATCAGACCCAGCACGTTGTTGTAGCGCTGCTCTAATTGTTTGATCGCGTATTCCATGTGGAATTCGATATCCTTGTCGAAGACGGTAGACTCGCACTCCGAACCAATATGGATATGCATCTTATACGGCGTGCGATCCGGCGTGTCGGCCGGTACATGCACGATGATCATCGTGTCGCCCTGAATATGTATCTCCTCTTCCTTAAATCCGGCCAGAAGCGCTTCCGGCGATAAAGTGATCTTTACACTATCGCTCGTCAGGTCCACTTCGGCGGGGTTATCCAAGATGATCTTGATGTCCGTATCCGTTCCCAGCGGGATACAACGCGGGATATCCAAACGCTTTACCTCAATCTTCGGCATGCCGACATTCACGTGGAAATGAATACTATCGTAGTCGTAGTCGGTCCACTCAAAGCAGTCATCGTCGTGCGAACCAATCTCGCGGAAGATCTTCACATACGCCTCATAGTTCACATTTCCGCGGTCACCTACATCGTAGAAGTGACGAATGGAATCTACGCCGATCAGCAAGGTGTCTGCGCCATCACCGAAGGACCAGTATATACTGTCCGGCTCGTAATCCAAACGGCACTCGAATAGCACACTCTTGTCTCCGCAAAGGATATTGTTGCCTTCCGGCGAGTAAGGCTTGTCATCGATATACAACGTCGCCGACAAATCGCGTGTGTTACCGCCGGCTGGATAACCGTAACTCTCTTTCTCTCCGAATCCATATACGTGAGCGATGAATCCGGAGTCGGAAACCAAGGTGTGTGCGCGAGCGCTACTTACGTTCGTCAAACGCGCAAAAACATACTCGCTATTGCCGTTCAGATCTTGGAATAGACCGGAGATGTCGTCGCCGTCATAGCGAACAGACGCTACATTATCCTTAGTCGTGATGATATTGATGAAGTGGTCCTTCACCTGTTGGGTCTCAAAGGTACCGAAAGTCAATTCTTTGATCTTCTGCTCGATCGGGTTCACCCAGATTTCCGAAGGGTCACCGTTACAGTACTTACCGCTCTTATGGTCATAGCGGTTACTGGTCATAAACAGGTGCACCGCGCAGGGGCAAGAGGTCTCAATGAAATGGCTCACGCCGTCATACCACTTGTGACCGTCGCCGTCATAATTGGTCATACCGTCTTTGGCTCCGAAGTCAAACTCGAAGAAGTGTTTTTTGTCCTCGTCATTGCCATCTTCAAAACTGAAGACATGAATCGTGTTGCCATCGAGTTTTACTACGGTGCTGTCCACTAGTGCCTGTATACGAATCTTATCGATACGCTCCCAATACGTGCCGGCTGCCTGATTGTCAATGGTCGTCAGCGAAGAAGTGATCGCAAAGCGGCGTCCCCAATAGTTGATCGGCATGGCTTGCGAATAAACGTGGTCTCGGTCGCGGACCGTAGGAATATTGGTGTGCGAGTTACCGTTGAATACAGCAATCTTCTTGCCATTGCGGGCTTTTACCTCTGTGCCGGTAAAATCAGCACTGAGACCGGCCTTGGCTCCCGTCCATACGTAATAAACCTGACCTCTCTTTAACGTGTCGGTCGTGAAGAGCGTGCCGGCAGGTTTACCTGTGTTGGTGGCTGCTGTAGGAGTAATGTCTACTACCACGTTGTCATCAGCGGCTATGATAGCAAAATGACTACCCTGGTTATTGTCCTCATGATCATGAGGCGTGTAGCATTGAATGCGGTACTCGCTCAAGAGCGCGCGCGTAGGCAAAATAGATGCTACGTCGAAAGACTTGTTCTTGTAATTTGCCGCAATCAGCGAGATAGGCTTGTCTGACGTCACATGCAGCGCACGGAACACCGGAGTCTCTTCCTGCAAGTCCGTCACATAGCACGACTCCTCATGCTCATTGAGGTTCAACTGCTTAATGTCGTTGTCGCCCACTTCGACCGTGTCTCTGTACCCGGTCTCTTTGTTCTCAACATACACTTTGGTAGCATTGTTTGCCGAGAAAGTGAGCAGCAGATCCTGATACTGACCGTCATCACCACGCATCAGGGTCACCCAGAAATCCGTACCCTCCGTGGATTGCGCTTGCAGAGCATTCGGCAAAGCGATCATCGCCGCCAAAATCACTCCGAAGAATAGTTGTTTTTTCATATGATAGTTTGTGTTAAATGTATGCATCCAAATTCGGGTGCAAAATTACACAATTTTCGTCACGCGCGCGTGCAGATATTCGCGATAAATGTGGAAAAATTGACAAACTTATCGGATTTGTTGTCCGAAAATAGAGTAGGAGCGATTATCTCTGATAATCACGATCTTCCCTTCATGTATTTCCTTGTGCGGGATTTGCTTTTCTTCGCCGGTATTACAGACGCCTTGTTCCGCCTTCGGTGCAAGCAGATACAACTCCTGCATACAGGCCCGTTTGTCGGTCTTCCCACCAACAGATAGTATCCGTATCGTTTGCGTGCTAGCCGGCACAGTAACACGATAACGCACCTCATTGCGGGTCTCTTGTTGAACCGTCTCGCTGATGGTGCGGAAGGGTGTTTCGCTGCCGTTGAGATAGATATCGAGTTGCATGCTCTTGGCGCTATTATAGGGCGAGGCGCGGAAAGCCAACACGGCTGTGTCTGTCAGCTGAATACCCGTGAACGATATCTCGCCATCTCTGTTGCTGGAACCCATGGTGATGGAACTTGTGCCATTACTCTGAACGTCCACTTCAGCGCCCTGAATAGTACCGTTTGTATAGTTCTTAGCAGTGTTCTTGGCGATAGCCGGCAGGTTGATCAGTGTGTCGTACTTTTGTGGATCGGGCGTCGGCGTGATTGGTTCCGGACACACATTCGTCTGGAAGGCGCAGGTGAGGGCATTCAGGTCCACCGCTTGTCCCTTCTTATTACCCCAGATATATTCCACCAATTCCGGATAGTCAATAAACGGATTACGGTTGTGCTGGATATCGGAGATACGATCTGCACGGCAGCATTCTTTATCGCTCACCGGATCTGCGCGGTGCCAATCCAACAGCACTTCTATCAACCATGGCTTGAATTCCAGATAGGAGTTGTTATCCAAAGCATTGGCTGCGTCAAAAGGCGAGGTGCCGGATTTCCATACAAAATCTTCGTAAGCCGTTGCGATATAGAAGTAAGCGCGGGCAAAATCGCCGCGGTACTGCGCTTCGGGTTCAAAACAGATAAATCCGGTTGACGAGTTAGCGGCTTTGGCCATTTTAAAGGACCCGTTGTCAAACTTGTCGGCTTTATTGACATGTCCGGGCGCATAATTGCTCTTCTGGCTATTTGCGCGCTGGTCGGATGGATTAAGGTGATACAGATCCTTGTAGGCATCGTTCACCTCTCCGCCCCACCAGCTTTTCGGGAAACAGTGCTCAATATTAAGCGAACAGCCGGAATCTCCCGGTTTATTCGGGTAGTATCGCACGCAGTTGGAATACATGTCCCATACGATTCCATCCGGGTGCATGTCCGTCAAAGGCAAGGCTTGCCACGTACCGTAGGCCTTGAGATCGCCCTTTTCCCACTCGGGAGGATTACTCGAGCTGTGGTAGGTCGTAACGCCATACTCATAACGCTCTCCGCCGCGAACGAGCAGGCTGAGCGTGGATTTCAATACCGAGTCTTGTGTGCCGTTAATGGCATCGTAGAAACCGGTCGGGATATCTTCAGCCATCATTCCGATGGAGAAGAGGACGGTTAAAATCAGAAAGAGATGTTTTTGCATAGTATAAATTTTAAGGGGCTTATGCTGGTAATATGCTGGTAAAATGCTGGTTAAATGCTGGTATTCTGCTGTTCAGAATTTTTCGGCGCAAACACAAGCAGCAGGTTCAGTATCACGTACCAAAGGATACAAGCCGTGCCGCTGAAGAGCGCAAACTCGATATGCTTCGCCGCGATTGCTTTTGCGATGCAGAAACCGATCAAGATCAAGCAACCGATCACAAAGCCGATAACGGCCGTCTTATCCTTGCGGAAGGACTTGAAACTGAAGAACGGTATCTCCGCGTTCATCAGGTAGCAACTGACGAGCGACAGACCAAGTAATACCCACGCGATCCAGTCGTACGCGATAACCGAGATAGGCATGCAGCAGAGCGCTCCCCAGAAGATCGCATTCGCCGGTGTGGCCAAACCGATAAACGAGGCATGTTGGCGTTCATCGACATTGAATTTCGCCAGACGCAGCGCCGAGAAAGCAGCCATCAACAAGGCCAGCAATGCCCACCATCCTAATATCGGACGCAGGTAACAGAAGAGCATCATTGCCGGCGCCAAACCAAACGTGATATCATCGGCTAAAGAGTCCAACTGAATACCTATCGGGCTCGGTGCTTTCAGCAAGCGGGAACTCATACCGTCGAAGAAGTCGAAGAACGCACCCGCGAGGATGAAGACAAAGGCTAAGATGAATGCTCCTTGCGTAGCAAGGAAAACCGCTATACTGCCGCAAAGCAAGTTGCAACTCGTGATAGCATCAGGAATGATTCGTTTATTCATTTTTCAATTGTTTATATACAAAATATGTAATGGCGAAAGTCGTCACGCTGCATGCATTGGCGATCCAGAAGAACGTCGTATAACCCACCGCCATTTCTATCGCGCCGGCCACAAAACCCGGTATCATCATACTCAGCGCCATGAAGGCCGTGCAGATTGCGTAGTGCGAAGTCTTATAGCGGCCCTCTGAGAAATGCATCATATACATCATGTAGGCCGTGAAACCGAAGCCGTACCCGAACTGCTCGAAACTGACGGCGGTGCCGATGACCCATAATGACTCCGGTTGCGCCATACTCAGATAGCAATAGACGAAACTCGGCAGAGTAAGTGCGGCCGCCATCAGCCAAATAGAGCGTCTCAAGCCCTTACGGGAGATGTAAATCCCGCCTAAAATACCGCCGAGCAGCAGGCATGCCACACCTATCGTACCATACAAAATTCCTACCGTGTCGGTGCTCAGTCCCAGTCCTCCGCCGAGAATCTGCCCTTCGCGCAGAAAGCACTCTTTGCTATCCACTAAAAACGGCTGGCATAACTTCACCAAAAAACCTTCGCTCAAGCGGTACAATAACATAAATGTTATTGCGAGTGCTACGCCGGGCTTGGTAAAGAACGTCACAAACGACTCCTTGAGTTCCGCCCAAACCTGTTTTCCATGCACGCCTTCTCGCGGTTGGTCTTCCGCTGCGCGGGGCAGGAAGAACGAGTGATAGAGTGTCACCAGCAGCATCATCACACTCGTCACGCCCAGCGTCACTTGCCACGAGAACGGAATATCGCCCGTCGTGTTCTCTATATAGCCGGCGATATACACCAGCACGCCTTGCGAGAACACTGCCGCGATGCGGTAAAAGGTCGATCGGATCCCTACGAAAGCCGCCTGACTCTGGCTATCGTGCGCCAGCATATAATAGCCGTCCGCTGCGATATCGTGTGTCGCAGACGCAAAAGCAGCGATGATAAAGAGAATAAGTGTAAAGCGGAACGTCCCTGCAGTAGTTGCCTTTGCGGCTATCGTGTCAGCCGCAGGGTGGGGAAGACTGATGGTCAGTACGATACAGAGTATCGTAAGCAGAGCCTGCATCGCGATGATCCACCACCGCTTCGTGCGTAGGATATCCACAAACGGACTCCATAGACCTTTCAAGAACCACGGGAAATAGAGCAGAGTCGTGAAGAACGCCAACTGGTCATTAGGCACTCCCATTTTGGTAAACAGCATCACGGAGATGCTGTTTACCAAGAAATATGGGATACCTTCTGTGAAGTACAACGATGGTACCCACACCCATGGTGATATGTTGCTTTTATTCCTTATATATTATACGCGCGTGCGCGATTATTGGAAGTTAGCGCGGTTGTCGGTTACCTCTGCCTTCTCCTCTATGAGTTGCATAGCCTGGTACGGCAGGTAAGCGAAGCGTGCAGACAGTTGTGCTTTCTCTGTCTCTGCGTTGAAAGCGTTTGCTGCATTGTTGGCTGCATTGGTACGAACCATGAACACACCCGTGTTGCCTTGGATCGGCTCACTCAGCGCGTTCTCGCCGATAGCGAGTGCCTTACCGATCACCGCGGGCTCCATGCCGGCATTGCCGAAAC
Organism: uncultured Bacteroidales bacterium; assembly: GCA_900318245.1. GTDB lineage: Bacteria > Bacteroidota > Bacteroidia > Bacteroidales > Paludibacteraceae > Colicola. The sequence goes on from ONJT01000013.1 coordinate 78,571, forward strand.
GGCTGTCTGCCAACGAAACACGCTCAATATGCTGAATCGGTTGACCCAGTACCTCTGCGGCTTTCTCCAGCGACTCAACGTCCTTCAGTTGCTTCTTGATATACGCAGCCTTGGCGTTGTTGGTAGCCTCGTAAACCAGTTCCGGACGTACGGACTCCAGCGAGCGGTACTCACCCTCGTTCACCTCCGTCAGCGCAGCTACGATGAACTGCTGACCGCACTCGAAGACATCCGATACCTTACCCTCTTTGGCTTCGAAAGCCCAGCGAACGATCGGACGGCTGTTCTTAAGTTGACCTACCTTGTCGGTGTTGGCCGTCAGGTTATATTGCGGGATTACAGCGATACCTGCCTCTTGTGCAGCTGCCTCCAGCGACTCTGCGTCGGGGTTTGCTACGATGAACTGCTTAGCTTGGTTATAGATGACCGAGTAGGTCTTGCTCGACGGAGTTACCTCGCGTGCGAGGATAGCCAACTTCACTTTCGGAGTCGGTTTGCCTTGCTCCATGATCTCAAACGTCTGCTCGCCCATACCTTGTGCTACAGTGAAGCGAGTGCCGCGCTTGCCTGCGAACGCAGGCTCAGCGATGTTCTTTGGCAGATCTGCAGCCTTGAACCAACCCAGTTCTTGATCCTCGCCATCCTCAACAATCGCCTTCAACTCTACGGAGTCAGGCAGCGAGTAGCCGGCTTGCATGATACGAGCCATCGAGTAGGTGTTGTTCTCAAACAGGATCTCTGTGCAGTCGCCTGCCTTTGCGCCCTTGGCGAACGCAAACTCTTTGAACTGAGCCGGAACGGTCTCTTCAGAGTAGTCACGACCGTCATACATGATATCCGAGTTGGTATTTACAACCAGACTGATGTCCTCCGCCGTGCGGAACTCATCCTTCAGGTTCGTCAGCAGGGTCTCTGCTGCTTTGAAGTCATCCTCCGAAGGAACGATGTCGAACGCGATATACTTGATCGCGCGGTTCGGGGTTTGCTTGTATTGCTCTTTGTGTTGCTTGTAGAGTTTCTTGATGTCGCTCTCGCTGTACTTAACAAGACTGTCTGCTACCGCAAAATACGGTTGGTTAACGAACTCTACGCCTACGCCCTTCTCGCGTGCGTCGAATGCAAACTGTGCATCCAGCGAGTTAGCCTTCAGCAAGTGCTGCAGCAGCGCAGTGTATTTCTCTTGCAGGTGACTGATACGAACAACTTTCTCCCAGTACAGCCAATAGGTCTTAGCTTGCTGCAGGTTTGCGTTCTGCTCAGCATCTTCGCTACCGTCATTGATAGCCGAGATGAGGTTCTTCACTGCCTCACGACTGAACTGACCGTTCTCGTCATAGAAAGCGCGACGGCTGCGAATGATCTGGTGAGGATTCTCGCCGATGCAGAGCTCACTCAGCTCGTCAACGGTTACATCCATACCAATTTTCTTGGCCTGTGCGCGCAGCGTGTAGTCCATCATCAGCATGTTCCATACTTGATTGCGGATCTGTGCGCTCATGTCTTCGTCAAAATCCGAGCGGCCACTCTCAATCTTGTAAACCTCCGTCAGTTGGTCTTTTGCCGCTTCATACTCCGTGTAGTGAATCTTCTGACCCTCGATCACACCGACATTCTCACGACTGCGGTTGAAGAAACTACTACCGGAGTTCAAAAAGTCTCCGAGGATAAATGCTAACATGGCGAGACCCACGATCGCTATCAGCAGGGCGCCATGATTTCTAATTCTTTGTAAACTTGCCATTTTTTAATACTATAATTTTAAATTTTCAATGTTCAATCTTCATTTAAAAGTTGGGGTTCGTCGTACTTACGAGCGGCGCGTTGTCGTTCGTCTCCGGTGTGCCCTTGAAGTTCTTGAGCTTGCAATGAACGACTACCGTGTCGTTTGGCAGGATATGCTCTTTGCTCGGGAACGGTGCGTCGTTCATGCCGTAGCCGCGGTAGATCTCAAAGAACTGCTTGCCGTCGCTCGATATGATATACGTAGCCTTACCGTCCGTGAACTCCAACACTTCGGTTACCACGCCGAGTACGTCATAGGTTTCGGTAGAAGTGCTTCCATCAACTAAGGCCAATGCTTTCGTAGCGGCATCGCTCGCGCTGATCTGACCCTCAGCCGGCTCCGGGCAACCCGGGAATGGAGGAGGAGCTACCATCGAGTCGATACGAACCAAGTATCCGTCCGTCAACTCCGGAACAGGAGGATTCGTCGAACCGCTCTTCTGATAGTACGTCAACACACCGATCACCGTCACCTTCGAACCTACGCGCGGCACTTGACTGTTCTTGCGGAAGGGCAGGTTGTTGATGTTGTTGATGTAATAGCAGGCAATCGAACCTGTGCCGTCCGACAAGTCAAAGTTGATGTTTGTATACGAGCCGGGCACGTTCATCGGGTTGGTCGTGTTCTTCGCAATCACACCCGAGAGCTTGTATAACTCGCCTGTCTTTGCGTTGACCGCCATACTCTTGCAAATTGTGAGGGCGCTGTCAATCGAGATCTCGATACCTTCGGTATCCGGAATAAGAACCGGAATAGTCTCGTTGTTAAACGAGTTGTCGCCCGGCGCGTTGATATATGGGCGCTCGCCACAACTTATCATTACCAATGCTATCAGCATTGTCGCGATGAAAATGTACTTTTTCTTAGCCGTAAAGGCATGATTACCTGCAGTTTTCATATATGTAGTATTTAAGATTTTCATACGGATATCCATAAAACTCTCAAAATAGCGCACAAAATTACAAAAAATATTTCACGCGCGCAAATAAATAAAGAAAAAAGTGAAAAAAAAATCAATTTTCTTGCATGTTCCAAAAAAATGTCGTACCTTTGTGCGCTTTTTCGTGGGTAGGGCGTATTGTGTCCGCGCGAGAAAGGGTATTTAATAACTATTTATAGGAGGAAAAAACTATAGCAACAACCCCTAACAGACCGCGCGGCGGTCGAGTTATCAAAGAGGATCCACATCGTATCAATGATAAGATCCGCGACGTTAAGGAAGTGCGCCTCGTCGGCGACAATGTAGAGCAAGGTGTCTACACCTTCCAGCAGGCAATGAAGATTGCCGATGATCTCAACCTCGACTTAGTCGAGATAGCTCCGACTGCGACTCCGCCTGTGTGCCGTGTAGTGGACTACCAGAAGTTCCTTTACGCTGCCAAGAGAAAGCAAAAAGAGGCCAAAGCCAATGCCAAGAAGCAAGAAGTCAAGGAGATCCGTTTCGGACCTCAAACCGACGATCATGACTATAACTTCAAGCTCAAGCACGCTATCGAGTTCCTGAAGGAAGGCAACAAAGTCAAATCCTATGTCTTCTTCCGCGGACGTTCCATCGTCTTCAAGGAGCAGGGAGAACTTCTCCTCGCGCGCTTCGCGGCTGACCTCGCCGAGTACGGCAAACCCGATAATGTCCCCAACCTCGAGGGCAAGAGGATGATCCTCAGCTTCAGTCCCAAGAGCCAAAAGGGTTAAAATACAACCGTTCGAAGGCCTACCTTTGTTATGGCGCCGAGTGCGCCAGGCTGCCTGTCGGACGTATTATTAACAATTAAACAATTTATTACAAAATGCCAAAGGTAAAAACGAACTCCGGTGCAAAAAAGCGTTTCACGCTTACCGGAACCGGTAAAATCAAGCGTAAGCACGCTTACAAGAGTCACATTCTGACGAAGAAGACTAAAAAGCAAAAACGCAACTTGACTCATGTTGCTATCGTAGATCAATCGAACACACGCTCCATACGCGAGATGTTGTTGCTTCGTTAAGTGTAACCATTAAAGTGAAAGGAGAAGAACATGCCAAGATCAGTTAATCACGTTGCTTCGCGCAACCGTCGTAAAAAGATCATGAGCCTTACCCGTGGTAACTTTGGTGGCCGCGCTAATGTATGGACCGTAGCAAAGAACACATGGGAGAAAGGTTTGCAGTACGCTTACCGCGATCGTAAGAACAAAAAACGTACCTTCCGCGCTCTCTGGATTCAGCGTATCAACGCTGCTGCACGCCTTGAGGGCCTGAGCTACAGCCAACTCATGGGCTGCCTCAAGAAAGCAGGTATCGTTATCAACCGCAAGGCTCTCGCTGACCTCGCTATGAATCAACCCGCTGCCTTCAAAGCAGTCGTTGATCAGGCAAAAAAGAAAGCTGAGAAAGCTGCGAAGTAACTTAGGTCTACCTAGGTCAGTCTAGGAAATCCTAGTGTTCTTACACAAGAAAAAGGCTCGCAATTTTGCGAGCTCTTTTTTTATTCTATCCGTGCGCCGGTCAGGTCAAACCATTGTCCGTTGCGCTCAATCACCAGCCGTCCTTCTTTCATAAACTTGCGATTGGACGATGAACGATCAACCGCATCCTCTATGCCTTGTCCTTCGTTATAGAAATTGCGCATGTAATACGGTGCGCTGACATCCGCTGCCGTCTTAGTCGCCGATACAGAACCGGTCTTATTGATGGCATGTCCGGAAGTTGTGGCACCTTCGTCCCAGAAACCGCGGTTAGACCACGTCTCTTCTACCAAACCCGCTTTGGTGGTCCAATTGACATAGTCGCCATTACCGGCATCTTCCGGAAACCAATAACTGATGCCGTCTACGTTCTCCAGCGGTTTGAGATTGTCCACCAGATCTTTGACAAAATTATACTGCCCTTGTTTGGAGCACGGCCATGCGTCGCGGGTGTCATAATTCACGCCTTCGGACGGCCAGTACTGGAAGTTATACGCGCACTCAACGATCTGCACACGTTTGTCAGGAAAAATCGTCTTGAGATTTTTCAGCGCGTTAACGAGGTTGTTCTTATCCGATTTGTCAGCCACTTGTTCGCTGTTGAGATAGCCGTGCCAGAAGGGATAATAACTGAGCCCGATCACATCAAAATCAACGTTATTATTCTTCAGTTTGTTGTAATAATAGGTATTATAGGCTGTATTGGAAGGTCGGTCGGTGTGAATGATGATCTGCGCATTCGGGCATTCTTCCCGCACAGCCTTACAACCGGCGTGCAGCAGCCCGAGGTAGCCGTCCCAGTTATCTCCGTTGTAGTTGTAGGGATGCACCCTTATGCCGCAAAGACCGTACATGATCTCATTGCCTACTTGTACAAGATCCGGCGTGGCGCCTGCTTCCTTGAGGGCCTGCAGTACGCGGTGGGTATATTGGCCAAGACTGTCCGCCATCAACTCATCGGAGAGCCCTTTCCAAGCTTTAGGAGCTTGTATATGTCCGGCATCCACCCACGAGTCAGAATAATGGAAATCAAGCAAGAAGTACCCGCCTGCCTCTTTGATGCGTTTGCCGAGCGCGGTGACATAGGCAAGATCCTGTACGATAGCGTAGTCAGTCTTCGTGTAATCCGGGGCTTTCTGCTTAGGGTTTACAAAGAGCCGCACGCGGAAAGTATTCCAGCCGCAATCGGAGATCAGCCAAGTAATCAGATCGTTGACTTTCTTGTTGTTCACATCTTTGTAGCCCGAGCTATACTGTTCGTACTTGGGGAGCATGGAGATGTCCCCGCCTATATAGCGGGTCTGCGCCTGCGTATATACGCATAGGAGCGCGATAACAAATAAGGAGTATTTCCGCGTCATAAATGATTGGATTTCTGATTTACGGTGCAAAGATACTACTTTTTTTCGACATACGCAAATAATTATGGGGTAAAAATGCAAAGTGTAGTTTGCAAAATGAAGAAAAATAAACAATTTGTTTTGAAATTCTTGCTGGAATAAACATTTTGTATTAATTTCGCGCCGTTTTGTTGCTTTTGGAATGTAAAAGACCAAAATAACTAACATTATTTATTAACAAAAAATTATTTAAGGTATGAAGAAAATTTTCTCCTATTTGTGCGCTCTGACAATCGTATTGAGCGCGAGTGCAGCGCCGCGATTTGGTCTCACACGTGAGGCGAAGGATGCTAAGGCACAAGTAAGTCTCACAGCTCCGGTTCGTAAGGCAGCTCCGAAAGCTCCTGCTAAATTGAATGGCGAGGAAATCAACATTGAGGCAAACAACCTTGCAGTTGATTTAAGTTACTTCGACTTATATCTCCAGTATCTGGGCTATGGTTTCTTCCGGATAGAAGGTGGTACGGATGAATATGCCGTATCTGCTGAGTTATATACGGCAGATGAGAACTATTACACTACTTACTCGACTGCAGATGAGAGCATAGAATTGTCTGTAAATGAGACAGCTTTGACGGTATCTTCTGCGGAATTGCGTTCGACGGAGAAAGGTGACCAATTCGTTGCTACGGCAGTGGACGAGGAGGGTAACACCTACAACATCAATCTGACACTCTTTGCTCCGGATGAGCCGGCTCAGACAATTCAGTTGAGCTACAGCTCGTGTGAGATTAATGACTACACCAGTTATTATGGTTTCTATTACATCACTGCACAGAACGAGAATGATGGTGTGTATTTGGCACTCTTGTCCGCGCCTGAAGCAGGCACATACTCCAAGGCTGATTTCTCTGCATACACCGGTATTGAGCTGATTGCAGGAACAGATACCACTTGGATTAGTGAGTTCTTCTCTATTGATGCTACGATTACCGAAACGGAAACGGGTAAACTCTTCAAAGTACAATTGTTTGCTACCGATGCTACTTTGTATGACGTAGAGATTACATATACGAAGCCGGTGGCTGATAAGACGGAGACGGTAGTTCTGGATAATGTGACATTTGAGGACTACCGTGCAGACGACGGCTCGTGGCAGGTAATCGCTGCTCCGGCCGATAGTTCAATTGTCTTCTCGCTGAATCCGTATTCGGAGTCGTTGGCGGCTGACCTGACGGTGGCAGATCTCGATGGTACATATTCATGGCTGAAGATTGTTGAGAACGAAGAAGCGAAATACTATACTTTTGCAGAGGGAGAGTTCACTGCTTCTGTAGAGGCTAACGGTGTGCTTAAACTGACCGGTTGGATTCTGGCTTCAAACAACGTGAAGTACGAGTTCACGTTCACCACTGCTGAAGGTGCTGTTGATCAGTCAGAAGGTATTGAGAATGTTGTGCTGACCGAGAAGGCACAGAAAGTAGTTGTTGATGGTGCAGTTTATGTGATCCGTGACAACAAACTGTTCAATGTTCTGGGAGCACAAGTTCGTTAATCGAAAATAAGCTTTTAAAAGTAAAAATGAGGGCTGCGCGATGCGCGGTCCTCTTTTTATGTGCTTCCATCCATGACTTGATCCTATTTATGACGCACTTACCGCGCACTTACCGCGCACTTATCTCGCACTTATCACGCACTAAATGATTCAATTATATATTTGATATAGTATTATATACGTAGTATATAATACAGGAGGATTGCGATGTGAGATAAAAAACACAAGCCCGAAAGATAATAAATTTTCCGAAAGGGGAGACGTGTAGTTATCAACGATTTTGCGTTTTGGACAACTTTTTCTGTTGATAAAAAATGTAAAGTATTGAAAATGAGCAATATAACTAAAATTTTTGGAAAACTTTGTAAATTTTTTTTGAAAAAAACTTGTCAAAAAATTTGCACAATTCAAAAAAATATACTACTTTTGCATCGTTTTTTCGGCTCCACGATCAGGAGCCTATGCCATGAGGCCTTGATATAACAAGCAAGAGACGAATTTTATACGCTTATATATGGAAACATACATTATCAAACGTGATGGTAAGAAAGAATTGTTCACCATCGACAAAATCAAAAATGCCATTTCGAAGGCATTCTTAGCAGTGGGGGCATTTGCGACCGAGGAGGCGTTGACGTCCATCCTCTCGCACTTGCGAGTACATAACAATGTGACCGTAGAGGAGATCCAGAACCAGGTGGAGGTTGCTTTGATGGCAGAGGGATATTATCAGGTTGCGAAAGCATACATGTTGTATCGCCATCAGCATACTGAGGATCGCGACACGCAGCGTCGTTTGGACTTCATGATGAATTACGTGCAGGCATCCAACGCCGCAGAGGGTAGTAAGTTCGACGCAAACGCTAACGTGGAGCACAAGAACATCGCGACCCTGATCGGAGAACTTCCGAAGCAAGGTTTCATTCGTCTGAACCGTCGTTTGCTCACCGAGCGTATCAAAGAGATGTTCGGCAAAGAGTTGAGTGATCGTTACATGCAGTTGCTCAACCAGCACTTCATCTACAAGAACGACGAGACGAACCTGGCGAACTACTGTGCATCAATCACGATGTATCCGTGGCTCATCGGCGGAACGAAGAGTATCGGCGGAAACGCAACGCCTCCTCACAACCTCAAATCGTTCTGCGGCGGGTTCATTAACATGGTATTCATGGTGTCGAGCATGCTCTCAGGCGCGTGCGCTACGCCCGAGTTCCTTATGTATATGAACTATTTCATCGAGCAGGAGTATGGTGAGGACTACTACAAGCGTGCAGATGAAGTCGTTGACCTCAGCAAGAAACGTCGCACCATCGACAAAGTCATCACCGACTGCTTCCAGCAGGTGGTTTACAGTTTGAACCAACCGAGTGGTGCACGTAACTTCCAGTCCGTATTCTGGAACATCAGTTACTACGATCGTTATTATTTCCAGAGCCTGTTTGAGAACTTCCGCTTCCCGAACGGCGAGGCTCCTCACTGGGACAGCCTCAACTGGTTGCAGAAACGCTTCATGAACTGGTTCAACGAAGAGCGTACACGCTGCGTCCTCACCTTCCCGGTGGAGACCATGGCGTTGTTGGCAGAAGATGGTGATATCAAAGACAAAGAGTACGGCGATTTCACTGCAGAGATGTACGCGAAGGGCCACTCGTTCTTCACCTACGTGAGTGACAATGCTGACTCGCTGTCAAGTTGCTGCCGTCTGCGCAATGCTATCACGGACAACAGTTTCAGTTACACCCTCGGTGCAGGTGGTATCTCGACGGGTTCTAAATCCGTATTGACCATCAACCTCAACCGCGCTATCCAGTACGCAGTACGCAACAACATCCCGTACCAGAGCTATGTTGAGGATGTAGTGGATTTGATGCACAAGGTGCAGTTGGCATACAACGAGAACCTGAAGAGCCTGCAGGCGAAGGGTATGTTGCCGCTGTTCGACGCGGGATATATCAATATCGGCCGTCAGTATCTGACGATTGGCGTCAATGGTTTGGTAGAGGCTGCAGAGTTCCTTGGTATCGAAATCAAGGACAGCCCCGAGTACGCACACTTCGTTCAGGAATTGCTCGGTATCATCGAGAAGAAGAACAAAGAGTATCGTACGAAGGATGTGATGTTCAACTGCGAGATGATCCCGGCAGAGAACGTGGGCGTTAAGCACGCGAAGTGGGATAAAGAAGACGGATACGTTGTTCCGCGTGACTGCTACAACAGCTATTTCTACATCGTGGAGGACAAGAGCCTGAACGTATTGGATCGTTTCCGTCTGCATGGGCGCAAGTATATCGAGCATCTCACCGGAGGTAGTGCGCTGCACTGCAACCTGGAGGAACACCTGAGCCAAGAGCAGTATCGTCAACTCCTCCGCGTCGCTGCTATCGAAGGATGTAACTACTTCACCTTCAACATTCCGAACACGATATGTAATGACTGCGGACATATCGACAAGCGCTACCTCAAGGAGTGTCCGCATTGCCACTCGAAGAATGTAGACTACCTCACGCGTGTCATTGGATACATGAAACGTGTATCGAACTTCTCGGAGGCACGTCAGAAAGAGGCGGCTCAGCGTTACTACGCAGAGAAATCGAAAGCGCCGAAGTGCTAACAAAGACAAAGGATAATACGTGAAAGTTGCATCTTTTGATATAGTCTTTCAGGAGATTCCGGGCGAGGTAACACTCGCCCTTAATCTCTCGAATTGTCCTTGTCACTGCCCGGGTTGTCACAGCCCACACTTGGCGGAAGACATCGGCGAGGTAGTAAATGAAGAATTACTAAACGGCCTTCTTGCGCGCTACGGATCCATGATCACCTGCGTAGCATTCATGGGCGGCGATGCTGATCCGGAGGAAGTAGCTCGTTGGGCAAAGTTCGTGAAGGACCGCGGTCTCAAAACCGCTTGGTATAGCGGTCGCCCGGCTTTCCCGAACACACCGAGCAATCAGGTTATTCCGAATGCTCCGATTCCTTTTGACTACGTCAAACTCGGCCCGTATATCGAAGCCCTTGGAGGTCTGAAAAGCAATAAAACCAACCAGCGCCTCTACAAGCGGGTAGGGGACGAGTGGCAAGACATCACCTCGTCTTTCTGGCGCTCATCTTTCGAATCCTAAAGGGTAGAGGAAACAAAAAAAATCAGCACATTCAGTGCTGATTTTTGTTATGGGTGGAATGCCTTGTGATCGCAAAACACAATGCAAGTCCGTTTTCGCGGACTTGCATGCACCGTTCCATATTTATAAGGTAGTATTAACAAACGGTATAAATAGATTCCTACTGTGTTTATTTGAAACGGTGTTCGAGACGATTATTTCAGTTTGAAGACCACAGGAATAGTATAGTGAACATTTACCGGTTCGCCGTTTTCTTTACCCGGTTTCCAGTCCGGCATGTTATTCACAACGCGCAAGGCTTCGTTATCCAGGCTTTCCGTGCCGCTGGACTTGACCACATGCGCATCCGTCACCTTCCCTTCTTTCGTGATCACAAACGAGCAAGCAACCCGTCCTTCTTTCTTATCCTTTTTTGCGTCTGCCGGATACTTTACATTATCCATCAAATACGTCATCATTGCAGACATACCGCCAGGGAATTCCGGCATGCTGTCCGGCGCCAGAACCGGCAGTTCGGGTTTTACATCGGCTTCAAGTGAAGTAGCGATAGTCGCTTCGCCGTCACTCTTTACAACGTACACATTGTTTCTTTTTTCATTACCGTTTCTGGTAACAGTCACCGAGGTAGCGCGTTTTTTGCCAGATTCGGTGGTGTTAACAACAACTACATTGCCATCTTCGACTTGGACAACTTTGGTTTGTTTGGTTGTACTGCCGTTTTTTGCAGTGTTTTTGCTTCCTGCGCACACGCTTATTGAAACGAGCAGGCAAAGTGCGCTAAATAATACTTTCGTTTTCATTTTTCTTTTGTTTTGAGGGTTATACTTATTAATTTTTCGCGCAAGTCCGCAGCAATGGTACCAAGTTTCTGCGCTGTGCGTGTTTTTTTATTGCTTATACTGTTTTGCGACAACATCATAATATCAGCTATTTCCTTAGCCGACAAATCCAATAGAACCAGTACGCAAAAGCGAATGTCTTGTTCCGAGAGTTCCGGCTGTGCAGCCTGCAGTTTGTCCACTGCATCATACAGATATGCATTAGCCGTCGTGCAGAATTGTTTGTAATCGTCCCAACGGAGCGCCACCTGGATTTTTCCCTGTGACAACACCAAGGCGATATTACGCTCCAAATCCTCGCGTTTGACGGACTGGGAGGAACTTTTCCTGTTGCGATAAACGGCATATACTGCTATTCCAGCCCCGACCAGCAAGAAGGTCAGTAATAGAATCAGGACATTATGCTTGCGCGTGTTCGCGGTCTTCGTTTGTATCACTTCACGATGGATGGTGCGGGTGGCCTGTAACATGGTGGCGTCGCCTTCCTCGCGATATCGGCGCTCGGCTATCAGGCTCAGTTCAATCACGGAAAGCGGGTAGTAAACGGAATCGCTCAGATAGAGGAACTCGTTTGCCGCCTGACTGAAACAATCGAAAGCCAGCGAATCCTGTTGCCCTGCCAGATACGCTTTACCAAGATGATAAATCACTTTTGCCTCTTTGGCTGTCTGTCCTTTGGTGCGGAATGTTTCAGCTGCATCTTGCAATGCAGGTATATCCGCGTACGTCTGTAGCGCGTTTTCCAAGGAGTCAGCAGTCCGAAGAGTGGCATCGGCTACTTGTTCGCTCTTCCTATCGTGCGTCGCACACGCAGACAGCGCACATAAGATAATAATGTATACTACAATTTTTCGCATAACACGTATAGTTTTCATTTACATTTTTTGCAACAAATTCTGTTCCAAAATCCACTGCAAAGGTACTACAATTTTCAAAGCCATCCAAATTTTACTATGCGACAAATGATTTTGTAAAGTGCTGATATATAGCAATATTGCAAAAATAATTAGCGACATGTTATTTTGCAACTGCGACAAAAGCGAGCCAACGCCCGCTTTTTGCCATTTGTGATCATTTTTTTTCTGAATCGAGTATACTTTACAGACCCGCCCAAAGGTACAATATAACCAATACTTGTGTTTGGGAAGATGGCGGGGTTCTGTTTGGGAATTTGGCAGAAATAGTATAAATTAGACGGGAGACTTGCATATCTTTCAAAAATTTTGTATCTTTGTGCTGATTTTTGAAAAAAAATGAAGATTGGTTGTAAGATTTGGGCGGGAAAATCGTATTACATATAGAGAGGCTCTACAGATGGTGGCAAATGGCACATGATTTGAGGGCAAAATAATACAATAACAAAACTAAAATAAAAAACGTACAAGGCGCACAAGTAGTCCTAAGTTTCTATGACGCACGAGCAGTTTACGCAAATATATTTACCGTTCAGCGGAAAGATGTATGCACTGGCATACAACTTACTCCGTAACCGTGACGAGGCGCGTGACTGCGTGCAAGATGTGTACTCCGAGTTATGGATCAAACGGGACACGATAGAACCCGACAAACCACCACTTCCGTTTGTTTTAACGATGGTACGAAACAACTGCCTTGACCGTCTCAAGTCCAGAAGTACACAAGCAGATGACGAAACCCTTGAGACGCTTTTAGATCACAACACCGAAAATCAAATTGACGCAGCAAGTGACCTTAACGCAGTGCTCCAAATGATTGAAAAACTGCCTCCCGACCAACAATTAGTGCTACGCTTACGCACGATTGACGGACTGGAGATAGAACAAATACAAGAACTGACCCATTTCAGTCGCGAAAACATTTACACCTTGCTTTCCAGAGCAAGAAAATCATTAAAAGAACTGACCGCAAAGTTATGACATACAACATGACCATAGAACAAATCAAACCGCTTCTCTCTCGTTTCTACGAGGGACAAACGACGCCGGATGAAGAACGGCAACTGGCTGATTTCTTTACCCACAAGGGGTACGATCACTCCGTGGACTTCCGTCGTGAGGATGTTCCCGAAGATTTGCAGCAAGACAAGCAACTATTCCTTATGCTTGCGCAGATCTCCGACCAAGAAATGCCGACTGACATTGCCGAAGAAATAACCGCTTTTGTGAACAATCTCGGACAAACGGAGAAAAAGCCGATTCTATCAGAGGTGAAGCACCACAAAGGAATCATCTACCGTCTTAAAACACCTCCGAAGATGTGGTATCGCGTAGCAGCGACGGTGGCTATTCTTCTCGCAATAGGCGGCGGCATGTTCGTGCATCAGCAAAGGACATTTGCAACAGACCCATTCCGCGACACGTGTAGCACACCGGAAGAAGCTGCTGATGCCATTTTGTATGCCAATGACATCATAAACCGTTCCGCTGCTCCGTTCTTGCGCTCAACGATGATTGCTACCGAGCAAGTGAACGACATCAATGAGACATTAGGCAAAATCCAACCGTATATTAACCAATAAATAGTAGAAATTATGAAACGAATTCTTTTAGTAGCAGTCATCGCCCTTTGCGGCATCGCTGCACAAGCCCAAAATAAGATATTTGAAAAGTACGCCAAGATGGAAGGCGTAGAATATGTTTGCATCAACAAATCTTTGATAAGTAGTGGACTGTCTTTCTTGGCAGGAGGAGGTCAAGTTACTTATGACAGTCTTGCTGTTAATGGCACAGATTTAGGAGAGTTTGCCAATTTCAACCGAATGATTATCATCACCGCCAAAGGCGACAAGAAGCAACAACTCTCCAAAGACATTCAAAAGTTATCAAAAGAGAAAGGCTATGAAATCCTTATGGTGTCGCACTACAACGGTAACGATGATGCGATATTTCTATCTTCCGATACGGAGTTTATCATCTGCAATACCCGTGAGGAAGATTGCTCGGTGGTGATCTTACTCAAAGACAAATAACACTCCCTAAAACATAGTGTAACATGAAAACACGTGTGCTATTTGTAGCACTGGCAATCGTCAGTGCAGGGGCGTCGTATGCCCAAAACAAAGTGAATGGAACCGTAATAGACAGGACGGACAACTCCAAACTAATCGGTGTCAATGCGACGCTAAGCAATGATAGCGGTCAGGTTGCAGGTACCACGACCGACAACAACGGCAAATTCTCCCTTGACGCGGACACAGGAAACTATATTCTGGAACTTTCCTATATCGGTTATGAAACCATCCGCATGGCTCTTACCGTGAACGACAATACGCATATAGGCACGATACAAATGCAAGAAGGCACAACGGAATTAGGTGAGGTGGTCGTGGAAAGTCAAGCCGTTATTCAGAAAGTGGACAGGCAAATTTTGTTGCCGTCCAAAGAGCAGATGCAGGCTTCGTCGGATGGCGTTTCCCTGCTACAGAACTTGCAAATTCCGCGTATCGTGATTAGCCCGATTGACAACTCCGTCAAAACTCTTTCTGACGAGAGTGTACAGTTACGCATCAACGGTGTAGAGGCAAGCACGGCAGATGTAAAAGCCATCAACCCGAAAGATATTATCCGCGTGGAGTACCATGACCAACCGGGCGTGCGATACAACGGCGCGGCGGCTGTAGTGGATTATATCGTCAAGCACCGCGATACGGGCGGTTCACTTATGCTTGCGGGGTCAAACGGGCTGACATTACCGGGCATGGGCAGTTATTACGCGGCTGGAAAACTGCATGTTGGCAAATCGTCCATACAAGCGGTGGCAAGCTATTCACCGACTGATATTTATTGGACACGTACCAACAATGAGACATACAATTTCAACATGAGCGGAGCTCACGTTGCCAGTCTTGGCGGCGGCGAGTCGGGTGAGCAAGCTCACACTCGCCTTGCACAAGACTTCTCGACTGGCAAGATAGAGAACAACGAAGTAGGCGAACCGACGCGCTATAAGACGTATCCGGTTAATGTCTCGTTGAACTACAACTGGACCAACGGCGACAAAAACATGCTGAACATACGCTTGCGTGACAACATGGCATACACGCCTTACGGCTCATCCGACCGCGACAGCCGTTTGTACCAGCCGACAGATTCGTTTGAGATACACGACCATGAGAACAGCAGCAGTCAGTCACCGTCATTGGACATTTACTATCAGCACAATCTGCCGAACAAGCAGCACTTGTATTTTGATGTAGTCGGTACATACATCAACACGCACAGCGACCGCCGATTTCTGCAAACGCCACTTTTCGGCTCGGTTGCGACTGATACGACCGATGTTATATCGCGTGTGAGAGGTGACAAGTGGTCACTCATCGGCGAAGCCATCTATGAAAAGGAGTGGGAAAATATCATGCTGACCGTAGGTGCACGGCATAACCAACAATGGGTGAAAAATACGTATTTAGGCAGCACCGAAGCGACCGTCAATATGACCACCGCCGAGACCTACGCATTTGCGGAGATGCGGCACAGAGTAGATAAATTTTCCTATGTGGTAGGTATCGGAGCCATGCACACCCTCATTAACCAAGCCGGACAGAAACAAAGCACATGGATTGCACGCCCACAACTAACCATGAGTTACGACTTCGGCAAAGGTTGGTTCTGGAAATACAAAGGCTATGTGTCCGGCTACCAACCCTCTTTGTCGCAGTTGTCCGATATTACGCAGCAGATTGACAAGTACCAAATGCGGCGAGGCAACCCCAACCTGAGATCTGTCATGTACGTGTCGAATGAGATGGAACTCTCTTGGCAGTCCAAACATGTAAATCTCAATCTGTGGGCAAACTACAGTTACGACCATAAGCCTATTATGGAAGAGACCTTTGAGGAAATCATAGACGGGTCGCCTTATGCCATCCGCATGTATGACAATCAGCGCGGCTATCACAAGTTGCATGTCTCGCCGAGTGTGCAGGTCAAACTGCTTGATAACAAACTGATGTTCAATGTGACGCCCTATGTCAAATACATGGTCAGTCAGGGCAACAGCTACTCGCACGAGCATGTCAATTACGGTCTTCAAGCCGGCATTTTCTATTTGCTAAAGGGTTGGCGGTTCTATGCTGATGTGGTTACCAGTGGACATAACTTATGGGGCGAAACGCTGACCATCGGCGAGTTGAAGCACGATATAGGCATCAACTATAATTCGGAGCATTTTGGCTTCGGAATTATGATGGTTAATCCCTTCTCCACTCGCGGTTTTACCTCTGTCACTCAAGACCTTTCAGCCCTTGCACCGGCGAACAACACAGCCGTTATGCAGGACTACCGCCAAGTGCTGATGCTCAATTTCAATGTCAATTTGGACTTTGGAACCAAGCACCGCGAGGGTTGGCAACGTCTCAACAATGAAGATACCGAAAGCGGCATTTTGAGCGGAGCGAAATAAATTTGACTTTTCCTTAGAACAAAAACGTCCTTCGTGGCGTTTTTGTATGCTTATCTCGAAAAAATATTGTACCTTTGTGGTATATTTTTTGCTGTAAAAAAAATGAACGATTTGCGTTTATCGGTGTATGCAGTAGTGAGAGCGCACTCAGAAAACAGAATATTAACCGATAAAGATTCAACCAAAATGAATAGAAAGTATTTGATTATTGCAGTAGCAGTTTTAGCACTGGGCTGCATCGGGACACTACAAGCGTTCACACATTTGGAGACGCTAGAACCCCAAGAAATCCGTGGTATTGTTGTGGATGAGTACGATGCCGCATGGTACGAACAACAGCAAACATTGTGGTTAAAGAAGGCACAAGCCAATCCTACTGACGAGCACGCATGGGAACAGTGCTTCAGCGCGGCACGTTATGCCGATATGCTCCAAGAGCAGTATGGAATGACCGACCGCAAAAAAGCTGTACTTGACGAGATGGCAAAACATATCCCTAACTCGTTTACGTATAACCTCGCCATGTATCAAACAAAACGTGATATGTACGGTGAGGACGCAAGTCCGTGGGCAGAAAAGGCATTGCAACAGATTCCGGAAAACATCGGTCGTCAAGATGCATCCATGCTTATCGCTTATCTGGAGATGAGCGGCAAATGCTTCAGCGATAAAAAGACACAAGAGACCAGCTATGAACTCATCGAGTTGCTGTACAAAAACAACGCTTACCCAAGTTATTTGCTCCGTTATGCCGACAATTGTATGCGCGGCATGGAGGGAAACGCACTGTACTTCATTAACGGCGATGTGCCTTGGTATGGATCGCGTATTCTGCAAGAAGCCTTGGATTTGCACAAAGACAAGAAAGTAATTCCTATTTCGTTCCTTGCTATACCAGCCTATCGTGACGCTCTCTGTCAATCGCTTGGCATTAAGCCATTTGAAGCCAAAGAGAATTACGATTCCATAGATAATTTGTACCATGAGGTGTTAGAATATATCATCAATAAGAGCAAGCGTCCGGCATACTTCTCGCCGCACTTCAATTCTTCACAAGCCGATGATTTTCCTTTGAAATTATATAACGAGGGGTTGGTATTCCGTTACTCGGCAAAGCGCTATGACAATATGGCTGTAGCCCAGCGGAATGTGGAAGAGAAATATCACTTGGAGTATCTGTTGGAGCCGCAGTATGTCAACGAGGAGCAATGGCAAGGCAGTGAACGCATCCAACTCAACTATATGGTCATGCTTGCACCGGTAGTAAAAAACTACAAGCAAGCAGGTGACACATTGCACGCTAACCGACTGGCACGCTATCTAAGTGCAGCCGTTACGAGAACGTCGCTTCCGCAAGAAGAAAAACAAAAGTATTTCAACCTACTGAGCGACAAGAAATGATAGCACTATTTGTAAACTATAAATATCTTTCCGACGGGCAACTCATGGAGCGTGTTCGTCGGAAAGACGATGAACAGGCATTCGCGGAAATCTATCACCGCTATGCCCGATTGCTGCAAGGTTTCTTCTTCCGTAGGTTAGGCGGTGACGAGGAGCAATCATCGGATCACATGCAAGACACGTTCTTGAAAGTGTGGTCTTCACGGTGGAATTATTCAGACGGACAATCGTTCCGCACCTGGATATTCACCATAGCCTACAATCTCTGCAAGAACACATATAGGCAAAATCAGCACGAGCAAGAGTATCTTGATTCACTTCCGACGGACGAGCCAATTGCAGAAGATAGCACTCCGCTTAAATTGGATGCAGCAACATTTGATAGTGCTTTACAACAAGAACTTGCCCATCTCAATGAGGCGCAACAAATGTTGTTTGAACTTCGATTTACGCAGGAGTTAACCGTGCCGGAAATAGCCGCGATTATTGACATTCCGGAAGGGACTGTTAAATCGCGTCTCAATACATTAACTAATTATCTACGATTAAAATTGAAAGATTATGAATAAGACTTTTGAATCCCAACTATCTGCTTCTGCGCGTCGTATGCGCAAGCAATCGGAAAGTAATCTCTCTGTTCCCGAGACGATTGTTATTCCGCAAAAACGCACCCGTTACTGGGGATGGATAGCGACACCAGCTGCCGCTGCCGTTGGTCTGCTGATAGGACTTTTCATTCATCGCCCGGCAGAGCGTCAAGACAATTTTACTGTGCCCGTTGTAATTTCTGCTGACAATTCAGGTCACAGCATTGTGGACGACGGTACGGATTATAGTTTGTTAGTATCGCTATAGAACCAATACTTCAAAACTTCGGCGTATTCCTTTGCATCTTTTCAATAAGAGTTTGTGAATGGTGATGCAGATAATTATTCATACTTTGAAAGTCGCGATGCCCTACAACCTCTGAGACTTCACGTGGCGAAAGTTCTGTATCTTACAATTCCATTATACCTGAATCGCGCAACGAATAGAGTTGTAGCGTATCCGGCAATTCGAGTCTTTTGCGCATTTGTACCCAACTTTTACGATATGCCTTTGTGGTTAATGGAGTTGGACCGGGGCGATATCCTTCGCTTATGAGATAATAATCCTCTGGATAATTATTTGCTAACTCTTTCGTTAAGATCTCCACAAGTTCAGGACTTAATATAGCTGAACGGTAAGCACGGTTTTTGGTTTGCTCCGGAAATAAATGAATAACATTGTTTTCCAAGTCCACGTTTTTAATCTGGATTTGACTTATTTCACGCGGGCGGATAAATGAATTGAATACCAATCCCATCACGACAAGATATGCAGGGCAACGCTTCTCATAGTATGCACGAATCTGTTTCCTTTGTTCCTGCGTAACGACTTCACGATACTTTTCTATCTTCGTCATGAGGCGAATTTGCTTAAAAGGATTATTCTTGAAATAAAAATGCCGTTGTCCCCATAAGAAGACACAACGGCAGAATTTGATATTGTCATTGTATGTACGCGGATTGATTCTCATCACATGCGTTTTTATATGCTCCGTATATTTAACAGCCATGAAAGGAGTGAATTTCATACAGAGGCAATTTTTAGATACGCGGTCAAGCCAATTGAGGAAACAAAACGAGTGACTTTTATATGTGCGATAGGTATCCGGACGAACGTAACGGGATTTTTCTTCCAGAAATTTCTCAAACATCGTTCTTACTGGTTCAAAGCAGCGAGCATTTTCATCCGATAGATAAGGAGACTCATTATTTCGAAGGCGCAGGTTAATTGCTTGTACAAGATCGTCAGCATGTTTTAGGAAACTATCTTCATCTTCAAAACGTGCCCTCATACGATTAAGCCGTATAAACTTACGTTCCAACTTCCCCGTATAATCATTGGGAACTTTATACATGATATGCCATCCACGATTGTCATCGTGTTTTAATTGGGCAAGTTGATAAGCAAACACGCCCAACTTAAATTCAAAATCCAACTTCATAACACAAAATATTAAA
>ONJT01000012.1 GCA_900318245.1 uncultured Bacteroidales bacterium
TCAAACTCATCGAGCGTATATAGCCCTTGTTCTTGGAGCTTCTCGCGGCATATATACTCGCAATAATCTTTATGAGCGGGCTTTTCTTCCTGTACAGGCGCTATATCTTCGGCCAATGCGGCGCGGAGCAGGTCCACCGAATTAGCACCGGGGTTATTGATAGTAACCTCTTTATGATTGTCGTAATAGTTAGCGCCCGGGGCGAAATAGTTCTTATTCATAATATGCTATTAAAAAAGCATAGGCAAACGGAGTAACCAATAAAGTCAGCCAACTCGCAAAGATACCCCGTTTGTCCATGCCAAAACACGAATTAACGGGACATATTCTTCTCTTTGCTTTAAAGTTGGCTGACTTATTGGTAAAGGAATATGTCTTTTCTCCATTTAGCGTCCGGAGAAGACGTTTGTGGAGTATAGCGGACTCGAACCGCTCACCTCAACACTGCCAGTGTTGCGCTCTAGCCAGATGAGCTAATACCCCTCCAAAATTCTTTGCGGCTGCAAAAGTACTACTTTTCTGCGATATATGCAAATAAAAATGCTATTTTAGCGTAATATGCTTGCTGTTGTCGTAATAATTTGAGCCGTTTTCGTAGATGTTGAGGGTAATACCACCTCCGACAGGGCCAGAGGCTTTATAGAGTTGGCGTTGGAACTCGAAGTAGGTATCACGTATCTGCGGTATTTGCATGTGCAGTTGTTTCGTGGCATCGAACGGCGAGCCGTATTTCATCTTCAGCAAGGTAGAAAGATGATCTTCCGCCATCTCTTTATAGCCATTGTTGACATACTGCGTCATAAGGAACTCGATGAGTTGCTGTACTTGTTCCGGCAACGAATTCAGATAGTCCTGACGCACTATCTCTACACGTTTCGCTCTTTCGAGCGGAGAGGTCTCATAAGCGAGATAAGAAAGGATATCGTACAAGTCACAATTCTCACATCCCATAATACGACGCACCATATCCAATTTTTCTTCCACGAATCCTTCTCGCGCGAGTTGGTCGAGCAGCTGCTGACGCGTCTGGGGATTTTCCCACTGATGGCGCAAGTCGTCGGGCCCATTAAAGTATTTCGGTAGGCGACCAAAGAGTTCTTTGATAAACTCTTCGAGGGTGATGAGTTTTTCTCCGAAATAGAAGGTCTCCGTCCACTCTGTTTTAAGAGCCAATTCTCGTTTCTCGGATAGTTTGACACGTATTTTCTTCTTGGGCTGACCACCTTCGCAGGTACATGGAAGATGTCCGCAGTATGGGCATGGTTTCGGCGGTTCGGGTGGCGGTGTCTCGCATACGCAGGGGTATTGGCCGCATTTCGGGCATGGCTTATGCTTATTGCAGGTACAGGGATAGTTCCCGCATATCGGACAGAAGGGATCTCCGTCCCACTCGGCATCTTTGAAGTTCTTGTTTGCTCCTACAAAATCATAGATGGTAAAGAAATACTTATCATCAAAGAGACGTGTACCACGACCAATGATTTGCTTAAACTCCACCATGTTATTGATAGGTCGCATGAGGACGATATTCCGCACGTTACGGGCATCGACACCGGTTGAGAGTTTCTGCGAGGTGGTGAGGATGGTAGGTATGGTACGTTCGTTATTCTGGAAGAGTTTGAGATCGTCCTCTCCCTCTTGACCATCATCGGCTGTGACACGCTTGCAATAGTTGGGCGCGGGGTTCTTCTTGCGCTGATTGATGAGCGAGCAGATGATAGCCGCATGTGCTTGCGTAGCGCAGAAGATAATGGTTTTATCGTTCGGATTGATTTGGCTTAATAATTCCTCGACGCGGTGCACGTCCCGTGCACGCATCTCGATATCGCCGTTGTAAAAGTCCTTCTCCGTATAAATCTTATTGGGATCAATATCTCCCTCTACATCATCGGTCGGGTCGTACTGATAGGTATCGATATTACTCTCCGAGATACAAACACGGAAGGGCGTAAGGTAACCATCTTCAATACCCTGTTTGAGGGAATACGAATAAACGGGTTCGCCGAAATACCTATAGGTATTGGCGTTCTCCGAGCGACGCGGGGTGGCGGTCATACCGAGTTGGTAAGCATCGGTGAAATAGTCCATCAGTTCGCGCCATTGGCTCTCATCGTTTGCACCGCCGCGGTGGCACTCGTCGATGATGATAAAATCGAAGAAATCGGCGGGATATTGCTTGTAGAACGGCTTTCCGGATTCGTCTTCAGACATGAATGTCTGGAAGATAGTGAAGTATAGATGCCGCTCAGTAGGCACTTTGTTTTGCTTCTTGTGGAGTTTGTCGGGCGTAATACGAATCATCGCATCCTCATTAAACTGCTCAAAGTCGTTAACCGCTTGATTGGCAAGGATGTTTCGGTCAGAAATAAAGAGGATTCGCGGCTTCTTACCGTCCTTCCGTTTGTTCCAATTGGTTTGGAAGAGTTTCCAACATATCTGGAAAGCGACGTAGGTCTTACCTGTACCGGTAGCCATCGTGAGTAGGATGCGGTCTTGCTCCCGTGCAACGGCATTGAGGACGTTGTTCACGGCATTGACCTGATAATAACGAGGCACCCGACCGCCGCCGATGTTGAAGGGCAAGAGGTTGAACTTATCACGCCACTCGTTGACATCGGGAAAGGTCATGAGCCATAACTCCTGCGGTGTGGGGAACTTATCCACGAGTTTCTCGGAGGAAGGCACGATATAATTGCCGAAGGGGTCACGGACACCCATATCTATGAAATAGATCTGGTCGCCGTTGGTAGAATACGCGTAGCGTATCTGGAGCATCTCAGCGTATTGCTTCGCCTGTGCTATACCTATCTCTACGGGATATTCATCCGCTTTGGCTTCTATGACCGCGAGTTTGATACCCTTAAATTCGAGGATATAGTCCACCTTTTTCGGGTGGCGGTTGACGGAAAGTTTCTCCACGCGTCCCGGAGCAATGAGGTATGCTCTTTGCTCGTTGAGAATTTGCGATTCGGGTACTTGTTCCCAACCGACCGCATATAACGCGGGGTCAATTTTCTTGCGTCGTGTCGTTGATTCGTCCATTAGGCAAATATCGATTTGAGCAATGATTGTTTGAGGTCATTGCAAAAGGTTATTGTTTGGTCGTAGTTATCTTGCAGGGCTTTCACTTTTTCCGATATGGCGTCAAGGCGTGCAGCGATGCGCTCTTGCTCGGGGAGAGAGGGGAAGGAGATAGGGAATTTTACAAGATTCTTCATTGCAATACTCTTTACGCCTGTGCCTTCAGCTTTTGCCCGTACAGATTTTAAGAAAAAATCCGAACTTAACAAGTATATAAAGTATTTAGAGTTAAGTTTTTCTTTACGAGGCGTCATAACGTAAATACCTTCCTTGATATTCCAATTTTGGGGTATTTCTT
This sequence comes from uncultured Bacteroidales bacterium, assembly GCA_900318245.1. Lineage (GTDB taxonomy): Bacteria > Bacteroidota > Bacteroidia > Bacteroidales > Paludibacteraceae > Colicola. The sequence continues at coordinate 3,380 of ONJT01000012.1, forward strand.
TTACAAGGGCTGTGTTTCCTATTGTTCCAGTAGCAGAGAACAAAACATCTCCTATTTGAAGGTGCGAACGTTGATTTATTCTAACTATCGCTTCTTTATTTACAAGATCTGTTTTTTCATCTACCTCAATAGTAAATCCCTTTAGTTCACGTACTGTTATATAATAACAATCTGCATCGGGTGTATTTAATTTAAAATGGACTCTTGGATTAAGCCCCGTTCTGAGATCTGAGATAACATCATTTATAGTATAATGCTCCCATCCCTCTTTAGGTGTAAGCATTTCTTTGAGGGCAGATTGAAAGAGGTCTTTGGCGGCTTGGAGTTGGGAGGCGGCATTGGCTTTAAGGGCATCAATTTTCGCAAACTGATCATCTAAAAGAGCCACTATCCGCTCTTGCTCGGTGAGAGACAAAATGGGTATAGGTATAGACAAAAATTTATCATAGATTATATTGTGAATACCTGTAGTAGCATTTTGCATTTCTTTAGTATATCCCTCTTTATAAATATATAAAAGGTACTTATAGAGGAATGTAGGTATAATAAATGTCTTATCCTTTATGCGCAATATGGAAGTGAAATTGCTAACAGAATATTCACCATCCAAATCAAAAAGGATTGTTCTCCCTACAGGCTGTTTCTCACTACCTCCTGATTTTTCAACAATTAAATCGCCCTTTTGTAATTTCCTCGAACTATATTGGCGTTCCTCTACATCCAAGTACTCTATATTAGAAAGATTTAATGTAAACTCTTTAGTAAAATTTGCATTCCTTATTACACCTACATTAACAAAAGGCGGCTTTTTCCCTTTCCAAAGCCCATTGATAGATGTTGTAATCTCCCCTAAAGGCTGATATTTCCAATCTTCTCTCATAGCAGTTCGCGGATTTGTTGGATAAGTTCAGCGGAGTCCGCGTTAAGAGACGCGATGGTATCAAGGATCTGCGTCGGAGTGCGCTCGTCGATGATCTCGGGCTTATTGGGGTTCTTGACGGACAGGTCGCAGTCCTCGCCTAAAGTAGAGACATCGAGCAGCCATGAGTTTTCGGACTCGGTTTGGGTCTTTTGCAGACGGATGAACTCCTCCAAATCGGCTTCGGAAAGGGGGTTCGTCTTACCGAGGGTACGAGGGAGGTTGAGTTGGTAGTACCATATCTTACGTGTAGGTTCACCTTTGGTGAAGAAGAGCACAACGGTCTTGACACCGGCACCGGTAAACACTCCTGAAGGCAAATCGAGGATGGTATGTAAATTACATTCCTCGAGCAGCTTGCGGCGAACACCTGCGGCATCGCCATTGGAGAGGAATGTGTTCTTAATGACGATACCGGCACGACCGTTCACTTTGAGCATCTTGATAAAATGCTGCATGAACATATATGCCGTTTCGGAGGTCTTGATGTCGAAGTTCTGCTGTACCTCTGCGCGCTCGCTGCCACCGAAAGGCGGGTTCGCCAAGATGACGTTCTTGCGGTCTTTCTCCATGATGCCGGTGAGGTTCTCCGCGAGCGTGTTACCACGCACGATATTAGGAGCCGCTACACCATGGAAGATCATATTCATCGTGGCTATGATATACGGCAGACCTTTCTTCTCCTTGCCGAAGAAAGTAGATTTTTGCAGGATGTTATCATCGGCTACCGACTTGACCTGTTCGTTCATATAGTTAAACGCCTCGCAGAGGAAGCCCGCTGAGCCACACGCAGGGTCATAGACGGTCTCACCGATACGCGGGTTGACCACCTGAACGATGGAGCGGATGAGGGGACGCGGCGTGTAGTACTCACCGCCGTTTCGTCCGGCGTTACCCATACGACGAATCTTATCCTCATAGAGGACGGTCATCTCATGCTGGTCTTCGGCAGATTGGAAATGGAGTGTGTCGATCTTATTGATGATCTCGCGCATGTTGTACCCGCTGTTGATTTTGTTGCGGAGTTCGGAGAAAATCTCGCCGATTTTATACTCGAGCGTGTCCGCCGCAGGAGCGGTGTCTTTGAAATGCTTGAGCGCAGGGAAGAGTTTGTTATTGACGAAATCCACGAGGTCGTCACCGGTCATAGCATTGACTACATCTATCTCCCCCTTATCCGTCTTGGGAGCAGCCCAAGAACTCCACCGGTGAAAACCGGTAATCAGCCTTTTATAGTCCTTGCCGTCCGCTTGCGCGTCCATCTCGCGCGTGGTCTCCAGGTCTTCTAGGTATTTGAGAAAGAGCAGCCATGAAGTCTGCTCAATGTAGTCCAGTTCGTTACTGCAACCCGCTTCATTGCGGAGGATGCCATCAATGGCGTTAAATGTAGATTCGTATTTCATCCTATATCCCTATTACTATTATTTATTTTCCGGTAAACTATGATGCCAGCAGTTATTCTTATGCAGGCACAGAATTAGTTGGCGGGCATCGTCGTTGCCCAACTCTGCTGCTCTGAGCAACATGATATCCGCCTCGTCACGGCTCACCGTAGTGAGGCCGAGGCTGTCGGGCAGGTCGCCCTGCCATTTCAGATAAGCAGCCGCACCCGTGACAAACAAGCCGCGCGGGTCCTCGTCCATGTACGCGCGCTTCGCATAATATAAAAGAGAATCGGGGTCACAGAAAACAGAACTGCTGACCTCGACCGGAGAAGAAGCGGCACGATAACCGCACACAAAGATACCAATAAATTGTGTTGTCATAGTGTCAAAACCTTTGCGGGTGCAAAGGTACTGCTTTTTTTTCAAATATGCAAGGAAAAACGAAAAAAGTTCGGGGGGAGTAGCCCCGAAGAGGAGACAGCAGGACGAGCCCACCCGCAAAAAAATGAAACTAACAAATAAATTAGTAACAAATAAATTAGTAATAAAATTATTACAAGTCTATATGTCTGATAATCAGTCGTTTAAGAAAGAATATTTTCTAAATTATGCACAAAAAAAAGGCCTTTATTGCACGCAAAATTTGCGCCCCCCCCCCTAAACAGTAAAAAGAAGATCATCACCGAAGGTAAACAGCCCGCTACACCGCGAGTTAGAAAGAAGAAATAGAACCTATCGGAAATGTAGGAAAAGATATAAAAATTTCAGAAAAGTGATATACACTCTTGCATATGTCATTTTTTTGACATATGCAAGGAAAATCTTATTTGAAAGCCTTGCAAAAGTGCAAAAAAAAATGACATACATATTGCGTATGCCATTTTCTGTGTTTCTTTTCCCTTTGCTTTTTAACGCTGTCAAGGAGGCCCTGACTGGAGAGGAGTTAGGCTACTGCATGAGTAGTCCTATATGTATCCTTCTCTTTTGAAGCAAAAAAGCCTTCAAAAGACAAATCTTCATCTAACGCAGGCCAGTGGAGACCAAACGGCGAGCGCGTATATGCTTGGCGTTCCTTTGCAGACGCGTTGCGTAAGGATGCGTAGTTGTCAAACTGTTCGCAAGCCTGACGACCATCCGCCGTTTCAATCCAAACAGCGGCGTCTGTAAGCCAAATTTTCTTTACATCAATCATAGTTCTAAGGTTTTATTTGTTAAAAAAGTTTTTCCAATTAGCTTTGATTTTGCGCTGCAAAATTACAAAAATATTTTGACATATGCAAATAAAAATGAAAAATTACGGAAAAATGCAAATGCATTTGCATATTTCATTTTTTTGTAGTACCTTTGCAGCCACATTGTATTATGCCAAAGAAGACGCAAATGAAAAAGACACAAAATACGACTAAGAATACCACTAGGAAACAGGGGTTCTGGATCATGATCGTTGCGGCGGTGATACTCGAGGCGATCTCGTGTACGATGTATTTCACCAGCCGTTCGGCGATCCGTCAAGAGGCGGAGCTGCGCGCGACGACCGAGCTGCGCAAGGCGGAGTTGGAGATAGAGTTGCACACGATAGATGCCGAGACAGCCGCAAAAGCCCTGGCATTGTTGGTGCAGAAACACCTTAATAGTCCCGAAGCGATCTTCGACGACACCCGTCTAGCGGTGCAGACGCTGCGCGCGAACACCAGTATGGCGGTCGCCTTTGTGCCCAACTATTTCCCCGGTCAGCAATTCTACGAGGTATGCAGCAGCCGCTTATCCGAGGATAGTATCTTTACCCGAAACATAGGCAGCGCGGAGCACGACTATACCCTCATGGAGTGGTACCAAGACGGCTTCGAGCACGACAGTTGCTGGTGGAGCGAACCGTATCTGGACGACTCGGGTTCGAAGACGATGGTGGTCAGTTGTTCCTATCCGGTGAAGAACACCAAGGACGAGATCATCGCCGTCGTATGTGTGGACTTGTCGCTGGATTACTTGGAGAGCCTGTCCGAGAACCTGCAGGTCTATCCGAACAGTTCGTACTCCATCCGTTCGAACAAAGGAGTGGACATCGTCTCGCTCATCGACACCGCGGATGGCGGCAAGTATATCCCCTTCAGCGAAGAGATCGACGCGACAGGTTGGCATATCGAGATCATCATCCCGGAGAACGAGTTGTTCCGCGACCTGAACCGTATCGGTAAGATCGTCGGAATACTGATGCTCTTGGGCTTGGCGATCTTGGCGCTCATCGTGATTTACGCCGCCCGCACGGCGCAGAAGATGGTCGTATACGCGGAGAAAAACCAGCGTATGGAGGGTGAACTCGAAGTGGCGCAGACCATCCAGAAAGCGATGCTGCCGAAAGTCTTCCCGCCCTTCTTCGACCGCCGCGACCTTAATATATACGGTCTGGTCGATCCCGCCAAAGAGATAGGCGGCGACTTGTACGATTTCTATGTGCGTCATAACAAACTGTTCTTCTGCGTCGGCGACGTGAGCGGCAAGGGTGTGCCGGCAGCACTCGTGATGGCGACCACGCGTTCGCTCTTCCGTAGTATCACGGCGCATGAGGAGGAACCCAGCGCGATCATGCATAAGATGAACCGCGCCCTCTGCGACCAGAACGAACAGAACATGTTCCTCACGCTCTTCCTCGGCGTGCTCGACTGCAGCACGGGCGAACTCGCGTTCTGCAACGCCGGACATAATGCGCCGATAATGGTGAGAGGTGAGAGGTTAGAGGTTAGAGGATTAGAGGTGAAGGCGAACTTGCCGCTGGGCATCGAGCCGGAGTTTACGTTCACAGCGCAGAAACTGCTGATGGCGAAGAACGACCTGCTCTTCGTCTATACCGACGGACTGACGGAGGCGGAGAATAAGAAACACGAGCAATATGGCGAAGAGCGGATGATCCGCCACTTGGAGGACTGCCGCACGCTGGTAGCAGACCTGTCGCCGCGCAGGGTAGTGGAAGAGATGAAGGCGGATGTGAAGCGGTTTGTGGACGGCGCGCAGCAGAGCGACGACCTGACGATGCTCGCCATCCGCTACCAGCAAGATGCCATCATCATGCGCAACGACATCCAGCAGATCCCGACGCTCGCAGAATGGATTGACAGTCTGGGTATCCCGGAAGAACTGAACATGCCGGTCAACCTCGCCCTCGAAGAGGCGGTGAGCAACGTGATGCTGTACGCGTACCCGGATATCAAGCACGGACAGGTGCTCGTGGAGTTTGTCCGCAGTCAAGTGGCCGGCGCCAAAGCGCACGAACAGATCGTGTTCATCATCACCGACAGCGGCATCCCCTTCGACCCGACGCAACAACCGCCTGCTGACACCTCGCTCTCCGTTGAAGAGCGCGCGATTGGCGGCTTGGGCATCCACCTCGTGATGCAGCTCATGGACGAGGTGCGCTACGAGCGCGTCGAAGACAAGAATGTTTTAACTCTTGTTAAAACGTTAAATTGTTAAAACGTTAAATTGTTAGATATGAAAACAGTAATCACACACAACGCAAATCAAGTTATTGCTGCCTTTGAGGGCCGTCTCGATACGGCTGCAGCGGTACAGACCGCCGAGGACGTAAAGCCCTTGTTTGAACTCGAGCACAAAGAGATCATCTTGGACTGCACGGCGCTGGAGTATATCTCTTCGTCGGGCCTGCGTATCTTCCTCAGCATCCGCAAGGAAGCCGCTGCGCACGGTAGCAAAGTGATTGTTCGCAACATCAACAACGACATCCGTCAAGTCTTCATGATGACCGGATTTATTTCCTTGTTCGAGATACAATAATGGACCTGCATTGCGAAATGATCTTGGATCAGTACCGCGAGGCCGTTCCGGAGTTGGAGCGTCTCAAAGAGGCGGTACTTGAGACCCTGCGCGAAGCGCTGGACCGCAACGGCCTCGTCGTGACGGCTGTAGAGGGGCGTGTGAAGACGGAGCAGAGTTTAGCCGGCAAATTGGCGCTGAAAGGTGCCAAATACGCCACGCTGAGTGATATCACCGACCTCGTCGGTGCGCGTATCATCACCTTCTATACCGACGACGTGGACCGTATCGCCTCCATGGCGGAGCAGCTGTTCGAGATAGACTGGAACAACTCCGTGGACAAGCGCAAACTGCATGAACTGGACAGCTTTGGCTACAGTTCGCTGCATTATATCTGCCGCCTGCCCGGATTCCAATTCCCCTTTGAACTCCAACTGCGCACGACGCTGCAACATGCTTGGGCGGCCATCAACCACGACACGGGCTATAAGTCCGGCATCGAGATTCCGCGTGAGTACATGCGCCGCATGAACCGCCTCGCAGGCATCCTCGAGATGGCGGACGATGAGTTCAGCCGTATCCGTTCGGAGATCACCGACTACCGTCGCCGCGTGCAGACGCTCGTGCAGAACGGCAAGTTGGACGATGTGCTGCTGGACGGCGATACTTTCCGCAGTTATATCCAGGCTCGTCCGCTCGATGCGCTCAACAAACGTATTGCGGCCATCAACCAGGCGGAGATACAAGAAGCGCCGCTCATCCGCTACCTGCGTGTGCTGCTGGCCCTCAAGTGCAAGACGCTTGGCGATGTGAATCGACTGATTCATAAGTACGAAGCGGACGCGTACCTGCTGGCGCGCCACCAATTGGGAAACACCGACATCGATATCGTTTCGTCCGCTATCGGACTGCAGAACATATGCATCGTCTGTGTCCTCACCACCGGCGGCGGCAAGATAGGCCTGGAGCGCCTCTTCGACGCCCTCAACGGCCAAAACAGCCAGAACGCTGCCCTCGCCGAAATGACCTATAACCTCGCGGCAAACTTACCATTCATGCAAAAACAACAATAATTATGGAGCCGATAAAAATTGATTTGAACGAATACGTGCGCACCGGCGAAGGAGCCAATGGCGCAAGTTATAACCATAAGACCGACCCGTCGATCATGATGAAGATGTATTTCCGTAACTTCGAAGCGGCTGCTCTGGAATTGGAGTTGGCGCAGAAAGTGTATCGGATGGGCATCCCGACGCCCGAACCGGGTGACCTCGTGACGGACGGCAACCAAATGGGTATCCGTTTTCGCCGCATCGACGGAAAAAAATCGTACTCCCGTGCGTGCGGCGACAATCCGGAGAAAGCACCGGAGTACGGAAAAGAGTTTGCGCAACTATGCAAGAAACTGCATTCTATTCACGTGGATACCACGCAGTTTGAGAGCGTCAAAGACCGTCTGTATACGATGCTGGCCAACAATCCTGATTTTACAGCAGAGCAGAAACAGAAACTGCATGACTTCATTGCTGCCGCCCCGGAAGCAGACACGGCTATTCACGGAGACCTGCAGTTCGGTAACGCGATCTTCACGGAGAAAGACGGTGTCCGTACGTCCTATTTCATCGACCTTGGCGACTTCTGTTACGGTTATCCGATGTTTGACATCGGTATGGTGTATCTGTGCTGCTGCCTGAACGACGAGAGTTGGACGATGGAGGTGAATCATATGACGAATGCTACGGCTGCGCGTTTTTGGGACGCCTTCGCGCTTGAGTACTTCGGCGAGGATGCGAATATGGAAGAGGTGATGAAACAAGTGAAGATATACGCCGGCCTCAAGACCATCATGATCGAACGCGACACACATTGCCCGATGCCGCAGTTCCGCGCGATGTTAGAAGGAACCATCTATTGATACGACACAGTTATGGCAAACAAGTACATGGATACAGAGCTGCTGGACCGCGCGATCATCTTTGCGGTACAGGCGCATCATAACAGCGAGCGGCGCGGGAAGGGTTTCCCGTATATCGTGCATCCGATGGAGGCGGTAGAGATCGTAGCGACTATCACGTCCGATCAGGAACTGTTAGCCGCGGCGGCGCTGCACGACACGGTCGAAGATACCGACGTGACGGTAGAGCAACTGCGTGAGGCGTTCGGCGACCGTATCGCAGACCTCGTGCACGCGGAGAGTGACCAGATCGATGGTGAATTGTTTAATGGGGAGAATGAGGAACAGACCTGGCATGCCCGCAAACAAGCGGCGATAGACCGTCTGGCAAAGGCGCCGCACGACGCGAAGATCGTGGCGATGGGCGATAAGTTAAGCAATATGCGCGCTATTTGGCGGGACTATCAGACCAAAGGCGATGAGCTATGGAAGATCTTCCATTGTTCGGAAAAGGCGGCGCATGAGTGGCACTACCGCGGCCTCGCTGCTTCGCTCAAGGAGTTAGAGGACACCTTCGCGTATCAGGAGTTTGTGCGGTTGATAAACGAAGTTTTTTCGGAATAACGGGATACCGATATACCGGTATAACGAACAATGGAAGTCATTTTCGAACATATAGATAATGCCCGCGACTTAGGCGGTATCGTAGGTGCAGGCGGACGCGCGATACGTCCGCACCGTCTGTTACGGACGGCGCACCTGCACGACGCTTCGGACGCCGATGTAGCGCGCTTGAAGAGCGAGTACAAGCTCTGCCGTATCTTCGACTTCCGTTCCTTAGGGGAATTTGAAGCGGTGCCGGATCGTGAGATAGAAGGTGTACAGCATCACCTGCTGCCGACTATCGACATGCGTGCGGAGCAGCAAACGGGAAAACCGATACCCGACGAGGCGTTTCTGGAACTCGACCGGCATATCGTCAATTACTCCTTCTATCCGGAGGTGCAACTGATGGCGGCGAACATGTACCCGTCGTTGATTCGAAGCGAGTTCTCCCAGTTGCAGTACGCGGCGTTCTTGCGGCTGATCGTCGAAGCGCCCGAAGACGGCGGAATCCTTTGGCACTGCGCGCAAGGCAAGGACCGAACGGGCTGGGGCGCAGCCTTCCTGATGTTCGCCCTTGGCGTGGAGCGAGAGACGATCATCACGGATTTTGAGTTGAGTAATATCGCTTACCGGCCGATCGTGGAGAAACTGAATGCAGACGTGCTGGCCCGCGGTGGCGGCGAAGCCGAAATGGCGGTGATACAGGCTTTTATGGGTGTCTCTACGCCGAACTTTATCTCTACGCTCGACCTCATCGACCGCGAGTTCGGAGGTATGACACGCTACCTGCACGAGATACTGTGCCTCACCCACGAGGACCTGCAAATACTACGAAAACGATACCTGTTATAATACCATGATAGATCTGCATTTACACTTGGATGGTTCCATACCCGTTGATACCGCCCGACGACTGGCGGCAGCGCAGGGTATACCGGTGCCTGAGACCCGGGAGGAGTTGAAAAAGGAAATGTCCGTCGTGCATGACTGCAAGAACCTCAACGACTACCTGGCGCGCTTTCAGTTGGCCTGTTCCTTGCTGCACGTGCGCGAGGCCATCAGCGAGAGTATCCACGCTTTGATGAACGAACTGCATCAGGAGGGTTTGCTATACGCCGAAGTGCGCTTTGCGCCCCAGAAATCCTGCCTGCAGGGACTGACGCAGCGCGAGGTGACGGAGATAGCCTTGGAGGCGTTGAAAGACTCGCCGATACCCTGCGGACTGATCCTTAGTATGATGCGCGGCGACGATACGCACGAGGCGAATAAAGAGACGATAGAGGTGGCGAAAGCGTTCTATGGCAAGGGCGTCGTCGCGATAGATCTGGCGGGTTCGGAGTCCTTGTTTCCTACGCATCATTTTACGGAAGAGTTCGCGCTGGTGCGCGAGGCGGGTATTCCGCTCATCGTGCATGCGGGAGAAGCGGCGGGCGCAGAGAGTGTCCGCGAAGCGGTGATGAACGGCGCGGTGCGTATCGGGCATGGCGTACGGTCGCTCGAAGACCCGGAGGTAGTGCAACTGCTGGTAGATAAGAAAGTGATGCTGGAGCTCTGCCCGACGAGCAACCTGCAGACGGGTATTTTCCCGTCCTACGAGGCGTATCCGATACGGCAACTGATGGACGCCGGCGTGCGCGTATGCGTCAACACCGATAATATGACCGTGAGCGATACGACGCTCGCCAAAGAGTGGGACCACCTGATCGAGGCGGCGCAACTGAGCCAAGAGGAGGTGCACGCGATCCTGCTTGACACGGTAGAAGCAACTTTCGCCCCGGATAAAATAAAAGAACAGCTCCGAAAAGCTGTTCCTTGAGAGCCACTTCCCGGACTCGAACCGGGGACCTACGCATTACGAATGCGTTGCTCTACCAACTGAGCCAAAGTGGCATGATTTTTGAAAGCGGGTGCAAAGGTACTACAAATTTTTGAAATACACAAATATTTTGTGAAAAAAATAGCATTCATACTCATTTTTATCGCTCTGGCGGCAGGGATGTCGGCTCAGACGCATACGCGTGTCTATAAGGAGCACGTGCGTACGTTGCGCGTTGCGCGCGAGGTGTTGTTGCTGGAAGACCCCGCGCCGCTCCAGATCTCCTTCGACGAAATGAGTCACGACGTACATATGTACACCTATACCGTCACGATGCTCAATAGCGACCTGATGAGCAACGAGTACCTGGAGGGCTTCACGACGCGCGACATCGTGGATTATGCCCATTCGATCAATACCAGCCGCGTCTATACACATTATTGGTTCGAGTTCCCGAACGAAGACATGCGTCTGACCAAGAGCGGTGACTACCGCCTGACGATTTACGAAGACGGCAATCCGGACGATAAGGTAGCGGAGATCGATTTCTGCGTAGCAGAACCGATGGTGAAGATCGAGGCAGGCGTGCGGGCCAACACCGACATCGAGTTCAACGGCCGCTACCAGCAGCTGGACATCGACGTGAACACAGCGGCTTTGGACGTACGTGACCCGAAAGAGTTGCGTATCGTCGTGACCCAGAACAACCGCACGGATAACAGGGTAGAGTTGACGCAGCCTACGTTCTTTGAACCCACCCGGCAGCGGTATATCAATAACAAAGCCTTGATCTTCGAGGGCGGCAACGAGTACCATCATTTCGATGCGTTCTCCTGTTTCTACGCCGGAACGGGTATAGACCGCGTATATCACGAGATGGGCGACTATAATGTATTGCTCTTCCGGGACGAAGTGACGCAAGGGCTGTATATCCATCATTTCGATGCGGACGGTATCTATAAGGTCAACGCCGAGCATACGCAGGACGATGATATAGAGGCCGAATATATGTGGGTACACTGGACGCTGGCGGTCGATAAACCTTGGCTGGACGGCAGTATATACGTCGGCGGAGACATCTTTAGTAATGGACAGACCATGCGCAACAGGATGCAGTATGACCCGGACGCAAAGGTCTATTGGCTCACGGCGCTGGTGAAGCAGGGTGGGTATGACTACCAGTATTGGTTCTCCGGCAAAGGCACACAACACAAAACTACCACCCAACGAGTGGATGGTAGTTATTGGCAGACGGAGAATGAATACGCCGTGTATGTCTATTGGCGTCCTTTCGGCGCGCGCTACGACCGCTTAGTCGGCGTACAGATTCTTCATTAGTCCTCGATACGCACGAATTTATCGCGCTTGGTGAAGACGAGTTCCATTTCGTCGTTTAATTCCACGACTTTCTTTCCCGTTGCTACTTCGTACTTCGTAATAGTCGCATTCGGGAAAATGTCGCGTACGTACGCTTGGATCTTCTCCGGAACGAGTGCCAGCGTGACGCCTTTCGCATTCTCGATCTCAATCAGTTGCGCCTTATTGGTGTACTTCAGTTGCGTACCTTCTTCCATCGTGAAGGCGTACTCGTACTTACGCGGCGCGACTTTCTTTACCGTCACGAGTTGAATCTCCAGCGGCAGGAAGTACTTTTGTACTTCTTCCTGCAGCGCGTTCGGTACATTCTCAAAAGCTACGGGTTTCTTACCACGCGCAAATCCGCCCACAGCAAAGACACTGATGAGCAGCGCTACTAATGCAATTCTCTTCATTATCTTATTTGTTTAAACGTTCTTTAATAGCTTTGCTCTCTGCCTCATAACCCGGCTTGTCGAGCAATGCGAACATGTTCTTCTTATAAGCTTCTACGCCCGGTTGGTTGAACGGATTGACATCCAGTACATAGCCCGAGATACCGCAGCCGCGCTCGAAGAAATAGATGAACTGACCGATGTTGAACTCGTCAATCTTCTCGAACGAGATGTGGATGTTAGGTACACCGCCGTCTACGTGTGCCAGTTGCGTACCAAGTTCCGCCATCTTATTCACTTCATCCACGCGCTTGCCGGCGAGGAAGTTCAGTCCGTCGAGGTTTTCCTTATCCTCCGGTACCAATACCGTCTTGTTGGCTTTCTCGATAGAGATCACGGTCTCGAAGATCGTGCGCTCGCCGTCCTGGATCCACTGGCCCATCGAGTGAAGGTCGGTAGTGAAGTCCACGGATGCCGGGAAGATCGCCTTATGGTCCTTACCTTCGGATTCGCCGTAGAGCTGTTTCCACCACTCGCTGAAGTAGTGCAGTTTCGGGTTGAAGTTGACGAGTATCTCGATCTTCTTGCCGCCTTGATAGAGGGCGTTGCGGATAGCTGCATATTGGCAAGCAGGGTTCTGAGCAAACGGCACTTTGACGTCCGTCGCTTTCTCCATTTCGACCGCACCGCGTACCAGTTCACGGATGTCACCACCAGCCACTGCAATCGGCAGCAGGCCTACCGGCGTGAGCACCGAGAAACGACCGCCTACGTTGTCGGGGATGACGAAGGTCTTGTAGCCCTCTTTGGTGGCGAGGCTGCGCAGCGCACCCTTGGCGCGATCCGTCACCGCTACGATACGGTGTTTCGCTTCCTCTTTGCCTACCTGCTTCTCCAACATGGTCTTCAGCAGACGGAAAGCCAGTGCGGTCTCAGTCGTCGTACCCGACTTGGATATGTTGATGATACCGAACTGCTTGTCAGCCAAGAACTCCATGAGCTCTGCCAAGTAGTCCTCGCCGATATTATTGCCCGCATACACTACGTACGGGTTCTTGCGGTCTTTGGCTACGAAGGCGTCAAAAGCCGAACTCAAGGCCTCATTCACGGCACGTGCGCCGAGATAGGAACCACCGATACCGGCTACAATCACTACCTCACAGCGACGACGCAACTCGTCTGCGCTCGCTTGGATCTCTGCCAACTCAGCCTCCGTGATAGAGGAGGGAAGGTGTACCCAGCCGATGTAGTCATTTCCGGCGCCCTGACCGTTCTCGAGCAACAAGTTAGCCGCTTCGGTTTTTGCTTCCAGTTGTTTCAAAGCTGCAGCGTCCACAAACGAAGCATCGTTTTTCAAACAAAGTTTCATATTATTGTAATTTTGAAGTTAATGACTTGATAATAGGTTTTGCTTTCTGCTTGTTATACAGAATCTCGTACATCGCATCCACGATCGGCAGCGCCACTTTCATGCGGCGGTTGGCTTCATAGATGGCTTTGGTACCGTAATAGCCTTCGGCTACCATCTCCATCTCCATCTGCGCGGCCTTCACCGAATAACCCAGACCCAACATCTGGCCGAACTGACGGTTGCGGCTGAACTGCGAATAGCCGGTGACGAGTACGTCTCCCAAATAGCCGGAAGCCGTGATATCACGCGGCACGTTACTCATCGCCGTCGCGAAACGCTGAATCTCTTGGATAGCATTCGACAGCAGCACGGCTTGGAAGTTATCGCCATAATGCAGCGCCTGGCACATACCGGCTGCGATCGCGTAGATATTCTTCATCACCGAACTGTACTCCAGACCGATCACGTCATTCGAGATAGTGGTGTGGACGTACGCCGTGCTGAACAGCTTCGCCCATACTTCGGCGTTCTGGCGGTTCTCGCAGCCGATGGTGAGGTAACTAAGGCGCTCCAGCGCGATCTCCTCTGCGTGACAAGGACCGGCGATGACGCCGAGTTGGTCAAACGGGATTCCGAAACGGTTGTGCAGATAGTCGGTGATGATGACGTTCTCGTCCGGGATCATTCCCTTGACGGCCGAGATCACTACTTTATGCGTCATATCGCGACGAATCTTATTGAGTGATTGCTTCACGTAGGGCGAAGGAATCGCGAGAATCAGCACGTCGGACTGCGCTACCGTCTGATTGATATCCGACGAGAAGTGAATCCGTCCGATGTCAAAACTGGCTGCGCCAAGATACGAGGGGTTCTTACCGGTCGCGATGAACTCATCGATCACTTCCTGGCGACGGATGAACCAGTTGATCTCACTCTGGTTTTGCATCACGATCTTCGCCAAGGCGGTTGCCCAAGAACCCGAACCTAAGATAGCTATTTTCCGATACATATTATGCCTCCGGCTTCATGGTTGGGAATAAGAGTACTTCCTGGATAGTAGGTTGTCCGGTCATGAGGATCGCCAGACGATCGATACCGATACCGATACCGGAGGTAGGCGGCATGCCGTACTCCAGGGCACGCATGAAGTCGTGGTCGATAACCATCGCTTCGTCGTCACCTTTGTCGGCCAACTTCATCTGCTCTACGAAGCGGTTGTATTGATCAATCGGGTCGTTGAGCTCAGAGTAAGCGTTCGCCAACTCTTTACCGTTGACCATCAGCTCGAAGCGCTCGGTCAGACCCGGTTTGGAGCGGTGCATCTTCGTCAGCGGACTCATTTCGACCGGGTAGTCGGTGATGAAAGTCGGCTGGATAAACGTACCCTCGCAGGTCTCGCCGAAGATTTCGTCGATGAGTTTGCCTTTGCCCATGTGCTCCGTATCTTCTACGCCGAGTTTCTTAGCCTCTACGCGGATCTCTTCTTCGCTCATGGATGCAAGGTCGAGGCCCGTCTTCTCCTTGATGGCATCAAGGATAGGCAAACGACGATACGGCGCTTTGAAATCTACCTCGTGATCACCAATCTGTACCTTCGTAGTGCCGTTGACAGCCAAGGCGATACGCTCCAAGAGTTTCTCGGTGAAGTTCATCATCCAGTTATAGTCCTTGTATTGCACATAGAGCTCCATGCAGGTGAACTCGGGGTTGTGGCTGCGGTCCATTCCTTCGTTGCGGAAGTTGCGGCCGATCTCGTATACGCCCTCAAAACCACCGACGATGAGACGCTTGAGATAGAGCTCCGTCGCGATACGCAGGTACATATCCACGTCGAGTGTGTTATGGTGCGTGATAAAAGGACGCGCGCTCGCGCCACCCGCTATCTGTTGCAGAATAGGCGTCTCCACCTCGGTATAACCCGCCTCGTCGAACACCTGACGCATGGTGCGCAGGATCGTCGCGCGTTTTAAGAAGGTGTCTTTTACGCCGTCGTTCACTACCAGGTCCACATAGCGCTGACGGTAGCGCTGCTCAGGATCGTTGAATCCGTCGTACGCCACGCCGTCTTTGTACTTCACGATCGGCAGCGGACGCAGACTCTTCGCGAGCACGGTCAGTTTCTTGGCGTGCACGCTAATCTCGCCCATCTGAGTACGGAAAACAAATCCTTCGATACCGATGAAGTCGCCAATGTCGAGCAATTTCTTGAAGACTACATTGTACATCTGCTGCTCCACAGTGGTGGGCTGCTCGCCCTCTGCTACCGGCGCTTGGATATCATCGCGGGAGACATAGACTTGGATGCGGCCTTTCGAGTCTTGCAACTCGATAAACGAGGCCTTGCCCATAATACGCTTACTCATCAGTCGACCGGCGATACGTACTTCCTTGCCTGTAAACCACTCTGCTTGCGGCTCCGGTTCTCCTTCGGCGCGGTCCACAAAAGCCGCCTTGATGTCGGTCGAATAACCGGTCACTTCATACTCCGCCGCAGGGTAGGGATCGATGCCTAAATCGCGCATCGCCTGTAAACTCTGTCGGCGTACAATTTCTTGTTCACTTAATTCCATTATGATTCTTAAAATTTAGATACTTTTTATTATGTATTTATGTATGCACATAAAATCCGCTGCAAAGGTATGAAAAAAAAAGCACATATGCAAATTTTTTTGAATTTTTATTTGCGTATATCAAAAATAATCTGTATCTTTGCGTCGATTTTTTGTTTTGAACCATGAAGAATAATTTTTTTATTACGTTTGTAGGGGTTTTACTCAGCGTGTTTGTGTGTTATGGGCAAACTAAGGTGGCTGTGCTGGAGCCCGTCGCGGGCGATGACAACGTGACAAGTATGGAAATAGCCATGCTTCGCGGTGAACTCAGAAAGGCTATTTTCCGGATAGATGGATTCGAAGCTATCAGCCGTTCGGATTTAGATAGAGTCTTCAACGAACAGGATTTTCAACATCTTGGGTATGTGCCTAAAGATCAGATACATCGCATGGGGCAGATGAGCGGTGCGGATTACCTGTGTATTTCTACGTTAAATAAATCTGCATCACAATATTATATAGAGGCCTATTTGGTAGATGTTGCGACGGGTAATATAGAAACTCCTGCTTCGCAGTTCGGCGAGATAAAAAACGGGAACATGGCCGGTTTATACCAGATCACCCAAGAACTGGTGAAGGAGTTGATCGGCGATAAGATGCTAAGCGGCGGTGGATCTCTGGAGGAAAATTTCGATGGTAAGAGTAATTGGGACTGGACGTTTTTCTCGCATGACTCAAAGAGTGTCATGATAGCCAATGAGGAGCTGCGTATTATGAATTTCTCCAGTACGGGCACCACGCAGTCGGACGTGATGGCTCCCGTAGATATACGGCGGAACTTCAAAATCACCTTCAATTTCGTGATACAGGAAGCAAAAATGTTGTCTTCGGTCGGTGTGAAATTCGGCGGTGGCAATAGTATCACGGTGAACAGCGGATCGTGCTCCTATAGTCTCGGCTCGGCCTTTAAGACGAGCGCAGCAGCGAAAATGGGTATGGGGCGGAATAAACCAGTGGTGATAGTTGTCATCAAGAGAGGCGAGCACGTGATTTTGCAGGTGAACGGAGTCGAAGTGGCGGATGAAGAATGCGCGTATACTACGAACCAATTGGGGGTATTTGCGGGCATAAACACCTTAGCAATGCTTAAAAAAGTAAGTATAGAATATTTAAGATAAATCCTTATAATAGAAGGTATAACAAACAATTTTTTTATTAACCAAAATCAACGTATTATGCAAAAGAAAAATCTTCTCTTTGCACTTGTGTTGGGCGGATTGACGCTCATGCAAGTGGGCTGTACAACGTATTCGTACACCTCTCGTAGTACGAATGTGGCCGGCCGCGTGATCAATTCAAGTGAAGCTACTGCAGACTTGGTAATTGACTACAAAAAGAAAGTAACGGCTACTTCGGACTTCCAGAAGTTCCCGAATCAAGCTAAACAACAGGCTATTTATCAATGCATTATGAACAATGGTATCGATGTATTGGTAGATCCTATTTTCCAGATTGAGAACCGCCCTGTTACGGGTTACCGCGCAACGGTACTTGGTTTCGCCGGTTACTATCAGGAAGGTGTAAACGAGCTGGATGAGGTAATTCTTAAAAATTACGAGAAAGAGGATATCGAGAAGTATCTCCTCTTGACGGATCCGGACTTCAGACGTGTATTCTACAGCAAAGGTGGTGCAAAGGGCAATGTGTACAACATCAAGTGCACGACCGCAGCGCCGGCTAAGGTTGCTGCTCCGCAGTTATCTATACCGCAAAAGGCTGCAAAGGTAAAGAAAGCTAAGAAAGCAAAAAAAGGCGGCTTTCTCGCTAAATTACTGAATAAAGAAGAATTTTAATTAAGGAGAAACACGTTATGAAACAGTTTAAAATACTCGCAATTGTAATTGCTGCTGCTGCATTGAGCAGCTGCTCGTCCTTTAGCTACACCTCTCGTAGCACGTCTATCGACCGCGAGACCATCCAAGGTACCTCCATGGTTGTTGATATTCGCCCGGATTTCAGCAAACGTATTGCTACAGAATCTCGTCGTTGCAAGACCCCGAACGAGGCTCGTGAAGAGGCTAAATACATCGCTATCACAACTAATAAGTGTGATGTAGTCGTTGATGCAATTTACAAAGTTGAGAAACGTTCGGGCAAGTATAAAGCATACTTGTTCGGTTTCGCAGGTTATTATGAGAATCCTCGTACGATCTACGAAGACATCAATCTGCTGAAGAATGTTTCAAGAGAAGATCTCGAGAAATATTTGATCATCAAAGACCCGCAAATCTTGGAGCTCATCAACCAAAAAGGTAACTCGGAGGTGATTAATATCTTCGAAGGCCAGCCGGAGCCGAAAGAATGCCACAAAGCTGCTCCTGCACCTGCGCCGAAGGCTGCACCTGCTCCCGCACCGGCTCCTGCACCCAAAGAGGCTGCTCCTGCTAAGACCAGTTTCAGGAAAAGAAAATAAGCCTTTTTAGAGTTAAATTTCTAAAGAAAGTGAGTCCGACCTTGTGCCGGGCTCATTTTTTTTTCACAAAATGACCATTATATTTGCGTATGTCAAAAAATATGTGTATCTTTGCACGCTAAATTGGATGAGTATGGACTCTTTTGAACAATTATGCCAAAAACGGCGGTCGATACGTAAGTATACCTCGCAGCCGGTGGAGCAGGAGAAGATCGACTATATGTTGCGCTGCGCGCTGATGTCGCCGAGTGCCAAGCGGACTTGTCCGTGGGAGTTTATCGTGGTGCGCGACGAGGCGAAACTGCGGGCGTTGAGCGGATGCAAGACCTATGGCGCTCAGATGTTTGACACTGCGACGGCGGGTATCATCATTGCTCTCGATCCTACGTTGTGCGATAACACGTGGATGGCGGATGGTGCGATAGCGGCGGAGCACATCTTGCTTGCAGCGGCGGAGCAGGGGATAGGAGCCTGCTGGTGTCATATATACGAGCGCGAGGAGTCGGAAGCGATGGTGAAAGAGCTCTGTGCCATCCCTGCCGAGAAAGTGGTGCTCTGTGCGATAGCACTCGGCTATCCGGACGAACAGCGCCAGAACTACGATTTGAGTAAACTGAAATACGACAAGATACATAATGAAACCTATAGTAGCCATCACAGCCGGTGATACGAACGGCGTAGGGTATGAAGTGATCATCAAGTCCCTGCTTGTGGGATACATGTTCGAGATCATGCGTCCTGTGATTTACGGGAATGCCAACGTAGCGAAAAAACACATCGCTACCTTAGGCGAGGAGTACCATAATATCACCTGGAACTTGATTGACACGCCCGAGCAGGCCAAAGACGGACGTCTAAACCTCATCACTTGTTATACAGATAACTTGCCGGTGCAACTCGGCACCCCGACACCCGAAGCAGGCAAGGCTGCGCTTGCATCGCTCGAACGTGCCTGCCGCGACCTCAAGGCCGGAAAGGTACAAGCCCTTGTGACCGCGCCGCTAAACAAAGAAACGGTGGCGCAAGCCGTGCCCGGATTCACAGGACATACAGAGTATCTGGAGAAGCAATTCGAAGGCGAAGAGTTAATGATGCTTTGTAGCGGCAATCTTCGCGTGGCATTAATATGCAATCATGTGGCCTTGGCGGAGATCCCGGCGCAAATTACCGAAGAGCGTATTCTGCAAAAACTTACGATCTTGAATCAGTCCCTCAAGCGTGATTTCGGTATGGAGAAACCGCGCATCGCGGTACTGGCTTTGAATCCGCATGCAGGGGATCAAGGGCTGCTCGGTAAGGAAGAGCAGGAAATCATCGTGCCGGCGATCAACAAGGCGAAAGAGCAAGGTATATGGGCGTTCGGTCCGTACGCTGCGGATGGTTTCTTCGGAAGCGGTCACTTTAGCCATTTCGATGCCGTACTCGCGATGTATCATGACCAGGGTCTGATACCCTTTAAGACCCTCGATATGAGTGGAGTGAATTTTACCGCGGGGCTGAACATCGTGCGTACTTCGCCCGATCACGGTACAGGCTATGACATCGCGGGAAAAGACCAGGCAGATCCTTCGTCAATGCGCAATGCCCTCTTTATGGCGATTGATGTGCTACGCCAACGCGCCGAGTACGATGAACTGACAGCCAACCCGCTGCCTTTCATCGAGCGCAACGACGGCGAAGGAAAACCGCGCCGTGAATTTATTGATTTTAAGACAACGAGATATAATGAAAACCAGTAAAGAAATTCGTCAGTCCTTCTTGGACTTTATGGCGTCGAAAGGCCACCAAGTGGTACCTTCTGCGCCGATGGTCATCAAAGATGACCCCACACTTATGTTTACCAATGCCGGCATGAACCCGTGGAAAGGTATTATCCTTGGCAATGATCCGATCAAATACCCGCGTGTGGCGGACAGCCAGAAGTGTCTGCGCGTGTCGGGAAAACATAATGACCTCGAAGAGGTAGGACACGATACCTACCACCATACGATGTTCGAAATGCTCGGCAACTGGTCGTTCGGCGATTACTTCAAGAAAGAAGCTATTGATTTTGCATGGGAGTATATTGTTGATGTATTGAAGATAGACCCGTCCAATCTGTACGCGACTGTGTTTGAGGGTTCGCCGGAAGAAGGTTTGGCCCGTGATGATGAGGCGGCTTCCATTTGGGCAAAACACTTGCCCGCCGATCATATTCTGAACGGAAATAAGCACGATAATTTCTGGGAGATGGGTGATACAGGGCCTTGCGGTCCGTGTTCGGAGATTCACGTGGACAGCCGTAGTGCCGAAGAGCGCGCGAAAGTGCCGGGTCGCGAATTGGTGAACAAAGATCATCCGCAGGTGATTGAGATCTGGAACATCGTCTTCATGCAGTATAACCGCAAGGCAGACGGCTCTTTGGAGCCGCTGGCTAAGAAAGTGATCGATACCGGTATGGGTTTCGAGCGCCTCGTGCGTACTATCCAAGGTAAGACCTCGAACTACGACACCGATGTCTTCCAGCCTATGCTCAAGCGTATTGGCGATATCTGCGGTTGCACGTATGGCAAGGACGAGAAGACGGACATCGCGATGCGTGTTATCGCCGATCATATTCGTACGATAGCTTTTGCTATCACGGACGGACAGTTGCCGTCGAACGAGAAAGCGGGGTATGTCATCCGTCGTATCCTTCGTCGCGCGGTGCGCTATGGTTATACCTTCCTGAATATGCGTTCGGCTTTCCTCTATCAATTGGTACCGCAACTCATCGAGGACCTTGGTGAGGCTTATCCGGAGCTGAAGGCGCAAGAAACTCAGATCACACCGGTCATCAAGTCCGAGGAAGAAGCATTCTTGCGTACCTTGGACAAAGGTATAGGCCTATTGGATAAACTGATGGACGAGGCGCGCAAAGCCGGAAAGAAAGAGATTAGCGGCGTGGATGTGTTCACGCTCAAAGATACTTACGGCTTCCCGCTGGACCTCACGGAACTTATCCTTCGCGAGAACGGATTTACCACCAATGAAGAGGAGTATAACAAAGCCCTTGAACACCAAAAGTCCATGGGACGTGAAGCCAATAAGCAAGACCTCGGCGACTGGACCGTGTTGGCCGAAGGCGAGACGGAGTTCGTCGGCTACGATGAACTGACTGTGGATTGTCATATACTCCGATACCGCCAGGTGAGTCAGAAGGGCAAGTCATATTATCAGGTCGTCCTGGACAAGACACCGTTCTATGCCGAGATGGGTGGTGAAGTAGGAGACACCGGCACTTTGGGTAATGTGCGTGTGCTTGATACAAAGCGCGAGAACAACCTGCCGGTACATATTCTTGCAGAACTGCCGGCGGATCTAACCGAAACCTTGACTGCTATCGTGGACGCAGAGCGCCGGCAGGCTATTGCATGCAATCACTCGGCTACGCACATTCTCCATTATGCGTTACGCGAAGTGTTGGGCAAACACGTGGAGCAGAAGGGTAGTCTTGTCACACCTGAGAGTCTGCGTTTCGACTTCAGCCATTTCCAGAAAGTGACGCCGGAGGAACTCCGCGAAGTAGAGAAACTCGCGAATAAACTCATCCGTCAGGATATTCACCTGGAAGAAAGCCGTCATACACCGATAGCAGAAGCAAAGGCAATGGGGGCTATGGCGTTGTTTGGCGAGAAATACGGAGATGACGTACGCGTGATTAAATATGGTCCTTCGGTAGAATTGTGCGGAGGTTGCCATGTGTCTTCAACAGGACGTATCGGTTCTGTACGTATTATCATGGAAACCAGCATTGCGGCCGGAGTTCGTCGTATTGAGGCTGTCACTAGCGCAAAAGCCGATCAACTTTACTACAGCATGCAGGATGTACTCAACCATCTGCATGACATTTTCCATAATGCTCCCGATTTGGAGGGCGCAGTTCTGAAGCAGATAGAGGAAAACTCCGATTTGAAAAAACGTATTGACAAATACGTGACAGAAAAGATTGAGATGTTCCGAGACCGTATTATCGCTTCAGCGGAAGACTTTGGTGATATTAAACTCGTTCGCTTGCAAGGTAATCATAATCCCGAGATGATTCGTGGTGTCATGCCTCTGCTGCGTGGCAAGTTCACTGACGTCAAGTTTGCCGTGATAGCTGCTACCCAATGGGAAGGAAAGCCGACTATCGCCGTCTTCCTCTCGCAGCCGTTGGTGGACGAAGGTAAGAACGCCGGCATGATGATCAAGTCGGCTGCCAAACACATCCAAGGCGGTGGCGGTGGTCAACCCTGGATGGCAACAGCCGGTGGACGTGACGTCAATGGCCTGAATGCCGCAATGGAAGAGTTATTAGAAAATTTATGAAACTGTTAACGAGTTACTTGCCTCCGAAAATCCGCAGTGCCTTCCGCTTTGCAGTGGTCGGCACAACGGGTATGTTCGTTCAAACATGGATTTTTATGGCTGCATTGCTGCTCTTTGACCACCCGGATAAGGGCGCAGCATTGTATTATGTGGCCTTTGCGATAGGTTATCTGTTGGAACTGATACCGAACTATCTCTTTTTGAACTGGTACACCTTTGGCACCAAGCCTAATATCAAGAATGCCGGAGGTTTCCTCTTGGCGCGAGCAATCAATCTTGGAATTCAGCTAGGACTTCTGCCGCTGATGATTCTATGGCTTTCTACATGGCGGGATGATTATATCAGTTATGTCGTCATCTTCATCGGCGGGTGTATTAATTACCTCGTGTGTCTGCTTTTCTTCAAGAAAAAAGAAGAACCCATTGAAGAACCCCCGGTATGAAACGTATTTTATTCATAGTACTTGCTTTCTTGCCGCTTTTGAGCTTTGCTCAACTGGTGCAACCCGTAAGATGGACGGGAGAAGAGATCGGCGATAGCGTACGCCTCAAAGCCATGGTAGAACCCGGCTGGCATATGTCGATCATCGAGATGGGGGATTTCATGTTCACACAGGAGTTCAAGGACTCGTTCGAGATGACCGTTGCTAAGACAGAACTCACGCCGATTCGCTTCAACGCATGCAACGACAACATGTGTACGGCGCCGGAAGTATGGGAGTTTAAGCGTGTAGAGGACGCTTCACTACAGGACGGCGATAATTCACCTTCAGGAGACAGGTCCTTGTGGCTCATCTTCCTGTTGGGCTTTTTAGGTGGCTTGCTCGCTATCTTCACGCCTTGCGTATGGCCGATCATTCCGATGACCGTCTCGTTCTTTCTGAAGAAAGGTGGCGGGCGGAAGGATGCTATCCTGTATGGTATAAGTATCATTGTATTGTATGTCGGCTTAGGCTTGCTTGTTACGCTGCTCTTTGGTGCATCCGCACTGAATGACCTGAGTACCAACGCGATAGTGAATATCTTCTTCTTCCTTTTGCTCGTTGTATTTGCGCTGTCGTTCTTCGGACTGTTCGAGATAACCCTTCCGGACTCTTGGTCCACCGCGTTGGATAACAAGGCCCGCTCGACGGGTGGTTTCCTGAGTATATTACTCATGGCATTCACGCTTGTCATCGTCTCTTTCTCTTGTACCGGCCCTATCATTGGTACCTTGCTGGTAGAAGCAGCCGGCCGTAGTTTGCTGGCTCCGACTATTGGTATGTTGGGCTTTGCCATCGCGTTAGCTATGCCATTCTCTCTCTTTGCGATGTTCCCGCAGTGGCTGAAGACGGCGCCGAAGTCCGGCGATTGGATGACGTCCTTTAAGGTGGTGTTGGCGTTCTTAGAACTGGCACTATCGCTCAAATTCCTCTCGGTAGCGGACCTTGCGTACGGCTGGGGAATCCTGCCGCGTTGGCTGTTTATTGCTATTTGGATTGTTTGTTTCCTGGGAATTGGAATATATCTTCTTTGGAATATTTGGAAAGTATCTATAACACGCAAGATTATTCGTGCAATTGTGATTATTCCTTCGTTAGCTTTTGCTTTTTACCTTGCCCCGGGACTTAGAGGCGCGCCTGTCAAGGCTATCTCTGCCTTTGCGCCGCCGATGCCGATAGAGGGACGCGAAGTGTTTGCTAACTACGAAGAAGGACTGAGCTATGCCCGCCAAACAGGCAAGCCGGTCATTGTGGATTTCACAGGCTACGGCTGCGTGAATTGCCGAAAGATGGAGGCGTATGTATTGGATGACGACACCGTCAAGGCGCGCCTGCAGAACTATGTGTTCATCCAACTCTTTGTGGACGACAAGCGCGACGGAATAGGGGATATGAACAGTAAGATACAGCGCGAACAGTTCGGCGCAAACGCCCAACCGTTCTTTGTGCAGTTAGACTCGTACGGGCACCAAATAGCTGAACCGATGGTGTTCACCACTGACCCGCAAACGTTCCTGAATTGGCTCCAATACTAAGGTGGAAGAGAAACAACACATAGGACAATTGTTTGACCGCATCGCCGGTACTTACGATGGACTCAACCATGGTTTGTCGTTGAATATCGACCGCTGTTGGCGACGTAAGACGGTGAAGCTGATGCCGCCAGCACAGCATGTCTTAGATGTAGCAATAGGCACCGCCGACCTGACGATCGAGATGCTCCGTCGGGGCAAAGCGCAACAAGTGACGGGGCTGGACCTATCCGACAAAATGATGGCGATAGGAAAGGCGAAGTGCGCGAAGCGAAAACTAAATACAGCCTTCGTGCACGGAAATGCACAAGAAATGCCGTTTGCGGACGAGTCCTTTGATGGCGTGACCTGTGCGTTCGGATGCCGGAATTTCAGCGACCTTGATGCGGGACTGAAGGAAATGTACCGCGTGCTCAAACCCGGAGGACAAGTGACGATACTCGAGTTCTCGTATCCCACAAACCGTGTGGTGCGCGCCATCTACGATTTGTACTTCACGCGCGTCTTGCCGGGTATCGGACGAATCGTGAGTAGGGACAAGACGGCCTACACCTACCTCAACCGTAGTGTGAAGTCGTTCTGCTGGGGAGAAGCGTTTGTGCAGCACCTGCATGATGCAGGCTTTCGGAACGAGCACTTCACTCCGCTCAGCTTAGGAATAGCAACTATTTATACAGCAATAAAATGATAAAACACATCATCTTGTGGCGTTTGCGCGCAGAGCTTTCTGCTGCCGAGAAACGCGAGAAAGCGCTTGCAATCAAGCAGGGCTTGGAAGGCTTGAAAGGCCAAGTTCCGGGTCTTATTGACATCCATGTACAGATAGACGGGCGACTCGAGAGCAGTAATGTCGACCTCATGCTGGATAGCACGCTGGAGTCCGAAGAAGCACTCAAAGGCTATGCCGTACATCCGGCGCACCTGGCGGTCGCTAACGGTGTCGTACGTCCGAACACGGAGCTGCGTACTTGCCTCGACTATCAGATCTAAAACCAAGAAAAATATAAAACGTATGAGACACAAACTCATTATCCTAAGTCTCTTGCTGTCTACGTATGCCTTTGCTGCGCGTCCTCAAATGCGTGAAGTAGTGGTAGACACCATATGTAATGCGCCTTTGCATGACATGCTCAAGACGACCAATAAGTTCTGTTACCAGTTTCAGGCATGCCCGGATAGTTTGTTCCCATGGGCTTATGCCGGAACGGCCGAAGAGCCAACAACAGTCAAGAAAACCAAGGAGAGTAGGGATGCTATCCAGTTGCGGTATAAAGATCGCGTCTATGACGCGAAGAATAAGACCGGCGACGTGGCGATTGATATTTATGTGCTGGGCGTACGCTGGTGGAAAGACACGCATCTAGGTACAAAGTATAGGCTCCTGCGCCCGGCGAATGCACAATACCCGCTTACGGCACATATGACGGCTACCTATAGCGGCTCGCTCCTGGAAGGTGGGGATTTTGTGATGCGCTTAGAGCCTATCTCGGAAAACCAGACCCGCGTGCATTATGAGTTTCGTCTCGTGTTCGGAAAAGTGTTGTCTACCTTTATCTCTGATAAAACATGGCATAATGCCATCGAGTGGCGTTTAGAGACAATTTTAGAGAACTTGGTAGAGCACGCGGAGACCGGAACGGTCAAACAGAAACAACGCGGCCCGAAACCGTTATAAGCCCGTTTATCTCTTCCGAGCAGGCTTGATATTCGAATAGTTATTGATGAATCGGCAGGTCTCGCAGGTGTTCCAACGATAGGAGACCGTGATACCTAATTGGAACCATCCGTCATTCCAGTGCATGGTTTTTTCGCCGTAGCGATTGGTATAGGTCAGACTTGTTGAACCCATTTCAATGCCCTTGCTATTCTGCGTGGCAGCCATAGGGTAGGCATCCAGGTTCATGTAATGCAAGTCCACCAAACCCTCTTGTAACATCAGTTCGACACTAAAGGCCCAGGAGGAACTCAAGCGCCAACTATAGCCCAAACCCACTTGTACCATTGGTAAGATACCAAAGGTGCTACCGGTGATCTTGTCGAGTTTGTTGGTGGCGTGCTCATGGTAGTAAAACTCGTAGTTGGTGATGATACTTGCCGTTAATGCTACGCCGGCATACAAGTAGAATCCTGCGCGGGTGAAAGGATAGATCTCTATACCAACGGCCGGCTGAACCAGAAACGCTCTAAAGCGGCGGAAGTCGTCGCGCGGAGGGTTCAAGCGTGCGAACTTCGATTCGTTGTCGCCGTGAATTGTACCGGCCATCATGGTATAACGCAGGTTACAGTGCGTACTCGCCGGCATCGTATATCCAAATACCAGCGAACCTCCATAACTCAAGTTGTTCATGTTAAACCCGCCGTTGAAAGCTATTCCCTCATTATCTACATCGCCGAAATAATACAGTGCATTCGCATTTATTGTAACGCCATGCGAGATAAAGAAATTGCGCTCCGTATACAAGCCGGACCTCTTGGAGGGTTTCTGCGACCAAGCGATACGTTCCCCTTTCTCACGCGAACTCTTCGCCTCCATAGACGGGGCTACCAGCAGCAACGCGCAAAGCGAAACCAAAGCCATATAAAGGTGCTTTTTCATACGTGCGAAAAGACTTCTAACCTTTGCGACCGCAAAGGTACGACTTTTTTTTGAATTATGCAAGTAATGCACAAAAAAAACGACCCATGATGGTCGTTTTCGTAGTGCTACCCGGACTCGAACCGGGGTTTACGGCGTGAGAGGCCGTTGTCCTAGGCCACTAGACGATAGCACCCGGAAGTGTTTTTTTCAAAACCGAGTGCAAAAGTACTGCTTTTTTTTGACATGACCAAATTTTTTGACAAAAAAATGCATTTTGGCATATTTTTTTTCTTTGGCACACTATTTGTACGGTAGTTAGCGGATAATAAAACTATGAATATGAAACGTTTTTCCGCATTATTCATGCTCTGCATGATAGCCTTCAGTGCTACGCAGGCATGCATCAAAAGCAATGTACCGGTGTTTACCTCACCGGTGACCGTTATTGTTATGGATACGACGCAGGCGCTCCTGCAGGGCGCGCAACTCAAGATCGGCAAGCAGGTCTATAAGACCTCTTTCGACGGTCGCGTGGTTCTCGAACCGGAACAGATCAACGGCGTCAAGTCTTTTTCCGTCTCTTGCGAGGGCTTTAAGGACCAAAAGGTGAAGGTGGACAATAATGTGATGATCGTGCGCTTGGAGGGCAAGACGCCCAAGAACGGCAAGCACTCGAAAGGCGATCTTTACTATTCCTATGGACCGACCCGCGAAGCCAGAAGCGGCATGATGTATAAAACGCTGGCTACGGGAGCTCCTATGGCTGCGGACGCTGCAGTAATGGAAGAAGCGGCGGTAGCTACCGAAGCGCATACCATGCCTTACCGGCCCACTGAGCCGAACAATGTCAGTGCCGGCAAACTGACGGCTGGGGAGGTGAATGACTTTGCCAAGTGGTATTTCTGGCCGCGTGTGATAGATGAGAGTCATAAGTCGTATATCTCCGATTGGCGCCTTGCTCCACGCCATCGCTATACGGTTCAGTTGCGTTCAAAGACGGACGGAGCGCCTATAGCGTCTCGTGCCGTGAGTTTGTTGGATCATAGCGGCAATACGCTCTTTCAGGCAGTAACTGACAACACCGGTAAGGCGGAGTTATGGTATCAACTGGCATCCAATAATCTCTGTGGTAAACACGCTGGTTTGAAAATACGGGTGGACGATAAGACAATAGACGCCAAAGATTGGTCGGAAGGATTGAACACTATTGTCCTTGATGAAGAATGCAATCACTCGGATGATGTTGACGTAGTGTTTGTCTTTGACGCTACGGGCTCGATGGGCGATGAGTTGCGCTACCTGCAGGAAGAGATGAAGGATGTTATCTCTCGCGCCAAGGATGCTACGGGTGGTTTGAATATCCGTACGGGTGCGGTAGTTTATCGCGATCATGGCGATGAGTATATCACCCGTATCTCGCGTCTGACAAGCGATATCAAAACGACTCAGGCCTTCATTGACAAGCAAGAGGCAAATGGAGGAGGAGACTATCCTGAGGCGGTGCCGGAAGCACTCATGGCGGCTCTTAATAGTAGCGGATGGGATGCTAACGCGCGTGCACGCATTGCGTTCCTTATATTAGATGCGCCCTGCCATCAAGACTCCGCGACCATCGCGCTGCTCCATGACCAGATCCTTAATGCAGCGGCGGTAGGCGTCCGTATCGTACCTGTCGTATGCAGTGGGCTGGGTGAGAGTGGAGAACTGCTCCTGCGGTCGATAGCTCTTGCTACTAATGGCACCTCGTTTTTCCTGACAGACGACTCAGGCATCGGTCATTCTCATTTGAAACCGGCTACCGACAGCCTGAAGGTGGAGCACCTCAACGACATGCTGGTCCGTACTATCGTAGAGTTCAGCGTGATGCCGGAGTGTTCGCAAGATGGAGTGGAAGGGTTGATGAATGGCGACATAGATGCCTTTTTGCCGAATCCCTTCAGTCCGGATGAAATAGCAGAGAATCCGTCTATACCGCATGGGGAAGGTGTATTTTACATAGTTGATATGAGCGGCAAACTGATTACAATCTTCGAAGGCGATATTGAGAGCCTCAAAGCGCGGTTCGTGTCCATCGGACTGCCGAGAGGTGTCTATTTTATCAAGACTTTCGTTGACGGAAAATGGTACACAGAGAAGGTATTGGTGGGGTAGTGCTTGTGTATAGAGTTTAGTGTAAAGAGGGAAAAAAGTGGGCAATTGCTCACTTTTTTTATTTTTCTCTTGCACAATTCAAAAAAATATACTACTTTTGCTGCGATTTTTGAAATTTAATCGGATTAAAAACGAAAAATAGCGTCAAAAGTATGAGTAATATTCGTTTTGAAGCGTTAAAATCGGCTTTTTTGCATAAACCTGCGGAGGTGGAAGTGCCGGAAGGCAGAGTGAAGGACTATTTCGCTTGCGATGTGTTCACGCGCGAGAAGATGAAGGAATATATCGCCCAGGAGGTCTTGGAGCAACTCTTCGACGATGTGGATAATGGTCGTACGATTCATCGCGACATAGCGGGCGTAGTGGCTATTGGTATCCGTAAATGGGCTATCGAGCATGGAGCTACGCACTTCACGCACTGGTTCCAGCCCCTCACGGGAGGAACGGCGGAGAAGCACGATGCGTTCTTTACCCTCGATAAGAGCGGCACCCTCATGGAGGCCTTTAGCGGGGATAGTCTGTATCAGCAGGAACCGGATGCTTCATCCTTCCCTTCGGGTGGTATCCGTAATACCTTCGAGGCCCGCGGCTATTCCGCTTGGGATCCTTCCTCGCCGGTCTTTCTGATTGGTGACACGCTCTGTATCCCGACGGTTTTTGTGGCTTATACCGGCGAAGCGCTCGACTATAAGACCCCGCTCATCCGTTCTACGGCGGCGCTCTGCCATGCTGCACGCGAGGTGTGCGCGTATTTCGACAAACAGGTCAAGCACGTGCATGCGAACTTGGGTTGGGAGCAGGAGTATTTCTTAGTGGACGAATCGCTCTACAATGCTCGCCCGGATCTTATGCTCACGGGCCGCACCCTTATGGGACATAACAGCGCCAAGTCGCAGCAACTGGAGGATCATTATTTCGGCGCTATCCCGGCTCGCGTGCTGGCCTTCATGCGTGAGTTGGAGTACGAAGCGCTCAAAGCAGGAATCCCTGTGCGTACGCGTCATAATGAGGTAGCCCCGAATCAGTTCGAGATGGCGCCTATATACGAAGACGTCAATCTCGCTAACGACCATAACTTGCTCGTCATGTCCATCATGGAGCGCGTAGCGGCGAAGCACCATTTCCGCGTGCTGCTGCACGAGAAACCTTATGCGGGAGTCAACGGTAGCGGTAAGCACTGTAACTGGTCGATGGAGACCAATACTGGCATCAACTTACTTGCGCCGGGCAAGAATCCCTACCAGAACCTGCAGTTTATTACCTTCCTCGTCAATGTGCTCATGGCTGTGCATCGCCATAACGGCCTGCTTAAAGCCTCCATCGTCAGTGCTACGAATGAGCACCGCTTGGGCGCTAATGAAGCCCCGCCGGCTATCATCTCTGTCTTCCTCGGTAAACAAATCACAGCCGTCCTCGACAAACTCGAGCAGGCGACCGCAGAAGAGGCCATCATCATCAATGCCAAGAAAGAGATGAAGCTCGGTGTAGCCAATATTCCGGAGATCCTTTTGGATAACACCGACCGAAACCGCACCTCGCCTTTTGCCTTCACAGGCAACCGCTTCGAGTTCCGCGCGGTAGGTTCGTCGGCTAACTGCGGAGCGGCTATGCTGGCGCTTAACGCCGCGGTAGCGGAGCAACTCATGCTCTTCAAAGAAGAAGTGGATAAACGCATTGAGAAGGGTGAACCCAAAGAGCGCGTGCTTTTCGATGTGATCAAGAAATATATCGTCGCTTGTAAGGCCATCCGTTTTGACGGTAATGGTTATAGCGATGAATGGAAAGAGGAAGCAGCCAAGCGCGGTTTGGATTGCGAGACTTCTGTGCCGCTGGTCATCGACCGCTACCTCGCGTCGGATACCATAAAGATGTTCGAATATACCGACGTGCTCAGCAAGGCCGAACTGCAGAGCCGCAGTGAGGTCAAGTGGGAGACGTATGTCAAGAAACTGCAGATCGAGAGCCGTGTGATGGGGGATCTCGTCGTGAACCATGTGCTGCCGGCTGCCAAGCGCTACCAGACTATGCTGTTGCAGAACGTGCTGGCGGTCAAGCAGGTCTTCTCGGCTGACGAGACCGCGTCCCTCAACGAGATGGACTACAGCATCATCAAGCAGATAGAGCACCACTCCGGAGCGATCCTCGAAGGGGTAGAGCGTATGACCGACGCGCGTCATAAGGCAAATCGCATGCCGGATGAGCGCGCCAAAGCGCTTGCATATCATGACACCGTCTTGCCGCTCATGGCTGAGATTCGCGAACACGCCGATGCCCTTGAACTCATCGTGGATGATGAGATGTGGACACTGCCCAAATACAGAGAACTGATGTTCGTACGTTAAGCTATGCGGACTTTACCGTTTATTAAGATGCACGGCCTGGGCAACGACTACATCTACGTCGATTGTTTCTGCCCGGAGACAGCTACATTGATAGCCAAGACTAACTTGGCGAACTTGTCGCAGCGTGTCTCCGACCGTCATTTCGGTATCGGTTCTGACGGGCTGGTATTGATGTTACCGTCTAAAACGGCAGACGCTAAGATGCGTATTTTTAATGCGGATGGCTCGGAAGCAGAGATGTGCGGCAATGCGATTCGTTGTGTGGCGAAATATCTGTACGAAAGTGGTATATGCCGCGAGGAGCACATGGAGATAGAGACGCTATCCGGAATCCGTTCGTTGGCGCTGCAAGTCTTATTCGGAAAAGTCGTCCAAGTGACGGTCAATATGGGTAAACCGCTGATCCGCCAGGCCTCCATCCAATGTGGCATAGACCCGATAGGTTATACGGCTGTGAATATCGGCAACCCGCATGCGGTCTTTTTCCGCGAGGCAGTCCCGCAGCTACCGACCAATACGAATGTGGAATTTGTGCGCGTGCGCAACAAGCACGAACTCGATGTACGGGTGATAGAACGGGGGTCCGGCGAGACCTTGGCTTGCGGAACGGGAGCCTGTGCTGCGGTAGCGGCTGCTATCTATCATGGTCTTACCGAACGAACGGTGACCGTTCATTTAGCGGGAGGCGACCTGCAGATACAATGGAAAACGGACTTGTCTCCGGTCTTTATGACCGGACCTGCTACGGAGGTCTTCCGGGGCGAATATAGGTATAACAATGAATAGGAATAACCATTTTGACCGATTGCCGGACAGATACCTGTTCAAAGAGATAGAGGTACGTACGGACGCGTACAAGGCGCAGCATCCGGATGCACGCCTGTTGCGTATGGGTGTGGGCGATGTGACCCAACCGCTGCCGGCTGCGGTTATCGAGGCGATGCATAAGGCCGTGGACGAACTGGCGCATGTCGAGACCTTCCGCGGCTATGGTCCGGAAGAAGGCTATGCATGGCTTCGTCAGGCGGTCATAGATCATGAATATACGCCGCGGGGAATCCGTCTGGATATCGACGAGGTGTTTATCAGCGAAGGCGCAGGGAGCGATTTGGGAAACCTGAGTGAACTGTTCTTGCCGTCTAACCGCGTAGCGATCTTAGATCCTTCGTATCCGGCGTATATGGACGGTAGTATCATGGCGGGTCGGGAGGTCATCCACTTGCCGTGTACGATAGCGAACGGTTTTGTGCCGGAACTGCCCAAGCAGAAAGCGGATATCATCTATCTCTGTCTGCCCAATAACCCGACGGGAACGGTGCTCCGACGGCATGAACTGCAGCAGTGGGTCAATTATGCGATAGAAAACCAGAGTATTATCATCTTCGATGCCGCGTACGAGGCCTATATAGAGGAGAACGATGTGCCGCATAGTATCTATGAGTTAGAGGGCGCGAAACAGGCGGCGATAGAGGTGCGCAGTTTCAGTAAGAGCGCAGGCTTTACGGCCGTTCGTTGCGGCTATACCGTCGTGCCGAAAGAGACAGGACTGAATGCGATGTGGCTGCGTCGCCAGTGCACCAAATATAACGGAACAGCGTATGTGGCACAGCGCGCAGCGCAAGCTACGTTCACGCCGGAAGGCAAGCAGGGTATAGCGGCCAATCTAGCGTATTACAAGCGGACGGCTCATCTTATTGCCGACGGACTGACCGCCTTGGGATATAAGGTGTATGGCGGGAAAAACGCACCGTATATATGGTGTAAGACCCCTGATACGATGGATTCGTGGAC
Source organism: uncultured Bacteroidales bacterium (assembly GCA_900318245.1). Lineage (GTDB taxonomy): Bacteria > Bacteroidota > Bacteroidia > Bacteroidales > Paludibacteraceae > Colicola. Next base: position 37,100 of record ONJT01000012.1, read on the forward strand.
CTTCTTTGACCTGCTCTTGCATCAATGTCAAGTGGTGTGCACGCCCGGAGCGGGATTTGGTGATGCGGGCCAAGGATTTGTGCGCTTCTCTGCGTTCTCCAACAGAAAAGATGTAGAAGAAGCATTACAACGAATGAAAAAACTATAACATATGTGTGGAATTGTAGGATATATCGGTCGCCGCAAGGCGTATCCGATTCTCATTAAGGGACTTCATCGTCTCGAGTACCGCGGGTATGACAGTGCCGGCGTAGCGCTCATCAACGAAGCCGGACAACTCAATGTCTATAAGACGAAAGGCAAAGTGGCAGAACTGGAAGCGTTCTGTGCGACGAAGGACACAGGTGGTTCAATAGGTATCGCTCATACGCGCTGGGCTACGCACGGCGAACCCAATACCGTCAATGCCCATCCCCATTACTCGGAGTCCGAGCGGCTCGCCATCATCCATAATGGTATCATCGAGAACTATGCCGTTCTCAAAGCCGGATTGATGGAGCAGGGCTATACCTTCAAGTCCGATACGGACACGGAGGTGTTGGTGCAACTCGTCGAATATACGCAGGTGAACCAGCATGTGGACCTCAAGACGGCCGTACAACTGGCCTTGCAGCAGGTCATTGGCGCCTATGCTATCGCTATCCTCGATAAGACGCACCCGGACACGCTCATCGCTGCCCGTAAGGGCTCGCCGCTGGTGGTTGGTATTGGCGAGGACGAGTATTTCCTGGCTTCTGATGCTACGCCGATTGTCGAATATACCGACCAAGTCATCTATATTGAGGACGAAGAAGTGGTGACTCTGCGCGTAGGCGAGAAAGTCGATATCACGACTATCAACAATGTCACCAAGACGCCGGAGATCAAGCGCTTAGAGCTATCCTTAAGCCAACTCGAGAAAGGCGGCTATCCGCATTTTATGCTCAAAGAAATCTTTGAGCAACCCCGCACCCTTACGGACTCTATGCGAGGACGTGTGAACGTGCGGCAGGACAACATCGCCCTCTCCGGATTCATTGACAACAAGGACCGCTTCCTCAACGCCAAGCGCATCATCATCACCGCTTGCGGCACTTCCTGGCACGCCGGTCTCATCGCGATGTACGCTATCGAGGAGTTCGCCCAGATACCCGTCGAAGTGGAGTACTCGTCCGAGTTCCGCTACCGCAAACCTGTCATCAACAAAGACGACGTTGTCATTGCTATCTCGCAATCCGGTGAGACGGCGGACACCCTCGCGGCGATTCAACTCGCCAAAGAGAAAGGTGCGTTTATCTTCTCGATATGTAATGTCGTCGGCGCGTCTATCCCGCGTATGTCCGACAGCGGTTGTTATACCCATGTAGGACCGGAGATCGGTGTCGCTTCCACGAAGGCCTTCACGGCACAAGTGACCGCATTGACGATGCTTGCCCTCTGCATCGGCCGCGAGAAAGGCACCATCAGCAAAGAGCAGTTCGTCACTATCGTACGCGAGTTGGGTCAGATACCCGCCAAGATAGAGCGTGTCTTGGGCGAAGACAAACGTATCTCGGACTTCGCGAAGATCTTCTCCTATGCCCAGAACTTCATTTACCTCGGTCGCGGATATAACTTCCCCGTAGCGCTTGAAGGAGCGCTCAAACTGAAGGAGATTTCGTATATCCACGCCGAAGGCTATCCGGCGGCGGAGATGAAGCACGGACCTATCGCGCTTATCTCACAAGAGATGCCGGTAGTTGTCGTCGCGCCGCATTGCCGAACGTATGAGAAGATCGTAAGTAATATCCAGGAGATCAAAGCCCGTAAGGGGAGAGTGATCGCTGTCGTGACAGAAGGCGATGAACTGGTCAGCAAGATAGCTGACTATTGCATCGAAGTTCCGGCTACTGAAGAGTGCCTCACGCCGCTCTTGACTGTCATCCCGCTACAACTTCTGGCGTACCACATCGCCGTCGTCAAAGGATGTGACGTCGACCAACCCCGCAACTTGGCCAAATCCGTCACGGTTGAGTAATAAGAATAAAAAGAACGCCTCCGGGCGTTTTTTTGTGTCTAACCCCTAACCCCTAACCCCTAACCCCCTAACCGAAAAATCTCCGATTTTCCTTGCATATGTCATTTTTTTGTTGTACCTTTGCAGCGAAATTGGCGGTGTAAACTATCCAATTGGCGGTGTAAATCAACCTGTTTGGCGGTGTAAACGATGGATTTGAACGAATTGAAACAGAAATTAGCTCAATGCGAGCGGCAGCAACAACAGTTGTGGGCGTATCGTCCTCTCAGTCACGAAACGCTGAAGTCTCTGCGCGAGTATTATCGCGTAGGTTTAACCTATACCAGCAATGCCCTGGAGGGAAATAGTCTGACCGAATCGGAGACGAAAGTGATTATTGAGGATGGTTTGACCATCGAAGGCAAGCCATTGCGCGATGTATATGAGGCGGTTGGTCATGCGAAGGCGTATGATTATCTCTATGATTTAAGTCATGACGCACCTATAACGGAAGAAACGATTCGTGCCGTGCATAAGTTATTCTACCAGCAGATTGATCCGGAACGTGCCGGTGAGTATCGTAAGGTACCTGTTTTCATCAGTGGCAGCCAATTTGCCGTTGCACCTGTGGCGGAAATCAGCAAACGAATGCAGCAATTAGTACAATGGTACGCACGTCACGAAGGCAAGATGCATCCTGTAGAACTGGCGGCAGAACTCCATAAACGCTTTGTGTACATACATCCTTTTGTGGACGGGAACGGCCGCGTGGCGCGACTTCTGATGAACTTGTCGTTAATGCGTAATGAGTATAACATAGCCATCATTCCGGCAGTGACGCGATCGGAATATGTGGCTGCATTAGAGGCCGGGCATCATAACGCGGAAGTCTTCGTAGGTTTCATAGCGGACCGTGTGATCATGACCCAACTGGATATCCTGCGCCTATTCCGAGAGAGTGAACCGACGCCTGAGCGTAAGGATTTTGAGCAAGTCCTTTTGCAAACGATTACTCAAAGTCCGGGTCTTAATGCGCCATTACTTGCCAATCGTTTAGGGCGCAGCCTCCGTACAACTCAACGCTACCTCAAATCACTTACCGACAAAGGCAAAATCACCTTCCGCGGCGTTGCCAAAAAAGGCGGATACTATCCAATATAAAAAAGTAGCACCTTTGCGCGAAATTCAGTATCATAAGAATCATGACCACCGAAGAATTCATACAAAAAGCGAATTCCCGTCCACAGGGATATAAATTTGATTGATTTATGAAAGCCTTGTCGATGAAAAAGAAAGCCTTTATTGATAACTACATGGAGTTACCGAATATCCTTCATGCTTATTTTAAGGAAAATAAGATTTGGATGAAGGAGAAGGAGTATGAATCTTGGGGGGGTAATTCTCATCATCTTTACTCAGTGCTTAAACAATCCGCTGTTCCTGATGATGTAGATCTATTCTTTGAGTTCACCATTCCTGGCAGTAAGCGCAGAGTTGATGTTATTCTTATTGGGAGAGATAAAGAAAATATCCCTCTTGTCTTTATGATTGAGATGAAGTTATGGGATAGAATTTCACATGCTAGTAATATGGAGACAGAGGTCTGGGCGGGACAGGCACGAAGAATAAACCCATTTACACAGGTTGATTGCTATTGTGACGATTTTCACCAGATGAACACTCTTGTAAAATATAAAAAAGTTCGTGTTCTTCCATTTGTCTGGACACCTAATTATACAAACGTAGATAAATTTCTATATCCTCTAAAATATGATGGATATGGCATCGGAAAGGGCGAGGAAGAACTTCTTATTGATGAGTTAAATGCCAATCTGATTTCTCCTTGTGACATAGATGCCTTAGGTGATGAAAATTGGGAGAAAGATACTAAACGTTTGCTTTCTCCTTCGGATGAACAGAAAAAGTTCTTTTTTGAGATAGCAGAACCATGGGTGTTAAAAAGAATCATAGCATGGGAAGAAAGCAAGATAGTTCTACCGGATGACGTTAAATCTAATATAGTAGAGCAAGTGATTTCAGTAGCAACGAAGCAATATATCACCTATTACAGCCAAGTATTTAATGACTACGTTGTTTACTATCTTTATCAATACTTGAATAAATATAAGAAACTACTCGAAAAACAGTCTAAAGCAAAGGAAGAAAAACCAGATTTCACACCATACGGATATATTTATTGGTTCGTAAATAAATATGGTCATGTACCTAATACCGTTCATTTGAGCAAGAAATTTGGGATTAAACAAATGGATGGATTTTGGCTTTTATTGTGTTATGAAGCTGAGATTAAAAATGGGGTAGCTGACACGGTTGATTATTATGCTATACAACCGCCCGATATAAAGAAACAGGTAACAGAGTTTATATTATCAGATACTAAATGCTATATCAAAAAGCAAAGGGGTCTTAAGTATTTAGGTCTAATAGGAGATTTTGACAATTTAGAACAAGTGGCAGAAGGTTGCAATATCTCAAGAGAACGCCTTCGGCAATGTAGTGTATATGTGTCTAACATAGTTATTTCTAATTGGGGAAAAATTAAAATTTTAAAAAGGAACAGTAACCTATGAAAAGAGATATCCTACCCAATCACCCGAAACTTCAAAAAGCAATAAACGCCTTAGTTGCTTCCATGTTCGCAATAGCTGGAGGACTCATTGTCGTGTGCATTATTGATTGGACTGATTGGAAATTTGCAGAACCTGGTGAATACGAGACCACGCTGGTCACGGAGATCCTAGGCACCACCTTCTTGGTCACTTTATTCTTTATCTTTACAGCTATCATCGCGATTGTCCTCTATATCCGCTTTACAAAATCGACATTTACTGATACTGCTCAAACTGTATCACCCTTGTTAGGTGCTGCTAAAGATCACGAATCGCAAATCATTGCGTTGCTCAAATCAATTGCTCAACCCGAACCCGGCACCAACAAGCTCAATCGTGCCAACACCATCCATTTCCTGCGCACGCTCAAGGAAATGCAACTGTTTGATTCTGCACTCGATGGGCAACATCAAAAGGCTTGGGTTGAACAGGTTACCGGCTATAAAGAGAAATCCATCTCTGCTTTCAACCAAGCATTGGACAAACAGAAAGCTAACCCCAAACTTGTCGCAGAGTACCGAAAACAATTAGAGCAAATCATAGCGGAATAACTATTCCTTCTTATTTGATATTTTTGATAGTCTTGATAGTCAAATCTATCAAGGCTTTTTTCTTGCTCACATCCCGCAAAAGCAGTACCTTTGTCGCCGATTTCAAAAACACAACGATATGAGACGATTTATTTATTTCCTTATCCTCGCGTCCACGATAGAGCTCGCAGGATGTTCAAAAGATTCGGTCAACGAACCGACCGTTACAAGATCCGCGGTCTCCATTAAAGGACACACGTATCGCTCAAGCGATGGAACCAACTATATCAGTTTCTATTTCGCTTCGAACTTCACCTGTTCCATGACTGCCAATGTCAACGGTGAGTACACCTCCAACTCGCACTTCACCTACAAGATCGACACCAACAATGTGGACATCTATCGTGATAACTCCTCTTATTGGCAACCTGCTTACCAAGGCACCTTAATATATCACATGGTGTATTATCCCGCCGATGATGTCTTAGTCCTTGACGGTAACATCTTCTCACGTGTAAATTAAAAACACTATGGCACGAAAGAAAAAAACACCTCCTCGTATCGTGGTAAAAACTACGCGAACTTTTGTGAGAATTCCACAAGAAAGTAAGGATATAGAACAATACTCATATTATTGGGCATCCCTTCACAAGTATCCTATAAGCAATCCACATTGGAACTATGGAGAATTTTGTTATGTTGGAGATATTGTGCTTAGTTTAGAGAGGATAACAGAAACTCACTATGACCATCAAGAACGCCCTATTCACGAATTTAGCGAGACAAAAGATGGTATTACGGAGTCCACATGGGTATACGTGGACTTGCCGGATGGCACTTATGTGGCGGTGCAATCTAATAGCGATGGAACAGTGTACATCTCACATGAAGAAGATCATTGGAATCTCAAAAATGGCGCTTTCGGATGGGGGATGGCGGAACCAATACGTCCAAAAGAACAAGAGGATTTTGAAGCATATGAAGAAAATATGTCTTTTGGAGATGAGCGCGAAATGACTCCTGAAGAGAGAAAAGAGTTTGAGCGCAGACTGGCTGAATCATCCAAAGAGGTTGTCACTTCTAAGGATAAATATGGAAATCCCATGGCAGAAGAATACTGGTATTGTGGAATACTCGAAAGTAACAGCTTGATTGAATATGTTTATGCCCATGAAGAAAAGAACGGCAAGTGAATACGATTTGGGTCGTTGAAACTTGCTCCCTGAGCCTCTCACCCTGGCATTGAGAGAGATAATTTCAGACTCCGGCCCTCAGACGAGCAAACACCCGTCCGAGGCGGTGAGAGGCTCTCTTCTCTCTCCCTTCCGCCCGCATTCAAGCGGGCTTTTTTCTTTGTCCATTACGCGGGATGCCATCCCGCGCTCACTTTCTCCATTGCGTCGGAATTTAGTTCTGACATCGGCTCTGCCGCCCTTTCTTCCTTTTCAGGCAAATACCATTTGCCCCTCATTTCCCCTTATCAACCCCCTCTTTCATTCTTTCATTCCTTCATTCTTTCATTCTTCTTCGGCGCGACTACTGTCGGCCTATACTACGTTTTATTTAGGTTTATCTCGGTTTATGTACCATTAAAAAAAATGCTTAAAATCTTGCAAGTTTGAAAAATTTGTAGTAATTTTGCAGCGCAAAATTGATTTATATGATGAAAGTAGCAATTTTAGGTTATGGCAACATCGGTAAAGCTGCCGAAGAAGCCATCAAAGCTGCGCCGGATATGACGCTGGCAGGTGTTTATCACCACAATGATTGTTTGGATTGCATCGACGCAGACGTCGTGCTTGTTTGTACGCCAACGCGTGAGGTGCAGAAGTTCGCGACGGTCCTTGCAGCGCGCGGGATTTGTACCGTCGATAGTTTCGATATCCACGGTCAGATCTGGAACTTGCGCGAAGCGCTGGATGCCGTCTGTGTACCCAATAAGGCCGTTAGCATCATCTCTGCCGGTTGGGATCCGGGTTCGGACTCGATGATTCGTGCGATCCTACAGGCCCTCGCGCCGAAAGGCCTGACCTACACCAATTTCGGTCCGGGTCGTTCTATGGGCCATACAGTGGCTGCAAAAGCAATCCCCGGCGTGAAGAATGCGCTCTCTATGACTATTCCTTTAGGAACGGGTATTCATCGCCGCATGGTGTATATCGAACTCGAAGAAGGGGCGGATTTCAAGACCGTAGAAGCGGCGCTGCTCGCGGACGACTATTTTGCTCATGATGAGACGCATGTCATCCCTGTAGAGAGCATCGACGCGCTGAATAATGTCGCGCATGGAGTGAACCTCGTGCGGAACGGTGTCAGCGGCGAGACGCATAACCAGCGTTTTGAGTTTAACATGACCATCAACAACCCTGCGCTTACGGGTCAGGTGCTTGTCTCTTGTGCCCGCGCAGCTATGCGTCTGAAAGAGCGTGGAGACTTCGGAGCGAAGACGATGATCGAACTCGCGCCGATAGATTTACTGCCGGGTACAAAACAAGCGCTCGTTAAAGCGCTTGTCTGAAACTACCGTCTCGGTAACATTGTAAGAGTTGTTCGAGTGCTTCTATCTGCTCGAGCAACTCTTTTCCTTTGTCCGTATCTTTGATACGGATACGCTTGCCCGAGAAGTCCTGTAATAAGGTCCGGCTGTGGATATCGGAGCCGGAAAGGATGGCTTGCTCGCGGCTCTCGAAACTCTCGTGCTCTACCAACTGAATGCCATGGCTGTTGTAAATCAGCGTATAACCCGCGATGCCTGTCTTCTCCTGGTAGGGCTTGCTGAACCCGCCGTCGATCACAAATCGCTTGCCGTTAGCGCGGGTAGGCGTCTCGCCTTTGATAGTGCGAACAGGCACGTGGCCATTCACAATACGTCCCGTCGCAGAGTCAAGACCGAATTCTGCAAGAATATGCGCACAAACCTTTTCATCATCCGCTAACGAGAAATACGCGCCTTTCTTCTCCTCGTGCGGCGTCTTGTCGGATATAAAGTAGCGCTCGAAAGTGGTCATCCGATCTTTGTTGTAGAGCGGCGAGTGTTCGCCTTCCCAGAGGTAGAGCATGTAATCCAGCGCGTTCTGTTTGGCTTCGCCTTCTCCGTAGTATGCCTGGCGTATCACGGCGTCGGTGCGATCCATAAGGGCTTTGCCGCTTACGCGCTGTCCGCACACCTCGGCTTCGGTGAACGAACCGTCGGCATTCAGAGGTATGGCCGCGTGGTAGAGGAGGAAGCCGTTCCGTACCAGGTAAAGCGAACCATGCTCACAGAGCATGCGTAGGTGGCGCTGCATCTTCTCGGATTTGCGGAACGAACGCCATAACTGGTTCATCAGATCCTGCTCATACTGGCTGAGTCTATACGGGTCTTTCGGGTCGATGGTCGGCAGGTTGGTGTCCAAAAGCGGGTAGGTAGTGCCGTCTAAGGTGATGGTGCCCTTTTCGAAGTCTATCTTGTCGAGCACAGCGCGGTGGTCCATATGCCACTCAGGATGACGAAGCACCGTCTGTCCTTCGAGTTTGAACTGGATGATGGAAATCGCCTTGTGCATCTTCGCCATCAACTGTGCCGAGCGCGTCAGACGCGGGTTATTCTCGAAGTCTTTGGTCTGCCAAATCGTACATGGATCGTCGCCGTACACCGTCATCGCGAAGTTTGCGAGCGGCAGCAGGTTGATACCATAACCCTCTTCGAGGGTTTCGATGTTGGCATAGCGGATGCTGACGCGCAGCACAGTGGCGAGTAGCGCCATGTTTCCGGCCATAGCTCCCATCCATTCGATGTCGTGGTTGCCCCACTGGATGTCATAGTCGCGCACCGTGGAGAGCACATCGAGAATCTTAGCGGCGCCCGGTCCGCGATCGAAAATATCGCCGACGATATGCAGCGTGTCGATCGTCAGTCCGTGAATGAGGTAACTGATGGCGATCAGTAGTTGGTCGGCGCAGCCTGTCTCAATGATGGCGTCGATGATGGCGTTGTAGTAGGTGTTGCGGTCTTTGAGTTCGAGGTGCGACTCATGGAGCAACTCGCCGATGATATACGCATAGTCTTTCGGCAGCAGTTTCTGCACTTTCGACCGGCTGTATTTGATCGTCACCGCCCGCGCGATGTCCACCACTTGGTGGAGGCGTTTGCGATACCATTCCTCGAGCGTCGGCAGTTTGGAGATCTGGGAGTTCATCTTAAACAGCCCGTCTACTTCCTCGCCTGCGTAGAACCGCTTGATGAGTTCGATGCGCTCGTCAGGGTAGTAAATGAGGGCGCATATGGCGCGCTTCTCCTCTTCGCTCAGGGCGTAGCCATACACCTCGTCCACCTTCTTGCGCACCACTCCTGAGGCGTTTTTGATCATATGAATGAAGGCGCTGGATTCGCCGTGCAGGTCACTCACGAAATGCTCCGTGCCTTTAGGTAACGAGAGAATAGCACGCAGGTTGATGAGTTCTGTCACCACCGCCTGCGCATTCGGAAATTTCTCACTTAATAATCGTAAATATCGTTCGTCTGTCATAGTATTAAATCTTTGCGGCTGCAAAGATACGAAAAAAAAATGACATACGCAAACGTATGCCATTAATTTTGCATTTTTTTTCATCAAGATAGATATTTATCCATTTAGTTGCTTGCGAACTTGGGCTATGGTGAAACCTCGGAGAGTCTTGTAGTTCTGGCCTCCTACGGTTGTAGCTTCGTGCCATTTACGGAGCCACTCGTCGTGGCTAACGGGATCTGCAAGTTCGGCATCCGCAATAAGGCGAGCCTGCGCAAACTCGTTGCTGGATGCTTTCTGGTTGGCAGTAATTGAGTCCGGATCGCGGTGCATAGGATAATGGGACATTATGGTTTCTCCGTAACGTTCGGTAAGATAGAAACGACTTCCTTTGGGCGGAATTGTTCCGACATACTTCTCGAATTTCTTGTTAAGTTTGACTCTGGCCATAATAGTTGTTGTTTAAGGAAGGATTGACCCCAATTTAATCTGCACTTAACCTGCATTTAACCCCGACTCGATTCCGTGTCGATTCCGTGTCGTTGCCGTGTTTTAGACTATTAAGATGGGTAAATGGGGGAAGTTTTTAAATCGAGTGCAAAGATAAGAAAAATTTTTGATATGTGCAAATTTTGAGCCGCGAAAAGTTAAGAAAAACAGCAAAAAATTGAATTTTTAATAGAAAGGAGGTGGGGAGACGCTTTATAAGGAAACCTTTTTGAATTATTATTATTAAATAATAATATTTTTTAAAGAATAAAGGTGTCACCCTGCAAGCTTTTTCTTTATAATTTTCTTTGGTTACTTTCTTTTATTGACTTTCTTTTTGCGTGAGGAAGAGGATGAAAAAAGGACCAGGCTGCAAGAGCCTGAGCAAATAAAAAGAGAAAAAACGGCATAGAATGCCGCATCAATAGACGAAACTCCCCATAAACAGCCAAAAGAAAAGTTAAAGGAGGTAGACAGCCTACGGCCGAGTAAAAACAAACGAGCGTAAATTGAAGAAAAATGCAAAAAATCGCGCGCGCACTTGCGTATGTCAAAAAAAAGTTGTACCTTTGCACGCGAAATTGGGTAATGCGGCCTTACGGACCGAACAAAGCCAAGAAGAAAACAGAAAATTTAAAGCATAAGAGATATGAGTACAGGAGGAAAAATTGCAGTATGGACATCGGTGATAGCCGTGTTGGCGCTCGCCGTTTTCATCTTCTTTAAGTTCTGCTTCGTATATGCCGAGGGCGTGAACGAAGGAGACATCAACTACTTTCAAAAAGAGGGATTTATCTTCAAGACCTACGAGGGTAAGATGATTCAGACGGGTCTGAAGAACAGCAAAGTGCAGGGTTCTATCCAATCCAATGAGTTTAGGTTCTCCGTAGTGAACGAGCGCGTAGCTCGTCAGTTGGACGAAGGATCGAACACCGGCGTGAAGCTCCACTGGAAGCGCTACCTCGGCACGTTGCCTTGGCGCGGAAAGAGTCAGTTTATCGTAGACTCTGTCTATACAGCTAAGCCAATGCATACTGCGCAGCCGGTAAAACAATAAATCGTTAATCGTAAATCGTTTATCATTATGATGACCGAAGAAAAATACAATCTCATCAAGATGTACGAGCGCTCGCTCAAAGAGAACTGGGACGAGCCTGCTGTGACCGACTACGGCACAGACGTCACCTTGACCTATGGACAAATCGCTATTAACATCGAGAAACTGCATATCCTGTTCAAAGAGTGCGGAATTAAGAAGAACGACAAGATCGCCGTGATGGGACGTAATAACAGCAACTGGGTAACTGTCTTTCTGGCGACCATCACCTACGGCGCGATCATCGTACCAATCCTGCAGGACTTCCGCGCGAACGATGCAATCCACATCATCAACCACTCGGGTTCGAAGCTGCTCTTCATCAGCGACATCAACTGGGAGGGGATCGACCTGGACCAGATTCCTAATGTGTTAGCGGCTATCAGTCTCAACGATTGGCATCCGATCTCATTGGCTTTGGATTCGAAGAAGATTAACTACGATGCCATCGCCGCCAAATACAAGGAGAAACATCCGGACGGATATTGGGCCAAAGACCTGCATTTTGACGAGCGCGGCAATGACCAGATCGGTTCGATCAACTATACCTCCGGCACCACTGGTTTCAGCAAGGGTGTGATTACCCCGCTGAATGCACTGGCAGGAAACGTGCGGTATGGTCTTGAGAGTGGCATCGCTTTCAAAGGATCGCGCTTCGTGACCTTCCTACCGTTAGCTCACGCGTACGGCTGTGCGTTCGATTTCCTCTCCTGTCTTGCCGCCGGCGGTCATACATGGCTGGTGGGACGTACACCCAGTCCGAAGATTCTGCTGAAAGCGTTCTCGGAAGTGAAGCCCACCGTCATCCTTTCGGTGCCGCTGATTTTGGAGAAGATATATAAGAAAATGATAGTCCCGCAAATCCAGAAACCGCCGGTAAGTTGGGTACTGAAGGTCCCGTTCCTGGACGAAGTGGTCTGCTCGAAGATCCGCGAACAGCTTGTTCAGGCATTTGGCGGAGAGTTCAGCCAGATGATCATCGGAGGAGCACCGCTGAACCCTGAAGTGGAGGCTTTCCTTTATAGAATTAAATTCCCTGTGTCAGTAGGTTACGGTATGACGGAATGTGCACCGTTGATCTGTTTCACACCGATAAACGAAGGACCGCGTAAATTCTCCTGCGGCCGTCCGTTGCCCGGCATCATGGAGGTGAAAATCATCAACCCGAATGCCGAAGGCATCGGAGAGGTGGTCGTTCGTGGCGAGAACACGATGGTGGGGTACTATAAGAATCCACAGGCAACCAAAGAGAGTTTTACTTCCGATGGATGGCTTCGTACAGGAGATCTCGGAATGCTTGACAAGGACGGTTTCCTCTATATCAAAGGGCGTTGCAAGACGATGTTGCTTGGTCCGAGCGGACAGAATATCTATCCCGAGGAGATTGAGGCGAAACTTAATAACATGCCTTATGTGCTCGAGTCGCTTGTGTTGCAGCACGAAGACAACCGCCTTGTGGCGCTTATCTGTCCGGATTACAACGAAGTGGACGCCAGCGGAATGACGCGTGAGGAATTGGAGGAACAAATGGAAGAAGCACGCAAACAAGTCAACTCCGAGTTGGCTGCTTACGAGCAAATCGCTATCGTTAAACTCTATCCGCATGAGTTCGAGAAGACGCCGAAGAAATCCATTAAGCGCTTCCTGTATACGACAACAGGAATTTAGTGTACGGTGTAAGGTGTACGGTGTATGAACCTCTGTATCGACCAAGGAAATAGCCGCACGAAAGTGGCGCTGATGACGGATGACGGAAAGATCATCAAGGACCTGAGCTACAAGCAGTTCAGTTCTGCCGACGTCGAGCGCCTGTTCGATTTGTACGATATTACCGATTCGATCATTTCGTCGGTTGTGAATATCGAAGCGGCTATCGTCAATACGTTACACCGCCGTTCGCAGCATTTTGTGCTCTTTGATCATATGACGCCTGTGCCGATCATCAACCGCTATGAGTCGCCTGAGACGCTTGGCCAAGACCGGCTGGCAGCAGCTGTAGGAGCGAAGAGCCTGTGCCCGAACGAGAACCTGCTGATCATTGATTGCGGTTCAGCTATCACGTACGACTTCGTGTCGGCGGAGGGTGAGTACTTGGGCGGAAACATCGCGCCGGGGCTTAAGATGCGCTTCACGATCCTGCAGCGTATGACGAAGAAACTGCCGTTGGTCGACGTGGATGAGAATGAACTGATTCCGCTTTTCGGCAAGAACACACGCGACGCGATCGTCGCAGGTGTGGTACGCGGAGTGGCTTACGAAGTAAAAGGATACATGCGTACGCTGCGCGAGAAGACGGTGTCGCCCGATAGTGCGAAACACGGCTTCCAGACTTTCCTCACCGGAGGTAACGCACCGTACATCCTCAATAATGTCCGCAGTTCGCGCAGCGAGAACCGGCAACTGCGTTATGAGAAGCACTTGGTGCTTATTGGATTGAATACGATTTTGGTATATAATAAATTGAAAAATGAAAATTGAAAGGCAAAAATATAGGCTAATAGTGTTGTGGATGGTGATCCTTTCACCTTTCACCTTTCACCTTTCATCTTTGCGTGCGCAGAACCTGACGAGTTCGCCGTACTCGCGCTATGCCTACGGCGACCTGAACGAGAACGTTCCTACCGCCTTTCGGGCGATGGGAGGCGTAGGGCTTGGTATGCGTTCCAACCGCGCTATCAACCCCGCTCAGCCGGCTTCCTACACGTCAATCGACTCGCTCACGTTCGCGATGGACATCGCTGCCAGCGCGACTTGGAGTCGTTATCAGGACGCGAGCGGCATGCGCAATGTAGCCAACGGAAACCTCGAGTACCTCACGTTCCAAATACCGCTGTGGAAGCGCTGGATCGCGATGTCGTTCGGTCTTATTCCCTATAGTTCTGTAGGGTATTCGATCTCGATGAACGACTCAACGGCCGGAGGCGCGTATCATTATACGACCGCCTACGAGGGTACGGGAAACCTGAGTGAGGTGTATGCCGGTTTGAGTTTTAATATCTGTAACTGGTTTGCCGTCGGTGCCAACTTCTACTATATGTGGGGTACTCTCCAGCGCCTGCGCTCCTTGGAGTTCAAGGAGTCGGGGCTGCAGGTGACGCTGCAAGACGAGATGATGGATGTGAAAACGCCGCGTCTGCGTTTTGGCGGCCAGTTCTTCCATACTTGGGGCGACCACACGGTGAACGTAGGTGCGATTTTCGAGCCGAAGATGAAGATGAACGCCGACGTGATCATCGTGGAGACGCAATCGGATGACTCGATCCCGGTGTATGAAGGCTTATGGGAGTTGCCGATGGTATGGGGTGTCGGTGCCAGCTATACTTGGGCAAACCGCTTGACAGTAGCCTTTGACTTCGAGCGTCAGTGTATGGGTTCGGCGATGTATAACGGTTATCCGGGAAGTGATCCTCTAAATGGTCTGCGCGACCGTCATCGTATTGCTTTCGGTGCGGAATACCAGCATGATCCGATGGGTCGTAAATATGTGCATCGTATGCGTTGGCGCGCCGGCGTGAGTGTGCAGGACGAGTACCTGGCATCTATCGGCGCCAAGCGTGTGACCGCTGCGATCGGTATAGGTTTCCCCGTCTACGGTTTAGGCACAATGATCAACACTACGCTTGAGTATACCCACCGCGGAAGTACGGCCGGATTGGAAGAGAATAACCTGCGCCTGACCTTCGGTATCTCTGTCGCAGAGAACTGGTTCTTCAAGCGTAAATTGTAGTTTGGCACGGGTTTTGTGAAGAGATCGGTATCCCGGTATTCCGGTATCCCGGTATCCCGAAGAAAATCATTAACAACAAAAATATAAAACATTATGAAATTCAAAACATTAGTTGTATTGGCACTTGTAGCCGCTGTTCCGGCGCTGGCATGTGCTAAGAAACCGAAGAAAGTAGGTGAAGAGGTTGCTGTTCAGGCAGCAGAAGAGGTAGATGACGACGATGAACCGACGATCACGGAGGAATGCGTGATGAACGTGTCGCTCTTCCACGAAGCAGTGAAGAACAAGATGTATGCGGACGCATACGAGCCTTGGTGGGATGTGTACAAAAACTGCCCGAACGCGAACAAGTCCATCTATTCTGACGGTGCGAAGATCGTAGAGGCTTTGTATCAGGCTACTTCCGACAAGGGCGAGAAAGAGCGTCTGGCTAAACTCGCTATCGAGATGCAAGACAAGCGTATCAAGTATTTCGGTAATGATCCCAAGTACCCGAAAGCGTATATCCTCGGCGAGAAGGGTTTGGCATACATTGATTTCTACGGAGAGAGTAAGTACGATGATGCACGTGAGTGCTTGCGTAAGTCCGCTGAAGGTATGGGTATCAAGAGTAAAATGGCTGTCCTCAAAGCTTTGGTAGATGTTTCGTATTCGCTCTATAAAGCAAATCCGGATGACAAGGCTGAGGATCTGATTGGAGACTACGAGTTGGCAAGCGGTCTGTTGGCTGACCAAGCCGCTGATCCGAATAACAAGAATGCTGAGCTGGCATCGAAGCAGAAAGACTACGTAGATAACATCTTCGCTATTTCCGGTGCTGCAGACTGCAATAAACTGGACGAGTTGTACGCAGACGATGTAGAGGATAACAAGAACAACCTCGATGTGCTCCAGAAGATCGTAAAGCTCTACAAACGTGTACGTTGTACGGAGAGTGATGTGTATTTCGCTGCTTGCGAGGCTGCGCATAAACTGCAACCTACGGATGAGTCCGCTGCCGGCTGCGCTTCGATGGCTGCCAAGAAAGGGGATTACGAAGCTGCTGTGATGTACTACGACCAGGCTATCCAGCTTGCTACCGTGGATGAGGAGTACGAAGATGTAGCGGACTACCAGTACAATGCGGCTGTATATTGCTACTCGAACCTCAAGCGCTATCCGGAAGCACGCCGTTATGCACAGGCTTCGATCGCTACACTGACTAATCTCGGTATGACCAAAGGCCAGGGACGTTGTTATATCATCATCGGTATGGCTTATGCTGCTACCCGTCTGTACGGTAATGACCCGAAGGGTACCATCTTGAACAAGACCGTTTATTGGGCTGCTGTAGATAAATTCGTAAAGGCAAAGCAGATCGATCCGTCGGTTGAGGCAGCTGCTAACGATTGCATCTCGACCTATGCGAAATACTTCCCGACCAAAGAGGAGCGTTTCGACCTGCCGAATGAGTTCTCCGGCTCTACCTATTACGTAGGAGGTTGGATCGGTGAGACGACCACTATCCGATAATATCCTGATGGCGAGCAACCTCATGTTGCTCGCTATCGTTTTGTTCGCTTGCTCGCCTGCCGAACAGGCGACGCAGGATCAAGTACCGCTACGAGACTCGCTGCCGGTACTTGTCGGCGATACAGTGACGACCCTCATCTCTGACTCGGGTATCACGCGCTACCGTATAGAGACCACTCAGTGGCTCGTCTTTGACAAGAAAGAACCGACCTATCAGGAGTTTCCGAAAGGTATCTACCTCGAGCAGTTCGATGAAGCGCTGACCGTACAGGCTTCGCTCAAGGCCGACTACGCCTATTATAATGAACCGGATCAGCACTGGACGCTGCGCGGGAACGTGCATGCCATGAACCGCAAAGGGGAGCATTTTGATACCCAGGAACTCAAGTGGGACCAGAAGACCCACCGCGTGTACTCCGACTCCGCGATACATATCACGCGCGAGAAGAGTATCATCGAAGGAGTAGGGTTTGAGTCCAACGAGGAGATGAGCAAATATACGATCATGCATCCGACAGGCGTCTTCCCCATCGACGACGAAGAGGAAGCACAGCCTGCAGAAGAATCCAAACTAAAAATAGCAAACATATAATATGTTATTAGAAGGAAAAACAGCCATCATCACGGGCGCTGCCCGTGGTATCGGTAAACAGATCGCCCTTGCTTTTGCCCGCGAGGGCGCGAAGATAGCGTTCACGGACCTCGAACTGAACGAAGCCGCTCAGGCGACACACGACGAGATCGCGGCGCTGGGCGTGAAGGTGCAGTTCTATGCCTCCAATGCGGCCGATTTCGACGAGGCGCATAAGGTGGTAGAGCAGGTAGCAGCGGACTTCGGCAGCGTAGATATACTGGTCAACAACGCCGGTATCACGCGCGACACGCTGCTCATGCGTATGACCGAACAGCAGTGGGATCAGGTGATTCAAGTCAACCTCAAGTCTGCGTTTAACTTCACGCATGCCGTGACACCCGTTATGATGCGTCAGCGCAGCGGTTCAATCATCTCCCTCAGTTCGGTAGTAGGTATCAACGGCAATGCCGGTCAGGCGAACTATGCCGCTTCGAAAGCCGGTATCATCGCCCTCACGAAGTCGGTAGCCAAAGAGTTAGGAGCCCGCGGCGTACGTGCCAATGCAATCGCGCCGGGATTTATCTTGACCGACATGACCAAGGCCCTGCCGGAAGAGACGCTCAAGCAGTTTGTGACGCTCATTCCTATGCGCCGAGGCGGAGAACCCGAAGAGGTGGCGAAAGTGGCGTTATTCTTGGCTTCTGACCTTAGTTCGTACGTCTCCGGACAAGTGATCCAAGTCAACGGCGCGATGGCATAAACAAAGAGAAATATGTTTCAAAAGAAAAACTACGATACTAAGCGGCCGAAAGAGAAAGAGATGATCTTCGGTATCCGCGCCGTGATAGAGGCTATCGAGGCCGGCAAAGTGCTGGACAAAGTGCTACTGCGCCGCGACATGAGTTCCGCTATCGGACGTGAGCTGCTGCTCAAACTCGAAGGCACGAGTACGCCTATCCAGCGTGTACCGGTTGAGAAACTCAATCAGTTTACCGATAAGAACCATCAGGGCGTTATTGCGTTCCTTAGTCCGATAGAGTTCTATCCGCTCGAGAACCTCGTGCAGAGCCTATACGACGAAGGTAAAACGCCGCTATTGATGCTTCTGGACGGAGTGACAGACGTGCGGAACTTCGGCGCTATTGCCCGTACATGCGTATGCGCAGGCGTACACGCACTTATTATAGGTACGCGCGGAAGTGCCGCTATCAACGGTGATGCTGTCAAGGCGTCCGCTGGCGCCCTGCATACGCTTCCGATCTGCAAGGTGGAGAACCTGCAAAACGCGCTGCAATACCTGCGCGACAGCGGCCTGCGTATCATTGCTGCGACCGAACATACCGAGCGCAACTATACGGAAGTCGATATGACCGTGCCGACCTGTATTGTGATGGGTTCGGAAGAGAAGGGAATCTATGAAGAGAACCTCAAACTCTGTACGGACCAGGTACGGTTGCCGATGACCGGCGTGATCGAATCGCTTAACGTGAGTGTGGCGGCCGGCGTATTCATCTACGAAGCGGTAAGACAAAGAGGCTTATGACCGTTTTATACGAGGACAATCATATTATCGCTGTCAACAAGACCTGCAACGAGATCGTGCAGGGCGACAAGACCGGAGACACGCCGCTGAGCGAAACCGTAAAGGCGTATATCAAGGTCAAATATAACAAACCCGGAGAGGTGTTCTTAGGTGTCACGCACCGTTTGGATCGCCCGACGAGCGGGGTAGTGCTTTTCGCCCGAACGAGCAAAGCGCTTGCCCGCCTGAACGAGATGTTCAAGAGCCACGAGCAGATCAAAAAGACCTATTGGGCGATCGTTCAGGGAGCACCCAAACAGCCCGAAGCACGCCTCGAAAATTGGCTTGTAAAGAACGAATCGCAGAACAAGAGTTATATTGTAAAACCGCACACAAAAGACGCGAAGCAGGCTGTTTTGAATTATAAAACCTTAATTCGCGGCGAAAATTACACCCTTTTAGAGGTAGATCTCGAGACCGGCCGACACCATCAGATACGATGCCAATTGGCGGCCATCGGGTGCCCGATAAAAGGGGATCTGAAGTACGGCGCCAAGCGCTCAAATCCCGACGGAGGAATATGCCTCCACGCACGACAAATCGCATTTATTCATCCTGTAAGCAAAGAACCGATATGTATCACAGCTCCAACACCCGAAGACTCCTTGTGGCAGCAACTCTCTGCCTCTCAACAATAGTCGGCTTTGCCGCGGTATTGCCGGACACACTGCTCGCCTTTCCGGGCGCAGAAGGATTCGGTAAGTACACCTCCGGAGGTCGCGGGGGCAAGGTGGTCTATGTGACAACTTTGGAGGACGACGCTAACGGCGAGATAGAGGGCTCATTGCGCTGGGCGGTGAAGCAATTTCCGGGCGAACCGCTCACGGTTTGCTTTGCTGTGACAGGTGAGATTCGGCTGGTCAAGGACCTGCGTATTAACCGCAAGAATTACACCATCGCCGGACAAACGGCGCCGGGTATGGGAATTCTGATTAGTCATAATAAGGTTAATTGCGGTGGATCGGAGAATTTTATTATTCGAAATATCCGTTTTCGTATTGGGCGGAATGACATCAACGGAAATATCATCACGCAAAATGCCTTCGGCGCAGAGAATTGCAGCAGTTATATCATCGACCATTGCGAGTTCGGGTGGTCTACGGAGGAGAATATGAATACCTACGACAGCCATTTTATTACCGTGCAATACTGTATCGTGCACGAGGGTCTGAATGACTCCGGACACCCGAAAGGTGCGCGCGGATACGGATGTCAGTGGGGCGGATCTCCGGCTACGTACCATCATAACTTGCTGGTTAACAACAACAAACGTTCTTGTCGTTTCAACGGAGCGCAGAGCAATGATTTCGTGGTTTATCTCGATTATATTAATAATGTACAGTATAATTTCGAGGGCGGTAGTAACGGTTGTTACGGCGGAGAGAATACGGCGAAGATTGATTCGTATAATGGCTTGAACTCCGCGCATGAATGCAATTTTATCAATAACTACTATAAGTTAGGACCGAACACGACGAACAAGAAATATTTCTTCTCTGTAGAGAAAGCGCGTTCGGGCGCTACGTCGTGGGGACCGAGCCAATGGTATGTGAACGGCAATATTTTTGATGGAGTGCCGACAGCGACCGCAGATAACTGGTCGGCAATAGTAGGCAAATCGCCGTATAGCAACACCGACACGCTTCGCGTGGATACGATCATTCGACCTAAGACTCCTTGGTGGCGATGGACGGAGGATTCGATCTATGGCCGCTATGATTTCGATATGTATGCCTACGCGGCAAGTACATTCCAGACCGCAGAAGAGGCTTTTGAGACCGTAATGGATACGGCAGGCTGCTTCCCGCGCGATCATGTGGCTAAGCGCCTTGCGGCGGATACCAGGGCCGGCTCATATACGTATGAGGGTTCGAAGACCGGTAAGAAAGGTATTATTGACCTCGAGACGGATGCCGAAGGATTCTATGACTATCCGGTGGTTGCACCGCTCACAGATACCGACCTCGATGGTATGCCGGATGTATGGGAAATCGCGAACGATTGTAACCCGAATGTGGCGGATAATAACGTGCGCCATGCGAGCGGATACACGATGCTGGAGATGTACCTGAATGACGCGATGCATAAATTGCCTATGGACGATGGTTACAGGCCGCAAGGAGTAGAAACCGTAGAGTGGAGTACTCCGAGCAAGAAGATCTTCCGCGAAGGACAGTTGTTGATTCAGCGCGGCGATAAGACCTATACCCTGCAAGGGCAAGCACTAAACATTAAACAATAAACACTCAACAATATAATGGAGATTAGTTTACGGGCGCAATCCATGCCGGAGAGCCCAATCCGAAAACTGGCAAAGTACGCTGACGAGGCAAAACTCGCCGGCATACATGTGTACCACCTTAATATCGGTCAGCCGGATATCAAAACACCGCCGCAGGCACTTGAGGCAGTGAAGAATTTCAGCACGGAGATTCTGGAGTACTCGCCGTCTCAGGGACTAAAGTCCCTGCGTACAAAGATGGTGAGTTATTATGCCAATTACGGCATCGACCTCTCGCCGGATGAGATCATCATCACCGCGGGCGGATCGGAGGCCATCATGTTCGCGTACATGAGTTGCCTCAACCCGGGCGATGAGATCATCGTGACCGACCCGAGTTATGCTAACTATATGGCGTTCGCTATCTCTGCGGGCGCGGTGGTGAAGAGCGTGAAAACGGACATTAAGAACGGCTTTAAGTTGCCGCCTGTGGAGGAGTTCGAGAAGCAAATTACACCTAAGACACGGGCCATTCTAATCTGTAACCCCAACAACCCGACGGGCTACTTGTACACCAAGCAGGAGATGCGCCAGATTCGTGATTTGGTGAAGAAATATGACCTCTACCTCATCTCTGATGAGGTGTACCGCGAGTTTATCTACACCAAGTCGCCGTATATCTCCGCTTGTCACCTCGAGGGTATTGAGGAGAATGTGGTACTCGTGGATAGCGTTTCGAAGCGTTATTCGGAGTGTGGTATTCGTATCGGCGCGCTCATCACCAAGAACAAAGCCGTGCGCGAGTCAGTTATGAAGTTCTGTCAGGCGCGTCTCAGTCCTCCTTTGTTCGGTCAGGTAGTAGCCGAGGCAAGTCTCTCTACGCCGGAAGAGTATATGCAGGAGGTGTATGACGAGTATCTGGGTCGTCGTAATTTCCTTATCGACCAACTCAATCAGATCCCCGGTGTCTTTGCTCCGGCTCCTACGGGTGCTTTCTATGTGATGGTAGAACTGCCGGTAGATGATTGCGAGAAGTTCTGCAAGTGGTGTCTGACGGATTTCCAGTACGAAGGTGCGACGGTCATGATGGCCCCGGGAACGGGTTTCTACACCAATCCCGAAGATGGCCGTCATCAGGTCCGCATGGCCTACGTCCTCAACAAAGAAGACCTCGGCAAAGCGATGCTTGTACTACGAAAGGCCTTGGAGGCGTATAAAGGATAAAATAGGGCGAATTCGCCACAATTAGAAAGAAAATAACACAAATATTTGCATGTGTCATTGTTTTTTCGTACCTTTGCGGTTGCAAAGGTTTAGAAACAAGAATACTGATAATATGGAAGCAGCAGTAAAGACATCGTACGATTTAGACTCAAGAGTCTCTGAGCGCCCGATTATTGATCCAAACTGGAGAACTCAGCCTAGTTGTTCTCGCGAAGAATTTATGGATGAGTTGGCCCATAGAGTAGGTGCGCATTACGGATTAGCCGATATCAGAGACGCACAGTGATCGGAGGTTCGTACATAATTGAATTCAAACTATCCGCAAAATCCGACAGCGTAAAAAAGCGGTGACATAAAAGAAGAGGAAAATCCAAAAATGCATAAAAATGGCACTATTATTTGCAAGTGTCATTTTTTTTGTGTAATTTTGCGACTGCAAAATAAGTCTGGCAATGAATGATTCCTCTTTTATCATATCGCCCGTAAGCGCGGATTTCTCTGATGTATGGTCGGAACCGGAATTGTTGTCCTCGAAAGGGCACAATGCCTTGTATGTAGCCACACGCTTCGGTCGCAAGTACGTACTGAAGGCTTTGGCAGAGTCTTATCGCGAAT
Source organism: uncultured Bacteroidales bacterium (assembly GCA_900318245.1). GTDB lineage: Bacteria > Bacteroidota > Bacteroidia > Bacteroidales > Paludibacteraceae > Colicola. The sequence goes on from ONJT01000012.1 coordinate 59,762, forward strand.
CCACGCCGCATATAGAACTCCTTCGCAAAGAGTTTGCTATCGGAGTCGGTGTGGATCATCCGAATATCGTCCGGTTGCTTGATTTCGGGCACATGGATTCCATCGGTTGGTATATCCAAATGGAATATATTGATGGCATTACGCTGGATCAGTTTCTTGAGACGAACCCGCCTGCAGCTATCCGTCGCCGCATCATGGAGCAACTCCTTGACGCCCTTTCTTGTTTGCATGAGCGGCAAATCATCCATCGGGATATCAAACCGTCTAATATTCTCATTACGCGCAACGGATCTACGGTCAAACTGATTGATTTCGGAGTGTCCGATACGGATGATTATGTAACTTTCAAACAGCCTGCCGGTTCGATGGCGTATATCGCGCCGGAACAATTAGCAGGGCAACCTATAGACAATCGCGCAGATATCTATGCGATCGGTAAAATCATCACTCTTCTTTTCCCGCATTGCTACAGATATATTGCCCGCAAATGCACACGTGTGAACCCTGCAGATCGTTATTCTTCATGCCCACAAGTGTTGCGGGCTATAAAACGATCAGACAACTTGCGTATATGGTTGCCGGTTTCACTTATCTTTTTAGCCGTATTATGCCTTGCAGGATGGCTTATGTATGCCGTATACCGGCAAACCGAAATCAAGCATAGCGAACAGGAGCAGAGTCTTTCTGCCGATATTGATTCGTTAAATCGCCTCGTTGATTCATTAGCTGTCAAAACGAAAACACCTTCTCCGCATGAAGTTGTCCGTCGCAAAGCGGCTTCCATCCATCTCGCACGCCATGAAGCCATTCGCCGAGCCATCAGTCGCGGAGAGATAAAGACGCTGAAAGAAGCCCGGGACTATGATGGAGGTCTGATAGAAAATTTCAAGAAGGTGGAGCTATCAATCAAAGATCCCGTTCTGCACGAAGAATTCATGGAAGCATATTTTTCATATTTCAATATGAATGACCAATTGTATGACTCTTTAGCCCGAGTTTTACCGGAGGAGTGAATAAGAAAGAAATAATAAGAAGTACGTGTATATCAGAAAAAAGCAGTACCTTTGCACCGGATTTCAAAAATTGATCATTATGAACAAAAATGCACCCGAGGTTATTCAGCTCCGCAAGGATGTAGAAGTGCGTTTCGGCACACGTCCGGCGACACCGGCTGATTTTGAGTCTCTCATCGCGCAAATCTGGCTGTGTCTGCATGAGAACTTGGCACTGAGTACATTAGAGCGTCTGTGGGGGTACGTAGAAGGTGCTAATAACACACGTCTTTCCACGCTCAATATCCTTGCCCGCTACGTGGGTTCGCGCGATTGGAATGATTATACCAATCGTTTGAAAGACGGCGAACATGGCAGCAGTAATCCGTTCATCGCAGAGGGTATCCATACGAAGGACTTACAACCCGGCCAGAGTATTGAGGTTACTTGGTTGCCCAACCGCCGTTGTGTGTTCCGCTATTTGGGTGATATGCGTTTTGAGGTTGTGGAATCTGTTAACTCCAAATTGAGCGCAGGGGATACTTTTGTCTCCACTTTCTTCCTGACTGGTCAGCCGCTTTTCATTGACCAGCTTGTCCTCACAGGCCATACCACCGTCTCTTATGTCGCTGGCAATAACGGCGGCCTCCAATCCGTCACCCTCTTGACATAACAAGTAATAATCGTTTGAGCGCAGCGAAATAAGAAATAAAAAGAACTTCTCGTATATCAAATATTTGTTGTACTTTTGCAGCGGAATTCCGATGGGTTCCGCTGATTTGTTTATTAATCCTAAAAAAACATTACAACAATGAAAAGTAAAACTTTTGTTTGGCTATGTTTAGCCCTCTTTATTTGCTCCGCTTGTGAGCGTGAAACTATCAAACCGGATGATCCGACTACATTCACCAATTCCTCTATTGTAGGTATTTGGGCTTGTATAGCCTCTGATCATTTGACGTATGATCTTTTTACCGGACAACAGAGCTACCATTGGGATTACGATCCCAACGCACAGACATATGATGTACTGTGGTACTTTGACATCAAAAGCGATTCAAAAGTACAATATGTAGAACGCACGGGAGAAAATAAGGGAGAGTATCGCAAATCAGATGGATATTTACATATCCCGGCTAATTCAAAATGGAGAACCTTGGTGGATGCCAACTATATCTTCGATCAGGAACACCAAGCTATCAGATGCCCGAGCGGAACATTTATGGGCTTTACCTTAGAATCTACAGCGGAATTTCTTGGAAGTGATACTATTTTCTATGTAAAAAGAAAAGCTTTAGACGAAGCAGTTATCTATGACAATACTGGATGGATCAAAAGCCAGTATGTTGTTCGCGTGAAAGGCATCAAGAATGATTTGTAGCCACTCCATGAGCTAAGCAGTATATTCCGAATGTATGTAATTCGCGTGCGCGAAAGCAAAAAAATCGACAAAAAACATAAATTCTTTTGTGTATTTCAATTTTTTGTTGTATCTTTGCAACCGATTAGCAGCGGCTAATGTTTCGCGCACGCGAACATAACATATTATTACTGACGAACCAATCAGTACATACATAAGTCTGGCAGCTTATAAACAACGAATTAGATTGGCAATGCGTCAGTGCATACTTTGGTATGTACTGCTTTTGCTTTCTTATTCGTGGGTTATGCCAGACACCCGTATGTACGAAAGCATAAGCAGTATTTTTTTTGTATGCTGCTTTGAGATAAAATATGATCTTTGACGTATTGGATTACCGTAAAAAGGTCGAAATTTGAAACAATCGGAGCAAAAATGCAAAATTATTCGGAGTGAAATTATTAAAAAGTTCGGAATAAAATTACAAAAATATTCGGAATTATTTGCGCATATCAAGTTTTTGTTGTACCTTTGCAGCGATTTTTAAACGATATACGTATGGAATACCTTGAACGAATTGATGACGAGTTGCTCAAACGCAAATTACACAGTAGTGCAGCAGTGCTAATTGAAGGCCCCAAATGGTGTGGAAAAACCTCGACAGGTGCTCAGTTAGCTAAGAGTATCATATATATCCAAAATCCGGAGAAACACCACGCATGCTCGACGAATGGCAGACGATTCCGGTCCTGTGGGATGCTGTACGATTTGCAGCAGATCAACGGCAACAGATGAATCAGTTCATATTAACCGGTTCAGCAACACCTCTGGATGAAGAAGAGAATGAAGAGATGGAACATACCGGTACAGGACGAATCGCACGCCTGCGTATGCGACCAATGAGTCTCTGGGAGTCGAAGGAGTCGCGCGGACAAGTGTCGCTCAAAGCACTCTTCGATGGTACACAGCAGATGGGACTCTTCGAAAGTCCGCTTACGATTAAGGACATCGCTTATGTCATGTGTCGAGGCGGGATGAACTGGTGAACACGGATGTCAATCGTGTGGATGGTTCCGAAAAGGATCCTGACCGGGTGCGTGCGGTGTTACGCAGTTATGCGCGAAACATCTCCACTATGACAGCCGCTACTACGATCATGGCTGATGTGCGCGCGAACGATATCTCTATCACCGACAAGACGCTTACCAGTTATTTGAGAGCGTTGCGTCGACTGTTTGTCATCGAGGATGCTAAGGCATGGCAACCGTCGTTACGCAGCAAGACTGGCATCCGTACATCCCACAAACGCCATTTCGTAGATACAAGCCTGGCAACAGCGGTATTAGAACTGAATCCGACAAGCGTGTTAGAGGACTTTAATCTGTTCGGATTCTTGTTCGAGGACTTTTGTTTGCGTGACGTGCGTGTCTATACTGATGCACTACGCGGAACCGTCTATCACTATCACGATAACTCTGATTTGGAGTCTGACTTGATCATCCGTTTGCACGATGGTCGATGGGCTGCGGTGGAAGTTAAAACCGGTAGCAAAGAGATTGAAGATGCCGCATTCCCATCGGTTGTCTAAAGCCATAAATAGAATAATTTAGATTTCGACCTAACAAAAAGCGGTAATCCAAAGCGGTTCACCGCTTTTTCGTTTTATAATGGGGCGAAAGGATTCTCCTCCACACCGACCGATGAGCGGGAGAAGAGCGGCACAAGACCGAGAAACGAAAAGCAAAAAATATTCCGGCGAAACCTCCTGCCAAATAATAAAATGGAGGAAATCTTAAATTTTAAAATTATGGCACGTTATTTAGTAAAGTTCAAATTAGGTTCAACCACTTATGAAAGGTTCTTGGACTTAAGTTTTGGAGATAAGTATGAAGCAAAAGATGTGCTTTGCAGTCAAAGTCCAGTATATAATAATGCTGAAGTATTAAGTGTAACTTTAGGATAAAAAAATCTATGGCACTAATTGATGTAATTAGTATTGAATCCAACGACCAAGAGCTTGTTGCCAAATTCCCATCTGACGATTTACGTCTTGGTTCGCAATTGGTTGTACACCCGACCCAAACAGCGTTCTTCGTGCATGGAGGTAAAATCTGTGATGAGTTTACCGCAGGCACATATACGCTCAAGAATGAAGAACTGCCACTCCTCAACAAACTGATCAATCTCCCATTCGGAGGTGATTCTCCTTTTAAAGCGGAGGTCTGGTTTATCAGTCAACTGCATAAATTGGATATTAAATGGGGAACTACGCAGCCTATGCAGTTGGAAGACCCGCGATACAAGATTATTGTTCCTGTGCGCGCCTACGGGCAATATGGTTTTAGAGTGGCTACTCCACGCACATTCCTTGAAACACTTGTCGGCAACATGACAGCCTTCTCTTCTGACAAAGTAGAGCAGTATTTCAAAGGGAAAATAGTCATGCAACTCTCGGCACTTATCGCGCAGAAGATTGCAAAAGACAATGTCTCTATTCTCGATGTAAACACGCAACTGATAGATATGTCTGCCTTCTGCCAACAGCAACTGAATCAATCTTTTGCGAAGTATGGCATTGAGTTGGTGGACTTTAATATAATGTCTGTCAATGTGCCAGAAGAGGACCCAAGTCTGCAACGATTGAAGGAAGCCAAAGATCTTGCTGCAAGACTCCAAGTAACCGGTAAGGATGTGTATCAGATGGAGCGCAGTTTTGATGTTTTGGAAACAGCGGCAGGCAATACGGGTACAGGTGGTCAAATGATGGCTATGGGAGCAGGTCTTGGCGCAGGCGTAGGAGTCGGTTCTACGATTGGAGGCATGGCAGGACAAATGATTAATACCAACCCTGTTGCCCCGCCGCCGATCTCACAACAGCAAACTTATTTTGTATATGTCAATGGGCAGCAGTTAGCTAACCAAACGATGCAAACTATCTCTGCCATGCTCCAACAAGGAAACATCAATGCAGATACGCTTGTTTGGAAAGCCGGCATGGCAACATGGCTGCCGCTCTCACAAATGCCGGAACTTGCTGGAATACTCAATCAGCAAACTCCGCCACCTATTCCACCTCAAAACTAATAACACCATGAAAAAGACAATTCTTATACTTGGAGGCTTAGCGTTTATCGTCAATGTGCTCTTCGGATTATTACTATCCGGATATTCCTATTTTAACATAGGAGTTAATTGCGGAGTAATCGCTTTAAATACGGCTCTGCTCTTTTGCCTGTATCAATTCAATATGCGAGACGCATTTCGTATAGCGCTTTCATTCCTATTTGTGATAGTGGGTATGATTGAGTTGATACTTGGCAGTCTCATGCAGCAACATCTGCAAGATAATGCGTGCCTAATCGCCATTCTTATTCTCTTATTCGCAGAAATATCACTATTTGTGATAGTTAACATATTGTCTAGCAAAATAAAAAAGTGAAGTTATGAAACTCCAATCTATTGTATGCCCTAATTGCGGTGCAACAACTACAAAGAAAGATTACTGCGAATTCTGTGGTAGTTTCTTGGTTGGCAAGTTGGTTAAAGGTATTGATGTTAGTAGATATGCCGACGTTGTTCGAGATATACCTATAGATAATGGAATCAAACGGATGTTAAAAACATTTACTAATATTAGCGATAATATTAGCGAAAAACAATGTAAGTTATTTTCATTAAACATTATAGATGTTAGAAATAAAAATAAAATAATCCTTGTCGTCCAATGTTCTAAAAAGAATATCCAACTAACATATCCCCATGAGAGATTTGGAGCATTTGCGAATTGTTCAATGTATCCGCTTTTTGAGAAAAACAAAGTATCATTTGGGATGGACATTGATGGAACCGTAAAGTTTATAACTCAGTTTATCAATGAGTTATATCCGAATGCTGACACGTCATTTATTATATACGTATCTAATCCATATCTTTTAACATCTAATAATGATGAAGATGACACATCTTTCGTTGAAGAGGAAGACGATAGAGAGTATTTAGTAGAAGGTAAATACAATCGGAATGGCGATTTCGTGAAAGGGGTTTTTTATGAAAAATGGGATGAAGATAAATGGGATGAAGATGATGAATATACTAATGAGATTGAAATATCAAGTGTTGACTTTAATTTGCAAACAATCGAGGCATTTGTTAATAAGGAGATAAAAGAATTAGATAGAATTGTAAAAGATAAACAAAAAAAATCGAACTCACGGAAAGAAGTAGAGAAGAAACTAGAACTACAATTATGTGATAAGAACTTTATTAATTGTGTGCTAAAGTTAGGTGATTTTTATATAGAGGATTCAGTGTTCGTGACATTTGCTTGTTCTAAAAACTCAATTCACCTAAAATTTTCATATCATGGTGATCAAATAGAGTTTGGACGTTTGGGTGAAATAAGTCCGTATAAATGGCTTTTAGATTCTGACAAAAAACCATATTTAAAGTACGGAGATTGGTATATTGAAAAAAGATATATATTGGAAGCTTCGGATATAAAAAGAATCTCGGAGTCTCAAGACAAAAATGAATGCACCTTGCATCTATATGACAGATGGGGTAACACAAAAAACATATATAGTGAACGATTACGAATGATTATTAGTGTTATTTGGCAAGCAGTAGAGGATCCGGTTGAAGGAATGAGTAAATTAGAGACACTCTGCTCAAAAAAAGATGAATACCAAAGAAATCGTCTAAAACGTGAATCATGGGAAACATGGGCTAAAATATGTTGGGGAATAGGGAGTTGTTTAACTTTGTTTGTTGGTGGTATATGGAGCCTAATTGTTGGTAATTGCAATCCTCTTATTTGGTTTGCAGTTGTAACTATTTCGTTAGGAACTCTATGTTTAGTTAAGTTCATTGGATTACAATCAGATATTAAAGCATACGAATCGAAATATGGGAAGAGCTACTAACGAGTTCACATCGAGAACTTAGATAGAGTATGAACTTAAAGAAAAAAGATATGGTTAATAAAAGTACTTTTGAAGAGTAATTACGAATAGCGATAAACGCATACTGAACAGGGGGAATAGCTCTCTATTATTCGCATAAATATCACTCATTGTGATAGTTAACATATTGTCTAACAAAATTTAAAAGTAAAATTATGGAAGCAAAATTCAAAAAAGGTGACAAAGTTCATGTGGTTCCTGACATGGTTACAATCTATGAGGTGCAAGAAGTGAAAGAAACAGCTGTGGCTTTTTTCTACGATGTAAGCAATGGGAGTACTAAACTTACTGATGTCCCAGAAATGAATTTACAACTTGCTTAATACAAGAAAGATGACCTGTCCTAATTGCGGAGCGGAAATGGAGCGGCATGCTTTTACGCATGTCTGCCCTTTCTGTAGCAGTATTTATGTGGCAGAAAGAATCGCTTCTCTTCCCAGATCTTGGCAACAACATACTGCATCATTCTATGACTACATACAACGAAATATTTCATACATTCAACATCACAGCGCGCTGGTAGATATAAAGGAGTTATATGATAGTTTTGAAATTATCTCCTCTCAGCCATTTTATCCGAGAAAAAATGATTTGTCGTTGGATAAAACTATTGCGTTTAGGTGGTATGCAAAGATATTGAAAAGAGGTATAGAAGTGCAGTTATTGGTTCAGACTCGACACTCTAATGCTCAGAATTTTATAAGTATTAAGATTCTAAACGAGGTAATATCTTTATTGAACAAAGGGTACTTGGATGAAAAGTTGGCATTCTCGATCCCTTATCAAGATTTTGATTTTTTATGTAAAGCCAATGAGATTCTCATCGATACAAATTTATGGTCTTGTGTGCACAGCAATACTTATAAAGATTTTGTAACATATAGCCGAAAATTCTACAACATGGTGATTGATAAGGAAAAGTATCAATATACCATGCATCAAATTATTAATTAATAATATTTTACTATTATGGAAAATGAACTTATTTCTGTCAATCATGACATGTTTAAAGAAGAAACGGTTAAACGTTTCAATTATGGATTTGATGGCGAAATCATGGACTACATTTCAATTGTAGGGGAGTATTTACCACAATATGCAGATTCCGAATACACATTTGTAACTTCATTCGACAAATACTGCTGCATGGATGAATATAATGCAAGTTTCGACGTGTTTTCTAAATCTAATGCATTCAAAGATCAGATTTTTATTCAATTATATTATGATCAAGTTGAAAGTCTGCTTCAAGGTCCCGCATTGGATAAAATTGACAAGGGGGAATTTGTCTTACGTATAAACGATACCAATATCACGTTACAAAGATATAGTATTGACAAACAGAGAGATAGTCGTGGAGGACTGAATGTAACGATACTATATGAAATATCGAAAGAAATGTTAAAACAAATAGCTGATGCTAAGCAATTGTATGTACGTGTTCCTTTAATGATAGATGTGCAACAAGTAGAGCATGAGAATCCCTGGCGGAAAGATGTTCAAAAAGACTACGAACGTGAATGTAAGAGTTTTCAACTAATGTGCAGATTGTTCTACGCGGCTGCTATAGACGAAACGGCATATCCGGGACTTATTGAAAAAGAAATAGAAGTTTTAACAGAAACAAAAAGAGCACATGAGCAAAGGGGACAAGAAGCACATGAATGGGCAGAGCAACAGAAGAAAAAGGAGGAAAATGTGAAAAGAAAACGAGAGATTGGAGACAATATGCTAGGGATGGCAGGGGGAGGCTATCCTCTAGCTCTAATAGTAGGCGGTATTTGGGGGTTTATGATATCCAGTTGGGCTCCATTAATATGGTTGCTTGTGCTTGTTACAGTCATATTAATTATAATGGCCATTATACGGAAAAATTAATAACAAATACTTATATTATTTCTGTTAATTTAGTTTATTGATGGTTGCTTTTTATAAAGAGATTTGTGCATGCGTTCACCACTAAAAAAGAAGATTATTAAAGATAGACATATAATTCATGGTTGCGAGAATATGTTACAATTATATGAAGACTTACCCATACAAATAGAGGAAGTCTCAAAATTTATTGACAAGTATAGCCAGACACCGCAACTTAGATTCTTTATCTCTCTAGTTAATGAAAAACATGATTCCGCGGTACTGCAAAAGAGTTTATATAAATACAAGTATTCATCAATTACTGTTGTAAAAAATCGATCCATTTATGTTGTGTTAAAAGATTTAAAACACAGAGAAACCGCCTCGGCTGCTCGGAACGAATTGAAACAACGATTTTTAGGACAAGAATATGTGATACAAATAAAAATATTAAAAAAACTATTTTCCCATAACAAGATTTCTGCTCGCTTGGCAATTCTGCTAATGGCACAAAATAACATATGGGAGGACTGGACTTTAGAGAATATAATAAATGAATTACAATCAGACAAGGGTGTTACGACGACAATAAAATCTGCAGGAATTGAAATCATTGTAAGAAATGCTTCTAAAGACTTACTTCATCAGTATCGGGATTTTGTTAATAATTATTTGCCATACCACTTTCGATGTTTAAATGGATTTGAGGAGTATATTGACAAGTCTAGATTATTTCCGATGGAATATCTCGATTATTATTTTTCAACTCATAGCAAAGTAGATGAAACAGTATATAGTAGAATTTATATTGGAACCATCAAACATGAAATATCAAATAAAAAATACTTGGAAATCAAAAGCAAAAAAACGTGGATTCCATCTTTAGTCTCATTACTGAATACTCAGTTGTTTTTAGCACTAGCCACTAAACACAATCATGAGGAATGTATTCGTTGGTTGTACGCTCTCGATCGTGATATACAAAATATCATAAAAAATCATCCTTCGTGGAAAAATGTTTCATTAGGAGCGAATAGAACCACAGAGGAGATTGCGCGCGTCATGGAATGTTTTTATTCTTGTGTGTTGGAATATATTGATGCGAGAAAAATGAATGATGATATAAGTGATTTTAGATTAACGATTTCAAAACCTAACGATGAAAGTTTACCATTTTGATTAGTTAAAACATATATGCTTTTTTCTAGATGTAACTCTTTGCGAGACCTCAAGGAATATATTTCCGAAGAGAAACCAAGTGTAGATTATTGTCTCATTGAGATTGACGATGAGAGCTATTCTCCTAAGAACGCATGGGACGAAATTGAAGTTCCAATCTCGCAAGGCATGCGTTCGTATCTCGTGGATTGGTGTGATGACCTATATGGAGAGGAGGGGAGCGTACGAATGTTCAATGTCGATGAAGCATTGATTCATGATTTGCAGTACATCGCCGAACGAAGCCATATTCCGTTTGATTGGAATGAACTGCGTACACAACTCGCCCCGTATAAAAGTAATACGATTCACCTTATTCTCAACTAATATACAGACATATGAGCGAAGTAGTAGAATCCCTATGGCAGAAGTTATATACTAACGGCTGCAAAGTTGATTATCAAAACTTGCGGAACTATTGTCTTGACAACGGTTTCGCCTATCATCCGGAAGCTGCCATGACCGAGGATTATACATCCGAAGAACAACGCCAATTACTCAATTGGTTGGAAGAACACTTGGAGCAAAAGAGCGAAGAAGAGGTTATTGATTTCTTCCGTGAATACATGAATGCTGAAATATAAAGATAGATTATGGAATACTTAGTTGACAAAGAAACTCGCCAAATTCTCATTGATGCGTGGTTTGACGAAGATGAGCGTCTCTGGTTTACCAGAGGCGGAGTATGCTGGAGTGCCTGCACTATATGCACAGAAGGCGAAGAAGATGAAGCAGGTTACATGGTAGAAGACATCCCGGAAGAAGAAATTGACCCGCTCATGAATGAAGGCTATGAGGTCTTATTCTATATTAACGGAAAAGTAACACTTGATAATCCCATAGAAGAATGAAACACGTTATTTACCACACAGCTTACTTCGACAACAACGGCCAATTCCTCCGCGAAGAGGAACAAGAGGCCTATTTTAATACCTTACCTCAGGATTCTTCACAACTTGAAATAGAGCCGCCTATCGGTTGTCGTTTATTGCAGCCCAAATTAGTTCCGAGCAAACTAACTCAAGAACAATGGGAATATTTGAAGGCTAAACAACCAGATAGCGAACTCAAATATGCTTCGTTATGCGAAGAAGGCAATGGAGCTTACTCTATCTATGCTATTTATGAGCAATGGCTTGGATATGAGAAAAATGGTGAAATTAGTTCTGTGTATCCTATAGCTGTTTCCTTCGGAGACAAAGAAGAAGTGACATTAGAAATGCATGTCATTCCATTCGATTATCAGTTAGATGATGAGCATATTACCCGGTGGGATGAAGCGTTGTTTGAAGGAACGGACATTTCCAGAACGGAGAACTATATTAAAATCATCTCCAGTCCCGATCCGGCACAGGACAAACAAGTCATTATTCATCATAATAGCTGGACCATCTCCGGCAAATGGGAAACAATGACCCAACACCCCGACGGACTCTTTGTATATCATTGTCGCAATTCGCTCCTTGCGTTTGATATTACAATCAACATCGAGCAGTATTAATAATTTGTTTTACTTGCCGCCTACGACTCGCATACCGTACGGAACGATAGCTCATCTCTTTCTTCGTCCCGTTCGCGGTACTTTACCTGCCGCGTTTTCTTCTTTTGTCCATTGCCAGGCATGCTATGCCGCCTATATAAAAATTTGCACTGAGAAAAGTGAGATTTCTCAGAATTCTCACATTTCTCACATCATTTTTTATAAATTCGCCCCTCCTCCTGAACGCGACCGTTAGTGGTTCTTGTATATTCTTAGTCATCCGTTAACCATTACCGATGGTATGTCAATGGCATATCAAGGGTATGTCAAGGTACAAAACAAACAAGCGCCGAGGGGGCGCTTGTTTGGTTAGAGGGATAGGAATCTAGGAAACTATGATTCTATGGGACTAGATTACCCGGACGACCTGAAGTGTCTGGATTACCTAGATAGTATATCACTCATTTGTGTCTTCGAAAGAGTCACCGACAATCTTGCGGTAGAGCTCCTTCGGATCGGTAGCCTTGCGGATGATCTCGTGCAGGTCTTCGATCTTCACACGGTCTTGGGCCATGCTATCGCGGTGACGAACGGTCACGCAACCGTCATTGAGTGTGTCGTGGTCGACGGTGATACAGAACGGCGTACCTACTGCATCCTGGCGGCGGTAGCGTTTGCCGATCGAGTCTTTCTCGTCGTAAGCCACCTTGAAATCGAACTTCAGCTCGTTCATGATCTCGCGTGCTTTCTCGGGCAGACCGTCCTTCTTCACGAGCGGCATGATACAAGCCTTCACCGGTGCCAGAACAGCCGGCAGATGCAGTACCACACGGGTGTCGCCGCCGTCTAATTGCTGCTCCTCGTAGCTCGAGCACATCACGCTCAGGAACATACGATCCACACCGATAGAAGTCTCGATGACGTACGGCGTATAGCTTTGGTTCAACTCTGGGTCGAAGTACTCGATCTTCTTGCCGCTGTATTTGGCGTGCTGGCTGAGGTCGAAGTTCGTACGGCTGTGGATACCCTCCACCTCCTTGAATCCGAACGGCATCAGGAACTCGATATCCGTAGCGGCATTCGCATAGTGCGCCAGTTTGTCATGGTCATGGAAACGATATTTCTCATCGCCCAGACCCAGTGCTTTGTGCCATTTGAGGCGGAACTGCTTCCAGTGCTCGAACCACTTGAGCTCTGAACCCGGGCGAACGAAGAACTGCATCTCCATTTGCTCGAACTCTCTCATGCGGAAGATGAATTGGCGAGCAACTATCTCATTACGGAAGGCCTTACCGATCTGTGCGATACCAAAAGGTATCTTCATGCGGCCGGTTTTCTGCACGTTGAGGAAATTGACGAAGATACCCTGCGCGGTCTCCGGACGGAGATAAATCTTCATTGCGCCATCTGCCGTCGAACCCATCTCCGTTTGGAACATGAGGTTGAACTGACGCACGTCGGTCCAGTTGCGCGTACCGCTAATCGGGCAAACAATCTCTTCGTCCAGGATGATCTGCTTCAACTCCTCTAAGTTATTGTCATTCATTGCTTTAGCAAAACGCTCATGGAGCGCTTCGCGCTTGGCGATATGCTCTTTCACGCGCTCGTTGGTTGCCTTGAACATCTCCTCGTCAAAACTCTCGCCGAAACGTTTGCGGGCTTTCTCCACCTCTTTGGCGATCTTGTCGTCGTATTTGGCAATCTGATCTTCGATCAGCACGTCCGCGCGGTAACGTTTCTTGCTGTCGCGGTTGTCAATCAGAGGATCGTTGAACGCATCCACATGCCCCGAAGCCTTCCAAGTAGTAGGGTGCATGAAGATAGCCGCGTCAATACCGACGATATTCTCATGCAGTAGCGTCATACTGTCCCACCAGTAACGCTTGATATTGTTCTTCAACTCCACGCCGTTCTGACCGTAGTCATACACAGCGCCAAGACCGTCGTAGATCTCGCTGGACGGGAAAACAAAGCCGTACTCCTTGCAATGCGCAACGATCTTCTTAAATGTTTCTTCTTGTGTCTGTTGTGCCATATTACATGTAATTTAGTATACTAAACAAAAACGGGCACAAAGATACGACATTTTTTGCACATATGCAAATAAATGCATATTTTTCTCGAAAAATTTGTGTATGTCGCGGAAAATGATTACCTTTGCGCTCGCAAAGGTTATGTAGATAAAAACCACACTATATGAGTAAGAAAGAAATTCAATTTAGTCTTGTGTACCGCGACATGTGGCAGAGTAGCGGTAAGTATGTGCCGCGCAAAGATCAGTTGGCACGCATCGCGCCGGTGATCATCGACATGGGTTGTTTTGACCGCGTAGAGACCAACGGCGGTGCAAGCGAGCAAGTGAACCTGCTGTATGGCGAGAACCCGAATCAGGCAGTGCGTACGTTCACCAAGCCGTTCAATGAGGCAGGAATCAAGACCCACATGCTGGACCGCGGTCTCAACGCGCTGCGCATGAATCCTGTGCCTGCGGACGTACGCCAGTTGATGTATAAAGTGAAGCATGCGCAGGGCACGGACATCACCCGTATCTTCTGCGGCCTGAATGATCCGCGGAACATCATCCCGTCCATCAAGTGGGCCAAAGAGGCCGGCATGACCGCGCAGGCGACGATGTGTATCACCTATTCAAAGGTACACACGGTGGAGTATTATATCAACCTCGCGGAGCAGTTGATCGAAGGAGGTGCGCAGGAAATCTGTCTGAAAGATATGGCCGGTATCGGTCGTCCTGCAATGCTTGGTACGATCGTAGCGGCTATCAAAGAGAAACACCCCGATATCATCATCCAATACCACGGCCATACGGGCCCGGGCTTTAGTGTGGCTTCGATGCTCGAAGTAGCCAAAGCCGGCGGTGATGTGCTGGACGTAGCGATGGAGCCGCTGAGTTGGGGTAAGGTGCATCCGGATGTCATCACCATCCAAGCGATGCTCAAAGACGCAGGCTTCCTCGTAAAGGACATCAATATGAAAGCCTACATGGAGGCGCGTAGCCTGACGCAGGAGTTCATCGATGATTTCTTGGGTTATTGGATTGATCCGAAGAACGCTCTCATGACGTCCTTGCTGGTAGGCTGCGGTCTTCCGGGCGGTATGATGGGAAGTCTTATGGCAGACCTCAAAGGCATGCACGCCGCGATCAACGCCAACCTCAAGAAGAAAGGCGAGAAGGAATTGAGCGAGGACGAGTTGTTGGTACAGCTGTTCGACGAAGTACAGCGTATTTGGCCGATGCTCGGTACGCCGTGTCTTGTGACGCCGTTCAGCCAATACGTGAAGAACGCCGCGTTGATGAACCTGTTCAGCCGTTCGATGGGCGAGAAAGACTTTACGCGCATGGATCCGGCGATGTGGGGCATGATTCTCGGCAAGTCCGGTAAGTTGCCGGGTGAGTTGGCGCCGGAGATCATCGAGTTGGCCAAAGAGAAAGGCTTCGAGTTCTATACCGACGATCCGCAGAAACTGTACCCGAACGAGTTGCCGAGATTCATTAAGGAGATGAAGGAACTCGGTTGGGACCGCGGACAGGATGACGAGGAGTTGTTCGAATTCGCTATGCACGAGAAGCAATACCGCGAGTATAAGTCCGGTCTGGCGAAAGAGCAGTTCAATAAGGACCTCGCAGAGCGCCGCGCAAAAGCGGGTCAGGCTCAGGCAGTTCCGAGTATTCCGAATAATCAGAATAATCAGAAAAATCAGAATGATGATCTCGCTGCCGTAGCGTATGCGCTGTATCTGGCAGGCAAGAAGCCGAAAGAGGGTATCATCACGCTGCCGCGTATACACTCTACAGCATGGAATAATAAACATTTTACACTTAAATAATCATGAAGGTTCGTGCTAATCGAGTGTAAGCTTGCTTATGCAACTCGATGACGCCGAAACTCCATAATGTAATTTTACATCATGAAAAAGTACAATTTTAATGCGGGGCCGAGTATTCTCCCGCAAGAAGTGATCAAACAAACCGCAGAGGCGGTCATCAATTTCCAAGGTGAGGGTCTGTCTGTATTGGAGATCTCGCACCGCGCGAAGTATTTCCAACCTGTTATGGATGAGGCAGAGGCCCTGATGAAAGAACTTCTTAATATTCCGGAGGGCTATCGCGTACTCTTCCTCGGTGGCGGTGCGAGCCTGCAGTTCTGCATGGTTCCGTTCAACCTTCTGGAGAAGAAAGCGGCCTACTTGAACACAGGCGTATGGTCGAAGAAAGCACTCAAAGAGGCAAAGGGCTTCGGTGAGGTAGTGGAAGTGGCTGCCAGTACGGATTCAATCCCGACGGACTATGAGATTCCGCAGGACGCCGACTATTTCCACATCACGACCAATAACACCATCTTCGGTACCGAGATCAACGATGAGAAACTCGCGGAGATCTACCGCAAGAAAGGTAATGTGCCTTTGGTAGCCGATATGAGTTCGGATATCCTGAGCCGTCCGATCGACGTGAGCCAGTACGATATCATCTACGGCGGTGCGCAGAAGAACCTCGCGCCGGCCGGTGTGACATTCGTGATCATCAAAGAGAGTTGTCTCGGCAAGGTAAGCCGCTATATCCCGACGATGCTGAATTACCAGACGCATATCGAGGGTGGTTCGATGTTCAATACGCCTCCTGTACTGCCGGTTTACACGGCTGTGCTGACCCTTCGTTGGCTCAAGGCGAACGGCGGCGTGAAGTGGATTGAGGCTCGCAACAAAGCGAAAGCGGACTTGCTGTACAAGTGTCTCGACGAGTCGAAGTTGTTTATGCCGACGATCTCGAAGAAAGAGGATCGCAGCCGCATGAATATTTGCTTCGTCTTCAAGCCGGGCTTTGAGGATCTGCAAGACGACTTCTTCAAGTTCGCTACCGCCAAAGGTATGGTCGGTATCAAGGGTCACCGTCTGGTAGGCGGTTTCCGCGCGAGCTGCTATAACGCAATGGATCTTGAGGGCGTGCAGGCACTCGTGGATTGTATCAAAGAATACGAGAAGTTGCACTAATATGCCGTACTTCTCCTTTCATCATTCAGAACCAACCAGGAAGAAAACGGTTCAAGCCGAGTTCTTCACAACACTTGTACATAAAATGAAAGTTTTAGTTGCAACAGAGAAACCCTTTGCGAAAGTAGCTGTGGACGGCATTCGTGAAGTGGTAGAGAGCGCAGGTTATGAACTCGCGCTGCTCGAGAAATATACAGATAAACAGCAGTTGTTAGACGCTGTGTCTGATGCTGACGCGCTCATCATCCGTTCGGATATCGTTGATGCGGCGGTGTTGGACGCTGCCAAGAAACTGAAGATTGTCGTTCGTGCGGGCGCAGGTTACGATAATATCGACCTGGAGGCCGCTACTTCGCATGGTGTAGTAGCTATGAATACCCCGGGTCAGAATAGTAACGCGGTCGCAGAGTTGGCATTGGGCTTGATGGTTTTTGCCGTGCGTAATATGTATAATGGTACATCAGGAACGGAGTTGAAAGGCAAGAAACTTGGTATTCATGCCTTCGGTAACGTCGGCCGCAACGTAGCGCGCATCGCGCAGGGCTTCGGCATGGACGTTTATGCCTATGATGCCTATTGCCCGGACGAGGCAATGGTGGCTGCCAACGTGAAACCCGTGCATAGCGCAGAGGAACTCTACAAGACCTGTGATATCGTAAGCCTACATATTCCCGCTACCGCAGAGACCAAGAACAGTATCAACCATGACCTCGTGAACCTCATGCCGAAAGGCGGCGTGCTCGTCAATACGGCGCGCAAAGAAGTGATTGACGAGGAGGGCCTGATAGCACTTCTGCAGGAACGCACGGACCTGAAGTATATAACCGATATTATGCCGGTGGCCGATGCGAAGTTCCGTACACTTTTTGAAGGACGCTACTTCGCAACCCCGAAGAAGATGGGCGCACAGACCGCAGAGGCGAATATCAACGCCGGTATTGCGGCGGCAAAACAGATCGTGGACTTCATCCAGAACGGTAACACACGCTTCCAAGTGAACAAATAAATTGAAAGCTGAAAAATGAAAGGAAAAAGGACATATAATGAATGGTTGGGATTACTCATCCTTTCATTTTTCATTCTTCATTTTTCACCTTCCTATGCGCTCCCTATGAATATCGAGTGCACGGGTGCGCATGAGGTAGACGGTGTCACAGACACGCTGTTCTTCTTTGCCGGCGAGATCCATGTGCACTCGAAGATCGGTGCGGTGGATTGGTATGCTACGGCTACCGGCGTAGAGGTGCAGACCGGTTCGGAGGACTTCTATCCCGAAGATGGCGGCTATTATATCGTCAAGGATGGGGTAGAATACAGCCCGTTCTATGTATTCCGCTGCCAGACATCTGCGCTGCAGATGAGTGTCGAAGCCAATTGTGACAACACCATCTTGCGCATCACAGGCGATGTGAATCCCTACACCTATACCCGGCGTAATGGCACGCAAGGCTCGTACAAGCGCACTTGCTCCGTGGAGTATACGGCGCTGGTGTGGAATGGTGAGCAATGGACCGATTCGGCCGCAAAGAAGGAAGTAACGCTATCCGAAGCCGTGCGCTTGGATGCCCTATATGCCGCGACGCCTATCAAGCTATGCTACGACTCCGACATCCGCGAGACCCTTGGTCTTGCGCCTGCATGCGTCGAAACAGAACTCGTGGCGGAAAACGTCAAAGCAGTTGCCATGCAACTGACTTCTCTGGCGGTAGCGCGCGGTACGGAGGGCGAGAAGAGCAATGAGTTGAATCGCCCGACGCGGCAGGACATCATCACGGCTACGACCGCGGAGGACTATAGCGGCGCGTTAGATGTCGCGTTCTATTCCAACCCGACGCCGGCGGTGCTGTACTACAACTGGAAGATATACAAGGCTTCGGAGGTCATCGCTACGCGTAATGACCAAGATATACGCTATATCTTCTCCGAGCCGGGCAGTTACCTCGTGGTTTGCTCGGTCAGCAACCGCGAGTGCATGGTAGACTCGATGACGATGAAGGTCAATATCTCCGAGTCCTACCTGCGCGTACCGAATTTCTTCACGCCCGGAGGCTCGTGTCCGAATGCCGAGTTCCGCGTAGCTTATCGCTCGCTGCGGGAGTTCCATTGCTGGGTATACAACCGCTGGGGCAAACTGGTGTACGAGTGGACTGATCCCGCCAAGGGCTGGGACGGCACGATCAACGGTCGTCTGGCTGCCGACGGTGCGTATTTCTACGTGGTCCGTGCCTTGGGTACGGATGCGCCGAAGAACGCAGGATATATCGGCATCAAGGCTTCCTATCAGAAGAAGAAACTGAATGGCGATGAGTCGGTGATTGGCGTATACCAGTTATCCGGAGACATCAACCTCATCCGCTGCAGAAAATAAATCAAACTTATACGACAAATGAAAAAATCCCTATTGACTATGGCGCTTGCCACCACCGTATTAGTCGCTACTGCGGCTACGAACCCGTTCTTTGACTACAAGAACTGGAAAACGCCGCACGGCACGTACCCCTTCAACGAGATCCACGCCGAGCACTACATGCCGGCCTTTGAGGAAGCTATGAAGCAAGGACTCAAGGAGATTGACGACATCGTCAATAATCCTGCTGCTCCTACTTTCGCCAACACCATCGAGGCCTACGAGGCTTCCGGCGAGATGTTAGGTATCGTAGCCGGCTGTTTCTATAACCTCACGAGCGCTGAGACCAATGACACGCTGCAGCAGATCGAGATGGAGTTGAGTCCGAAAATGTCGGAGTATTCCTCGACGATCCGCCTCAACGAAGGTCTGTTCAAGCGCATCAAGGCTGTGTATGACCAACGTGATAAACTCAAACTGAACAAGGCGCAGTACAAACTGCTCGAGGATATTTACGACGGTTTTGCCAACAACGGCGCGAACCTGAGTCCGGAGGAGAAAGAGGTATACCGCGAGTTAAGCGCCAAACTGAGCAAACTGACCCTCCAGTATGGTCAGAACGTGCTCAAAGCTACCAATGCATGGTCTATGCTGCTTACGGATGAGTCGCTGCTGGCCGGCTTGAATGACGACACGAAGGCTATGCTGCGCGCCAACGCAGAGAAGAAAGGTTTGGAGGGCTGGTTGTTGAACCTCAAGCCAACGACTACACGCCCCGTGATGCAGGATCTGGACAACCGCGACATCCGTCGTGAGTTATATCTGGCGAACGCTTCCAAGTGCGTAGGCGGCGAGTTCGACAACTCGGCGCTGATCGTGGAGATCGTGAATACCCGGTTGGCGATTGCCCAACTCTTCGGCAAGAAGAACTATGCGGTCAAGGCGCTTGACAAACGTATGGCGGAGAATCCGGAGAACGTATATAAACTGCTGGATCAGTTGCGCGACGCGTACATGCCTGCAGCTCTGGCAGAGGTGAAGGAAGTAGAAGACTATGCGCATGCGCACGGCTTCTATGCGGAGCATCTTCAGCCTTGGGACTTCGGCTATTACAGCAAGAAACTCAAGAAAGAGAAATACGATATTTCGGATGATGACCTGCGTCCGTATTTCGAGCTGGAGGCAGTGAAGAAAGGTGTCTTCGGGCTCGCAGAGCGCCTCTATGGCATCAAGTTCAAGGAGAACAAGAAGATCCAGGTTTATCACCCCGAAGTAACGGCTTACGAGGTCTTCGACGAGAAGGGTAAGTTCCTCGCGGTCTATTACGCAGACTTCCATCCGCGGGACGGTAAGCGCGGCGGCGCGTGGATGAATGATTTCCAGCCGCAGTTTATCCGCAAGAAGAAAGACCATCGTCCGCATATCGTGAACGTGATGAATTTCACGCGCCCGACGGCAGAGAAGCCGGCGCTCTTCACCTATGACGAGGTACGCACCTTCCTGCACGAGTTCGGCCATGGTCTGCACGGTATGCTCACGCGCTGCCAGTATGAGTCGCAGAGCGGAACGAACGTGCCGCGTGACTTTGTGGAATTGCCCTCGCAGTTCAACGAGAACTTCATCGATGAGAAGGAATTCCTTGATACCTTTGCGAAACATTATAAGACGGGCGAGAAACTGCCGCAGGAGCTCTTGGATAAGATGCATGCTTCGCAGACCTATCTGGCTGCATACGCTTGCGTGCGTCAGTTAAGCTTTGGCTACCTCGACATGAGTTGGCATACGTTGGAGCAACCGTTTGCTATCAACGAGAGCCTGGGTACCACCGAGTCGGTCATCCGTTTCAGCGACAAAGCGATGGAGCAGGTTCAAGTACTGCCGACCGTACCGGGTACGCAGATGGCTATGTCCTTCACGCATATCTTCTCCGGCGGCTACGCAGCAGGCTATTACAGCTATAAATGGTCCGAGCTGCTCGACGCAGACGCTTTCTCGGTCTTCAAAGAGGCTAAGGCTAAGAACGGTTCTATCTTCGATAAGAAGGCCGCTAAGCGCTTCCGCGAGAACATCCTCGAGAAGGGTGGTACGGAAAAGGCTATGGACTTGTACAAACGTTTCCGCGGCGGCGAACCGACCATCAACGCATTGCTCGAGCGTGACGGTATCAAAGTACAGGAGATCAAATAAAGAAAGGTCCCTATAAAAGCGAAAACAGGCGTCATCCCGACGTCTGTTTTTCTTAGGTATTAGTCTGTTTATTTAAGGTACAAAAAAGATTGGCTTATTTAAAATTCGGATTCTTATTTCTTAAATCCGGTGCAAAAGTACTGCTTTTTTTTGATATGTGCAAATATTTTTATATGTTTTTCAGCATATTTTGTAAACTTGACTTTGCAAAATGAGTATTTTTGTGCTAAAAACACTATTTCCACTCCAATTCGATGACCTCCAGATTGTCAATCTTGCTGCCGTCGATGGTAAAGCGCAGTAAGGTTTGGCAGGGTTGCCAACCTTGTTTTCCCGCAGCGCCCGGATTCATCGTCAGGAACTTAAACTGCGAGTCGTATTGTACCTTTAATATATGGCTGTGTCCGCATACGAAGAGATCAATACGATGATTCGGGTCGTCGTAATTCTCGAGCGCTTTGCGGAACATAGGAATGAGCCAGGGATTATAATGACCGGGATAGCCGCCTATATGCGTCATCAGCACATTCACGTCTTCTACACGGAAGCGGTAAAACTCATCCAGCGTATAACGCACGTCTCCGCCGTCCATGTTTCCGAACACGGCGCGGGTAGGCTTGAACTCCCGTAGTTTACGCAAGACCTCGTCGCTGCCTATATCGCCCGCATGCCAGATCTCGTCCACATCTTTGAAATGTTCGTAGATGCGTTTGTCCAGCAATCCGTGCGTGTCGCTCAGCAGTCCGATACGTGTCATTTGCGCGTCAGTTTGTCTAAGGTGAAGATAGCCGCTACGATCGCTATCACGGCGATAGAAGCGAAGAATACTACATCGCGCAGATCCAGTACACCGCGCGAGAGGGAAGAGTAATGATCTTGCAGCAACACCCAGTAGAGCACAAAGCACGCGAGTGCGCCGCAGATGAAACAAACGATCTGACTCTTGCTGAACGTCGCGCACAAGAGGCCGATGGCCATGAACGTACCGCTCAGCAATATCAGACCGAGGAACGAACCCATAAACGCCCCACTGTCGAGGTTTCCCATGGGTTCGGCCATATAGGCCACTACAAAGTAGTGAATGAAGCACGGCAGCAGGCCGATGAGAACCAGTGTCCATGCTGCGAAATACTTACCGAGCACGATGCGGGTCAGGGAGACGGGCTTCGTGCGAATCAGATCCCAGATGCCGCTTTGCCGCTCTTCCGAGAACAGACGCATCGTCAGGGCAGGGCAGAGCAGCATAAAGAGCCAGGGACTCAACTGAAACAGTCCGTCCACTTGGGCGTATCCCGAGTCAATGATGTTCCATTGACCCGGGATAACCCAAAGGAATAAACTGATCGCCAAAAGGTACAAGCCGATGACAATGTACGCTATCGGCGTGGAAAAATAATATGTCAGTTCCTTACGATACATTAATGTTTAACTTCGATATCTTTGTTGACAGGAGTCTTCGGGAAGAATATCCAAAAGAGGATAGCCACCACCAGCGCAAAGCCAGCAAAGATGTACCATGCTTCTTTCCATCCGTCCCATACGGCGATAGGTCCCCGTGCAACTACCTCTTCCGCCATCACCAGTTTATTCACGATAGCTTGAGCCGAGAGCGTACCGATGGTGGCACCAAGACCATTGGTCATCATCATAAATAACCCTTGTGCCGAAGAACGCTGCGCAGGCTCTGTCTCCTGATCTACATATAACGCACCGGAGATGTTGAAGAAGTCAAACGCAAAGCCGTACACTACACAACTGAGGATAAAGAGTATCACGCCCGGGAAACCGGGGTTGCCTGCTCCGAAGAAGCCAAAACGGAACACCCAGGCAAACATTGCCATGAGCATGACGTTCTTTATTCCGAACCGCTTGAGGAAGAACGGAATAGCAAGGATACAGAGTGCTTCGCAAATCTGGCTGATAGAGATCAGGATATTCGCGTGTTGGACACCAAAGGTGTTTGCGAACTCTTCAATCGCGCCAAACGAAGTGATGAACGGGTTGGCATAAGAGTTCGTGACCTGCAGACACATACCTAACAGCATCGAGAAAATGAAGAATAACGCCATTTTCTTTTGTTTGAAGAGAGTGAATGCTTTCAATCCCAGCGCTTCTACTAAATCTACACTGCCTTCTGTTTTCTTTATCTCACATGCCGGAAGCGTCAGAGAATATCCTGCCAGGAGGAGACTCAGACCGCCGCTAACCACAAACTGCCAAGGGGTTGCCTGGAAACCAAGCAGGTCGATACACCACATTGTAGCGATAAATCCTACCGTTCCGAAAACACGGATCGGCGGGAAATCTTTTACGGTGTCCATGTTTGCTTTTACCAATGCATTGAATGCTACGGAGTTCGTCAACGCGATCGTCGGCATAAAGAACGCAACGGAGAAGGTATACAAGGTAAACAACGTACCGAATTGCACGTCGGCTGCCGTGTACGCATAAACACCTGCGGCGCACATGAAGAGTCCGGCTAAGGCATGGCACAGACTAAGCGTTTTTTGAGCTTGTATCCATCGGTCCGCTACAATACCCATCAGCGCAGGCATGAAGAGACTCACTACACCCTGGATGGAATAGAACCAACCGATATGCTGACCCATTCCCTGTTTGAACAGGTAAGTACCCATAGAGGTTAAGTACGCGCCCCATACAGCGAACTCCAGGAAGTTCATGACGATGAGGCGAATCTGTAAAGATCTGTTTTTCATAATAGTATTTTTTGTTATAATGTGATTGCGTGAAGGCGGTATTACGAGCTAAAACTCACTTGTAAAGTGGAACGTGATATGCTTGTAGTCCTGCTGCGCCATACTGAGTACATACGCGCTGTCGGCCATGAACACGTCGCGGCCTTCTTTGTCGTACGCCATATACTGCGCTTTGCGTTTCTTGAACGTGTCGAGTTCGGCATCGTCGTCACTCTCAATCCAGCAAGCTTTGTACATCTGCAGCGGCTGCCACTTGCATTTAGCCTGATACTCGTGCTCCAGGCGGTATTGGATGACTTCAAACTGCAGCTGTCCTACCGTGCCGATGATCTTGCGGCCGTTGAGTTGACTCACAAACAGCTGCGCCACACCTTCGTCCATCAACTGCGCCACACCCTTGTCGAGCTGTTTCTGCTTCATCGGGTCGGCATTGTCGATATACTTGAACATCTCCGGAGAGAAGGAGGGTAGGCCTTTGAAATGCAGTTTCTCACCTGCGGTGAGGGTATCGCCGATCTTGAAGTTTCCCGTGTCCGGCAGACCCACTATATCGCCCGCAAAGGCTTCATCGACGGTCTCTTTCTTCTGCGCCATGAAGCATGTCGGCGCCGCAAATCGCATCTGCTGGTCCTTACGCACGTGGTAGTAATAGGTGTTCCGAAGGAATTTTCCACTACATATCTTGAAGAACGCGATACACGAGCGGTGGTTCGGGTCCATGTTCGCGTGGATCTTAAAGCAGAACGCCGTGAACTTGTCTTCCATCGGTTCTACCGTCCGCTCTTCGGCCGTCACGGGACGAGGCGAGGGTGCATTCTCTACAAAGAAATCCAACAACTCCTGCACACCGACCGTCTTGTATGCCGAACCGAAGAATACCGGCGCTAACTCGCCGCGTAGGTACGCTTCTTTATCAAATTCCGGGTACACACCATCCACCATCTCTAAGTCATCCGCCAACTTCCCGCTAACGTCCTTTGGACGTTGGTTGAGTGCGAAGACAGACTCGAATTTAAGTCCTTGTCCGTTCGCCCATGACACAGGCGTCACTTTGATTTGTAACTCGCGCTCCACTTCGTCCATCAGGTCGAACGGATCTTTGCCTTCGCGGTCCATCTTGTTCATGAACACCATGACCGGTGTCTTACGCATGCGGCACACTTCCATCAGGCGGCGCGTCTGGGTCTCCACACCTTTCGCGGAGTCAATCACTACGATAGCCGAGTCCACAGCCGTCAACGTTCTAAACGTGTCTTCCGCAAAGTCCTGGTGACCCGGTGTGTCGAGAATATTGATATGATAGCCCGCGTAGTCAAAGCCCATCACGGATGTCGCTACGGATATACCACGCTGCTTCTCGATCTCCATCCAATCGGAGGTAGCGGTCTTGCGGATCTTATTGCTCTTCACCGCTCCGGCCACGTGTATCGCCCCGCCGTAGAGAAGGAGCTTCTCGGTCAGCGTGGTCTTACCGGCATCCGGGTGCGAGATGATCGCAAATGTCCGGCGTCTTAATATCTCGTTTTGATCAGCGGAGGGTAGCATGGAATTTCTCTTCGAAGGTGGTCTTCAAGCGGTTCATGATGTTCTCTATCTGCGTGTCTTTGAGCGTGTTGTCCGCGTCTTGGAGGATAAAACTCAAGGCATAGGACTTCTTGCCTTCCTCGAGGTTCTTGCCCTCGTATACGTCGAATAGGAACACGTTTTTCAGCAGTTTCTTCTCGGTGGCAAACGCAGCACGCGCGAGGTCTGCGAACTCAACGCTCTTGTCTACGAGCAGCGCGAAGTCGCGTTTTACCTCCGGATATTTCGGCAGGTCGGTGATGACCGCTTTGTATTGCTTGTTCTGCTTGAGCAGCTGGTTCCAATCGAGGTCGGCGTAGAACACTTCCTGATCGATATCGAAGGCTTTCAGCACTTTGCGTCCTACGATGCCGATAAAGCCTAAGGCCTTGCCATTAGCAGCTTTGAGTACCAGCCCGTCTTGGAACAACTCGTTCTCCAGGCGCTCTACCGTCACTTTCGCGAGGTCTACGCCCAGACGTACGAGAATATTGTTCACATATGCATGCAACTCATAGAACGAACTCTTCTCCTCACGGCGAACCCAACTCTGCGCGGTCTTGTTTCCCGTCAGCCAAAGTCCGAAATGTGGCTCTTCGCTGTATTCGATGAGTGAGTTCTCGGGGTTGTGCTCCCGTGCCGCCGGATTAGCCTTATAGTGATAGCAGTTGCCGAACTCATACAGACGCAGGTCGCTGTTCTTGCGGTTCGCATTGCGAGCGATGGACTCGAGTCCGCCGAAGAGTAGGGTCTGGCGCATCACGCCCAGGTCCGAACTAAGCGGATTCATGATCTTCACGCATTGCGCCAGCGGCATCTGCTCTAGTGGCTCGTAGTAACTTACTTTCGTCAGCGAGTTATTGAGGATCTCGTAGAAACCCTGTGCGGTCAGTTGCTCGGAGATACGACGACGCAGTTGCTCCGGATTCGGTTTGATACCGTACGCCAGACTTGTGTTCAGCTTCTCAGGAAACTCCACGTTGTCGTAGCCGTATATACGAAGTATATCTTCTACTACGTCGCACTCGCGCTGTACGTCTACGCGGTAGCGCGGCACGCCGAGTTGCCACCGGCGAGTCGCCGGAGACAGACATCCATTCGGGTCTCCGTCCTTGCTCTTGATATCTATCTCCAGCGCTTTGAGGATGGTCTCTATGGTCTCCTCGCCGATAGCCTTACCGATCAGGCTGTTCACGCGATGAATATCGATAGTTACGGGGAAGGGCTCCCAAGCGGTTTGGCCGTTATCCGTCACTTCCATCGCGATTTGTCCGCCGGCTACCTCTTGAATGAGTAACGCAGCGCGTTTGAGCACGTACGGGGTGTTGTTCGGATCGCAACCGCGCTCGTAGCGGAAGGAAGCATCGGTCTGCAGTTGGTGACGACGACTGGTCTTGCGGATGGTCACGGGATCGAAGTACGCGCTCTCTAAGAACACGTTCTTCGTGTGCTCCGTCACGCCGCTCTCCAGGCCACCGAACACACCGGCGATACACATCGCTTCCTCGGCGTTGGCGATCATCAGGTCGCGTTCGTTCATCTCGCGCTCTACGCCGTCCAGCGTCACGAATTTCTCGCCCGCCTTGGCATAACGCACATGGATCTCATTGCCTTTTATCTTGTCGGCATCGAAAGCGTGTAACGCTTGACCGCACTCGTGCAGCACGAAGTTCGTCACGTCCACGATGTTATTGATCGGCCGCAAACCGATAGCCAGCAGGCTGTTCTTCAGCCATTCCGGCGACTCCTTGATCTCTACGCCCTTGATGCTCACGCCCGTATAGCGCGGACAAGCCTCCGGCGCATCAATCGTCACCTTGATCGGCAACTCATTGTTATCAACCTTGAAGGCCTCTACGCTCGGCTTCTTCAGAGCGATATTCTGTCCGTGCGCCTTGTAATAAGCGTACAGGTCGCGTGCTACGCCATAATGCGAAGCGGCGTCGGAGCGGTTCGGAGTGATATCGACCTCGATGATCGTGTCGTCCTGCACCTTATAGTACTCGCGAGCACTCATACCCACCGGCGTGTCGGCCGGCAGCACGATGATACCTGCGTGGTCGGTGCCTACGCCTATCTCGTCCTCGGCGCATATCATGCCGAACGAGTCCTCGCCGCGCAGCTTACCTTTCTTGATGGTAAACGATTGGTCGCCGTCATAGAGCACGGTACCGATGGTCGCTACAATCACTTTCTGTCCAGCCGCTACATTCGGCGCACCGCAAACAATCTGCAAGGGCTCAGCCTCGCCGATATTCACGGTTGTCAAATGCAAATGGTCGGAATTAGGGTGGGGAATGCAGGTCAACACTTCGCCTACTACGAGGCCTTTCAACCCGCCGCGGATGGTCTCTACTGTCTCTACTGTTCCTACCTCGAGACCAATGGAGGTCAGGATCTTTGCTACGGTCTGAGCATCGTCCTTCAGGTCGATATACCGCTTCAACCAATTGTACGAAATATTCATTGTATTTTATTCAATAATTACTTGTTTAGTCCCGAATGGATAACCGGGTGTCGAGCCTCTCGACAAAAGCGGTGCAAAGGTACTACTTTTTTTTGACATGTGCAAATTTATTTGCAATTATTCGATATTATGAGGCCGCATGAACCCCGCCGGATCGTCTTGCGTGTCGTTCTCCATCCCTTGTACGGCAAAATGGATCTGGTTCTTTCCGAACCGCTCGTTGATGGTGTCTATGGCGCGCATCAGCCGCTTCTGTCGCGTCGTCTCTTCGGCCGCCTCCGGCGCAAACAGGTCGAGCTGCACGCCGTTGTTGCTCTGTAGCTGCGACAGGATCACTCCCGCCTGTTTGTACTGATACCGCGGCTTGTATATACGGTCTAACAGCGCCCGCACGGCTTCGATGATCATGCGTGTGTCGTCGGTCGGGGTGGTCAGTTTGATCGTGTCGTCGATATTGTATTGCGCGAGGTCGGTTCGGTGCCTGTTCGTGCCTAAAAAGACCGTCACCGCGCCGCATATCGAGCCCTGTTCCCGCAAACGCCTCGTAGCCGCTGTCGCGTAGTTACTCAATTCTTTTAATAGAATTGCCGGACTGTCGGTCATATGTGCGAAGGTACGGCTGTACATGATGCTCTTCTGGCGTTCGCGGCTGGCTAAAGTGATCGCCGGCTCGCCCCGCAACTCTTTCCAGGTCCGCACCCCTGTGACGTTGAAAAGTCGGTGTACCCAAGCCTCGGATTTGCGGGTATAGTCGAGTGCGGTCACTATACCTTCCTGCGTCAGTTTCTTGATACTCCGCCGGCCGATACCCCATACGTCCGCTATCGGCACTTTCGCTAATGCCTGCTCGCGTTTGTCGGCGGGCATGATACATATCCCTTTATAGGCAGGATAGCGCTTGGCGAACCACGTTGCGGTCTTGGCGAGCGTATAACTCGTTCCTGCGCCGCAACTGACGGGTATGCCGGTCTTTTCCCAAATCAGGTCTTTGAGTTGCTGCAGGTATCCGCGAAGTCGGGTAGGGTCATCATCCGGCATCATGCCGAAGAACTCATCCACACTGTATTGGACAAAGTCCAACACCATCTCGGTCTGCTTCACCTCGTCCATGATATGCTGCGACACCTCGTGGTATAAGTGGTGATGCACGTCAATGACCGTCACGTGCTCTTTCTCGATCAGTTTATTCACTTGGAACAGCGGATTGCCGCGCTTGAGGCCTATGGCCTTAGCCTCCTGGTTGAGCGCCAGGATGATACCTCCGTTGTTGCCGTTGTCGTTAGCCACCACCACGGGCGTCCCCCGCAGCTCCGGTCGCGACACCAACTCGCAACTCACAAAGAAATTATTGCAATCCAAATGAATGTTCATAAAATGTAATTTACGTGTAAAAATTCAAAATCACGGGATATATACTATGTATATATATGGGTTGGTAGGATACGATATACCCCCGATGCGCCCCCGAGCCGCCTCTTATTTTACCCTTGCGGGCAGTTAATTCGAGTGCAAAGGTACAACAAAAAAGTGACATTTCCAAATTTTTGTCTTCGGAAATATCATTAATGTTAGAAAAATATGAAATTTACTTTACCATCTTTCCTTGGACGTCGAAGATGTGATCTGCGCATTTGCAACAGTTGCAGCTAAAAGAGTTGCTTCGTTGCAAAGATACGAAAAAAAATATCACGTATGCAAGTTTTTTAAAGAAAAAACACAAAAAAATGCAGAAAAATTTGGTCATGTCAAAAAAAAGTAGTACCTTTGCACGCTTTTTTGCGTGAACGTGCGTAATGCACGTGCGGAAAGGCGCGTAAAAACAATAATTATAAATCGTAAAATTGGGCGGTGGATAACGTAGGGAAATCCAGTAAAAACGAAAGTTAACAAAGAAATCCCGTAAATCGAAAGTCGTAAAGGATGTCCGTCGATTTTACCTAAAAACAACAAAATTAATGGAATTCAATTCTTACAAGACAGTGTCTGTCAACAAGGCTACCGCTAAGAAAGAGTGGGTGGTTGTAGACGCTGAGGGCCAGATTCTTGGCCGTATGGCTTCCAAAGTAGCAAAGTTGCTGCGTGGTAAGTACAAACCGTCCTACACTCCGAACGTGGACTGTGGAGACAACGTAATCATCGTGAACGCTGACAAAGTACAGCTGACGGGTAACAAGTGGAACGGTCGCGTTTATGTACGCTACACCGGTTTCCCGGGTGGCCAACGTGAGTTCACCCCGGCTGACCTGATGGCTAAGGGCGCAGAGAAGCTCGTTCGCAAAGTAGTAAAAGGTATGCTGCCGAAGAATCGCCTCGGTGCTCGCCAGATCACGAACCTCTATATCTTCGAGGGTCCGGAGCACAACATGCAGGCTCAGCAACCGAAACAAATTGATATTAACACCCTCAAATAATAGAAGTACATGGAAACAGTTAATGCATTAGGACGTCGTAAAGAGGCAGTAGCCCGCGTTTATGTAAATGAAGGTGCCGGCAAGATCGAGATCAACGGCCGCGACATCGAGAAATATTTCCCGTCTTCTATTCTGCGCTATATCGTGCTCCAGCCGCTGAACAAACTCGGCGTAGCTGAGAAATACGATATCAAGGCCAACCTTGATGGCGGTGGCTTCAAAGGACAGGCAGAGGCTCTGCGTTTGGCTATCGCTCGCGCACTGGTGAAGATCAATCCGGAAGATAAGGCTGCGTTGAAGGCAGAAGGCTTCATGACTCGTGACGCTCGTGAGGTTGAGCGTAAGAAACCGGGTCAGCCGAAAGCTCGTAAGCACTTCCAGTTCAGTAAGCGTTAATACGAACAACTCCAAATCGTGTGGACTCCTTCGGGATTACCACACGATTGTTTTGGAGTCTCAAACGCATGTGTGCGTGCGCGCACTATTTCTAATGTATTATGCGCGTAAACGGGACACCAAGATACAAGGAGGATTAAATTATTTTATATTTAACATTTCAAATTTAACATTTTCATCA
Source organism: uncultured Bacteroidales bacterium (assembly GCA_900318245.1). Classification (GTDB taxonomy): domain Bacteria; phylum Bacteroidota; class Bacteroidia; order Bacteroidales; family Paludibacteraceae; genus Colicola. Next base: position 90,906 of record ONJT01000012.1, read on the forward strand.
AAATGAGAACAAATTTTGATCAATTGCTCGAGGCTGGCGCACATTTCGGTCACCTCAAACGCAAATGGAATCCGGCCATGGCTCCGTACATCTACATGGAGCGCAATGGTATTCACATCATCGACCTGAACAAGACCGTCGTTAAGATCGACGAGGCTGCAGAGGCTCTGAAGAACCTCGCTCGCAGCGGCCGCAAGGTGCTCTTCGTTGGTACGAAGAAGCAGGCTCAGGAAGTAGTAGCTGCTCACGCACAGGAAGTAGGCATGCCGTACATCACCGAGCGTTGGGCCGGTGGTATGCTCACCAACTTCCCGACCATCCGCAAGGCTGTGAAGAAAATGAGCCAGATCGACAAGATGACGACCGATGGTACGCTCGATAACGTATCGAAGCGCGAGAAACTGCAGATCGCACGTCAGCGTGAGAAACTGGAGAAGAACCTCGGTTCTATCGCCGACATGACCCGTCTGCCGAGCGCTATCTTCGTAGTAGACGTTATCAAGGAGAAAATCGCTGTAGCAGAGGCTAACCGCCTGGGTATCCCTGTATTCGGTATCGTAGATACCAACTCGAACCCGAATGACATCGATTTCGTAATCCCGGCTAACGACGATGCAACCAAGGCTATCGACGTCATCCTGACCGCTGTTTGCGACGCTATCAAAGAGGGTCTCGAGGAGCGCAAGGTAGAGAAAGCAGACGAAGGTGCTGCTGAGGAGCAGGCTGCCAGCGAGGCACCCGCACCCAAAGAGCGTCGTCAGCGCATCCGCAAAGCTGCTCCGAAAGCAGAGGCTGAGAAAGTAGCAGAAGCTAAGGAAGAACCTAAAGCAGAAGAGGAGGCATAATCATGGCAGTTACATTAGCTGATATCAAGAAATTACGTGACATCACCGGTGCCGGTATGATGGATGTAAAGAAGGCCCTCGAAGAAGCTAACGGCGATTTCGAAGCTGCGAAGGACTTGCTCCGCAAGCGCGGACAGGCTATCGCAGCAAAACGTAGCGACCGCGAGGCTTCGGAAGGTTGCGTACTCGCAAAGGTAAAAGACAACTTCGGCGCTATCGTTGGCGTGAAGTGCGAGACCGACTTCGTAGCTAAGAACGAGGACTTCGTAGGTATGGTTAAACTGATCCTCGACGCCGCTTTGGACAACAAAGTACGTACGCAAGAGGAGCTCAAGAACCTCAAGATCGGTGACTTCACCGTAGCTGATATCATCACCGAGCGCTCCGGCGTGACGGGTGAGAAGATGGAGCTCGCTGACTACGCATGCCTCGAGGCACCGGTAGTGGACGCTTACAACCATCTGGGCAACAAGCTCAGCTCGCTCGTTGCTGCTAACGAAGGCGCTGATCACGAGACCGTTCACGGTATCTCGATGCAGGTGGCTGCTATGAGCCCGATCGCGCTGGACGCTGATCACGTAGCTGAGGACGTTAAGAAGCACGAGTTGGAGGTAGCTATCGACAAGACCAAACAGGACGAGATCAACAAGGCTGTTGAGAACGCTCTGCGTAAGGCTGGTATCAACCCGGCTCATGCGGATAGTGATGACCACATCGCTTCTAACACCGCTAAGGGTTGGTTGACCGAGGAGCAGGCTCAAGTAGCTCGCGACATCCGCGCTAAGGTGCCCGCAGAAGCAGAGGCTAACCTCGCTGCTCAGGCAAAGAAGATCGAGATGATTGCACAAGGCCGTCTGAATAAGTTCCTCAAAGAGAACACACTCGTTGAGCAGGCTTATATCATGAGCGAGAACAAAGAGCTCGTGAAGGATATCCTCAAAGCAAAAGGTGTTGAAATCAAAGATTTCCGCCGCATCACATTATCCGCTGAATAATGAAAACATTCTGGAAGATATGTGGATGGGGAGCGCTAGTAATAGTGCTCCTCTTTGCATTGATACTGGCCGTCGCTTCGCCGGCAGCCAAATACGTCGTGAACAACTACGGCGAACAGATCGTCGGCCGACAGATGCACGTGGACCGCGTGATCATCAATCCATATTGGGGTGGAGTGACCATCAACGGCTTTGAATGCAAGGAAGCCAACGGCGAGACGAACTTCGTCTCCTTCGACCGTCTGTACGTGCATATCGCCTATCCGCAACTGCTCGGCAAGACCGTCAAACTGCGTGCGATACACCTCGACGGCTTCGACGGACAAGTGCTCAAGTACAACGACAAAGTCAATTTCTCGGACATCATCGAGCGCTTCTCGAAGAATGATTCTGTGCCTGCGGACACTGCGAAGAGTAAGTGGACAGTTAGTTTAAAGAATATTCGAATTAATAACAGCAATATCCGCTACCGCGACGTAGTGAGCGACAAGCAGTGGAAACTGGAGGATCTGACGCTTCGTATACCGGGCCTGTATTTCGATAACACGCAGACGAACGCCGGTATCGAATTCGGTTTGCCGACAGGCGGCCGGGTAGGCATCATCGCCGGTATGAAGTTGCAATCCAACCGCTATGCGGTGAAGTTAAACCTGCATGATGTGCATACCGATGTCGTCTTGCCGCTTGTTCAGGACTATTTGGATGTCACGGGCCTGGGCGCCAAGATGAACGGCTCCATTCATGTGGACGGAAGTCTGGATGTGATTTCCAATATTCTGCTGACCGGAAACCTGTCCCTGACCGGCCTGAGTCTGCGCGACTCGCATAAGGACGAGGTAGCGGCGCTGGATGAATTGTGTATCGCCATCAGCAAAGGCGATGTGGCGAACAACACCTTTATCCTGGATAGCCTGACCATCAACGGTCTGACAGCCAATTACGAGGTACACGAAGGCTGGACGACCCTGACGCGGCTGATGAAGAGCAAAGAGGAAGTGGAGGCCGACAGCGCGGCGACCGACTCGATAGAAACACCGGTAGAAGTGAAGAAACCGCGTGCAACCAAACCTCTGGTTTGGATGGCCAAGCGTGTGACCCTGACCGGACATGACATCAGTTACCACGACTACTCGATGAAGCATAACTGGAATTATGCGATCCAGACGCTGCGCGTAGACGGTCAGAACGTCGCCAGCAACGGCCGTAATGCCATCAAACTGCAGGCTACGCTGCCGAACGGAGGTAGTCTCAATCTGGATTTCAAGGGCGGCTTAGACCTCAAGAACCAAGACACACAGGCGGATCTGAAGGTTCGCGGCGTGCATATCGAGGATTTCAGCGCGCTCTGCCGCAATTATACGGGCTATCCGCTGGACGGAGGTCTGCTGACTATTGACAGCCATTTAGACGTTGTCTCCGCCAAACTGAATGGAACGAATCATATCGAGATTGATCATCCGAGAGTAGGCCGCAAGGATCTGTTAACCAAGGCGCCGTATAAGAATATCCCTGTGCGTCTGGGCTTTAAGATGCTCACTTCGGCGCAGGACATCATCCTGATTGATGTGCCGGTCAAAGGAGACGTGACGAATCCGAAATTCAAATTGTCGAAAGTGATCGGTCGCGCGTTGCTGAAAGTGTTCTTCGGCCCGCTGATGGGCGTAAATGACCGTAATAAATCGGTAAATGAGGCAGAAATGCGGGAATTGCAGCAGTTGCTTGGCGAAGACTCGCTTTCACTCGGCAATGATACGGTGGGTGATCTCGCGACAGACGTCGCAATGACCGCAGGGGATAGCGCTCGTCTCACCGAAGTAAGCGAGTAGCACCTGTTCGCGGCAGAACTGATTCTGCTCGGCATACTCCACCATCGCGTGGAGTTGCTCCGCAAAGAGTTTCTGACGATCATCGAAAATAGCAGGAGAGAGGTAGATTTCTGCCTCTCTTTCTTTTGTCATCGTCAGGCAGCAACCTACAGAGCGCGGGATATAGGTGATGATGCCGCGTTGCGCCAAAGAGACGAGTAACTCGTGATCCTCGGGTTTATCGGCCTCGCGCACATACTGCAGGTCCGTGAAGATACCCGAATACTGACGCATCAGGCGGTCAAGTAACTCGATCTGCGGTGACGAGAGGTCGTACTCGCCCAATTGGGCACGTGGTACACGCAGACAGACGCGCGGCTGGGTCTCGTATTCCTCTTGGAAATCGATATATCCCGCTTGCGTCAAGAGATGTAGTGCAGAGTAGGCCTGTATGACGGGCAAGTGCATGACGTGACATAACTGGTCTATATGCAGCGCAAAACGGTGCCCGAGACCGCTTCCTTCACCTATCTGCAGAAAATCCATCGTCTTATGATAGACCTGCTCCACGAATTCTTTTGGCGGGTAGGTGTCTACCACGCGCTTGCGGGCCTTGGCTTTGTCTTCGTCGTTATAGAGCAGCACGGCATAAGCCGTCATTCCGTCTCTTCCGGCGCGCCCTGCCTCCTGGTAATAACTCTCTAAATGGGACGGCAAATCATGATGGATGACGAGCCGCACATCGGGTTTGTCGATACCCATGCCGAAGGCATTCGTCGCCACGATAACACGCGTACGCCCTTCTTTCCAAGCCTCCTGACGTTCATTACGCTCGCGGGTAGTCAACCCAGCATGGTAGAAATCGGCGCTCTCGCCGTTGGTTTTCAGCCATTCAGCGAGTTCTTGCGCCCGCTTGCGGTTGCGTACATAGACGATTGCCGAACCGGGCACTTTCGATAAAATATGCGCGATTTGATCGGGTTTATTCTCCGTGCGGCGCACGATATATTGGAGGTTCTCGCGGCGGAAGGACATTTTCAGCACATTCGGTTCTTGGAATCCCAAACGGCGCTGGATATTTTCGACTACGGTCGGCGTTGCGGTCGCTGTAAGCGCCAAGACCGGCACGTCGGGCAATAGTTCCCGCACGGCAGCAATATTCAGGTACGAAGGCCGAAAATCATAGCCCCACTGCGAGATACAATGTGCCTCATCGACGGCTATCAGGCCTATCGGCAGGTCTTTGAGGCGCTTGCGAAACTCTTCGCTCTCTAATCGCTCCGGGGAACAATAGAGAAAATGGTATGGGCCGAAGAGGCAGTTATCTAAGGCCGCACGCTGTTTGTCAAAACTCTGACCCGTATATATGGCTTCGGAATGGATGCCGCGTGCCCGGAGATTCTCCACCTGATCGCGCATGAGTGCGATGAGCGGCGTGATAACCAGGCATAAGCGCTTCTCCGGGTTCTCATTTCCCATCACAAGGGCAGGAATCTGGAAACACAGACTCTTGCCGCCGCCCGTAGGCATCAGGGCCAAGGTGTCGCGATGCGCTAAAACAGAAGCGATGATTTCCGCCTGTAAGGGCCGAAAATCATCGTATCCGAAATACTTATGTAATGCCTCTTTGGGGGTCATAGGTATGCCTAGGTCGTCCTAGGTAGTCCTAGGTTAACCTAATTAAAGCAGTTTTTACGCGCTTCAGGGTCTCATCTTTGCCGAGGACGTCGGTAATCGCCCAGATATGCGGACCGCGGGCTGCGCCGACAAGACAGATACGGAAGGCGTTCATCACGATACCTACGCCGTACTCTTTAGCAGCAATCCACCCCATGACAATACCGTCCAAGGTCTCTGCGTCCCATGAGGGAACACCTTCAAGCACCTCAAGCAACTCGGTCATATGACGCGGCGAGTCTTCTTTCCAGCGCTTTGCCAGCGATTTCTCGTCGTACTCGGTCGGAGCCACAAAGAAGAAATTCGTCTGCTCCCAGAGTTCCGGCACAAAGTTCACGCGATCCTTGGTAAGTCCGATGACTTGGGCTACCATTTGCATGTCGGGGTTTTCAATACCATGCGCCGCGAGGGTAGGCAGGAACATCTGAGCGAGTTCTTCATTGCTGCGCAGTTGCAGATATTGGTGGTTGAACCATTTGCCTTTCTCGTAATCAAATTTTGCACCGGCCTTGGAGACACGGTCAAGCGAGAACTCCTTGATGAGTTCATCCATCGTGTACATTTCCTGATCGCCTGTGCCGTGCCAACCGAGCAAGGCCAGGAAGTTGATGACCGCTTCGGGCAGGTAGCCACTCTCGCGATATCCCGATGAAACCGTGCCATCTTTCTGATTATGGAACTCGAGTGGGAAGACGGGGAAACCGAGACGATCACCGTCACGCTTGCTTAATTTGCCGTTTCCATCGGGTTTTAACAGCAAGGGCAGGTGGGCAAACTCCGGCATCGTGTCTTGCCATCCGAACGCGCGGTAAAGCAGCACGTGCAGCGGAGCGGAAGGTAACCACTCCTCGCCGCGGATGACATGCGAGATCTCCATCAGATGGTCATCCACGATATTGGCAAGGTGATAGGTTGGTAGGTCGTCTGCGGACTTATAAAGCACCTTGTCATCGAGGATATTCGAGTTGATCACCACTTCTCCGCGGATCAGATCATGCACATGCACGTCCTCGTTGGGTTCGACCTTAAAGCGAACGACGTATTTCTCACCTTTATCGATCAGCGCCTGTACCTCTTCGGCCGGTATGGTCAGCGAATTGCGCATTTCCATACGCGTACGGGCATCGTACTGAAAATTAGGTATCGCTGCGCGCTTGGCCTCGAGCTCTTCGGGCGTATCAAATGCGATATACGCATGACCGCTATCCAGCAGTTGTTTCACATACTGATGGTAAATCTCGCGACGCTCCGATTGACGGTAGGGACCGTGAGAGCCTACGGCTTCAATCTCTTTGGTGCCTTTCTTCTGACGAAGACCTTCGTCAATACCGATACCGAGCCAATCGAGGGCTTCGAGGATATATTCTTCTGCGCCGGGCACGAAACGGGTGGAGTCCGTATCTTCGATACGAAGCAACATGTCACCGCCGTGTTGACGGGCAAAAAGATAGTTGTACAAGGCAGTACGTACACCGCCGATATGCAACGCGCCTGTAGGGCTTGGCGCAAAGCGAACTCTTACTCTTCTTTCCATAATCAAAACTTTTGCGAGTGCAAAAGTACAATAAAAAAATGACATACGCAAATATTTGCACATTTTTTCGCTTTTATTTGCATATATGCAAATTTTTTACTACCTTTGCGCCGCAATTTAATTTGGAGTAATATGTTCGATAATTTATCAGAAAGATTAGAACGCTCATTTAAGATTCTCAAAGGTGAAGGACGTATCACCGAGATTAATATCGCGGAGACCGTAAAGGACATCCGTAAAGCCTTGCTGGAGGCCGATGTGAACTACAAGACCGCCAAACAATTTACCGACCAGGTGAAGGAGAAAGCACTCGGTCAGAACGTCATTACCGCCGTTCGCCCCGGACAACTGATGGTGAAGATCACCCATGACGAGTTGGCAGAGTTGATGGGCGGTGAAGCGCAGGATATAAACCTAAAAGGTTCGCCCGCGGTCATCCTCATGGCCGGTCTGCAGGGTAGCGGTAAGACGACCTTTGCATCTAAGTTGGCTAATTTCCTTCAGACAAAGAAGAATAAGAAAGTGATGCTCGTAGCGTGCGACGTGTATCGCCCCGCTGCTATCGAGCAATTACGTGTGCTCGGCGAGCAGATCAACGCAAAAGTCTATACTGCGGAAGAGGAGTCTAATCCCGTTAAAAAGGCGCAAGACGCGATATCTGAGGCCCGCAAGTTCGGTTATGATGTGGTGATCGTAGATACCGCCGGCCGTCTGGCTGTAGACGAGCAGATGATGACCGAGATAGCGGCTATCAAGGAAGCTATCCAGCCGTCCGAGACTTTGTTCGTGGTAGACGCTATGACCGGTCAGGATGCAGTAAACACCGCTAAGGAGTTCAACGATCGTCTGGATTTTGACGGCGTGGTACTGACTAAACTGGATGGTGATGCCCGCGGCGGTGCAGCATTGAGTATCCGCTCTGTAGTCAACAAGCCGATCAAGTTCATTGGTACGGGCGAGAAGATGGAGGCGCTTGATGTGTTCCATCCGAGTCGTATGGCCGACCGTATCTTGGGTATGGGTGATGTGGTGAGCCTCGTAGAGCGCGCGCAAGAGCAATATGACGAAGCGGAAGCACGCCGTATCTCGAAGAAAATCGCCAAGAACCAATTCGATTTCAACGATTTCATCGGACAATTAAACCAGATTAAGAAAATGGGTTCGATGAAAGACCTGATGGGTATGATCCCTGGTATGGACAAGGCGCTGAAGAACGTCGAAGTGAGTGACGATGCGTTCAAACCGATTGAGGCGATGATCAACTCTATGACGCCTGAAGAGCGCGCCAACCCGAACCTGCTTAACGGCAGCCGTAAGAACCGCATTGCCAAAGGTGCAGGTGTGGATATTGTAGCGCTCAACCGCTTCCTCAAGCAATTCGAGCAGACTAGCAAGATGATGCGTAAGGTGCAGCAAATGAACTTTAAAAGACGCTAATGGCAGACGATTTTAAGACATATCAACCCGGGTGGGAAAAGCAGAAAGAGCGCAAACATTATCATCACCATCATCATCGCCGCGATGACCAATACACCAACAGTTGGGGCGGTTGGATGAAGATGAGGGATAAACAGGCGTATTACGGCTTGATGCTCATCGTGATAGCTGTGCTGGGCTTTGGTATATACATGATCGTCAAGATGTATATGGACGAATGGCGCGCTATGCCGCATGATGACCCGACGACGGAGCGAACGGTAGATGAGTTGCGCATCCATAAGGCCGATGAACGCGACGCGCTGCTGTATTCCGACAGCTTGTCGCAGGCCTATAAACTTGATTCGCTCAAGCGTAATGTCCAGATAGAGACGCGCCCAGTATATCGTCCGCCACGTAAGGAGGATACATGGTATATCACCCAGCGCGAGTGGAAGGATATATGGAAGAGATTGAAGATTTGGAAAATAAGCCAATCAAAAGACAAAGATAACGAATGATAATTGACGGTAAACAAATAGCACAAACGATTCGTGGCGAGTTGCGCGAACAGATAGCTGCTCTGCGAGCAGAAGGCAAGCGTGCGCCTAAGTTGGCGGTCGTTCTGGTGGGACATAACCCGGCTTCGGAGACCTATGTGGCCAATAAGCTGAAGGCTTGCGCTGAGGTAGGTATCGAAGCGGAGAAAATCGCGTACGACGAGTATACCACCGAGCAGACACTGCTGAACGAGATCCACCGCCTTAATAATGACGATTCCATCGATGGTTTTATTGTGCAACTGCCCCTTCCGGCGCATATTAATGAACTGACTATTCTCTCGGCAATCAACTATCGCAAGGATGTGGACGGTTTGACGCCGGAGAACGTGGGTCGCACGGTACAAGGCCTGCCGTCCATCGTGAGTGCGACGCCGCGTGGTATACGCGAGTTACTTGCGCGCTACGGTATTCCTACAGAAGGCAAACATGTCGTGGTGATTGGTCGCTCGAATATCGTCGGTAAACCGATCGCTATGCTGCTGATGCAGCGTCCTTACTTGTCTCTGCCGGGCATGAGTGCCGCTTCATTAGGTGATGCTACCGTTACGGTTTGTCACTCGAAGACCCAAGACCTCGCATCTATCTGCCGCACCGCCGATATCATCATTGTAGCGGCCGGATGTCCGAACTTAGTGACGGCCAGTATGGTAAAACCCGGTGCCACCGTCATTGACGTAGGTATTAACCGCATCGATGATCCTGCTTCTCCTCGCGGTTACCGATTGGTGGGAGACGTGGATTTCGAGCACGTAGCACCTGTCGCAGGTTTCATCACCCCTGTGCCGGGCGGAGTAGGACCGATGACGATTGTCTCATTGATGCAAAATACGATCCAAGCTTATCATGAATATACTCGATAAAATCGACGGTTTAGAGGCTAAGTTCCATGAGGTGAGTCTGTTAATTACCGACCCTTCTGTTATTGCCGATCAAGCCCGTTATGTGCGTCTGAACCGTGAATACCACGACCTGGAGCGCGTCTTGGAATGTGCACATCGCTATAAGAAAGCCGTGCAGAACCTGCAAGACGCCAAAGATTTGCTGTATAACGAGTCCGATGCGGATCTCAAGGAAATGGCGCGCGCCGAAGTGGAGGAGTTGGAACCGCAGATTCCCAAGTTGGAGGAAGAACTCAAACTCCAGCTCTTACCGCAAGATCCCGAGGATGGCAAGAACGTCGTGATGGAGATTCGCGGCGGCACAGGCGGCGATGAAGCGGCGATCTTTGCCGGCGATCTCTTCCGTATGTACACCAAATATTTCGAACTCAAAGGCTTCAAATACTCCGTGTCATCCTTCAACGAAGGTGCGGCAGGTGGATACAAGGAGATTATCTTCAACGTGACCGGTCAAAACGTCTATGGTACGCTCAAATACGAGAGCGGCGTGCACCGCGTGCAGCGCGTGCCGGTGACCGAGACGCAAGGCCGTGTACATACCTCTGCGGCCACCGTAGCGGTATTGCCGGAAGCCGATGAATTCGAGGTACATATCAACGAAGGCGAGATCAAATGGGAGACATTCCGTTCGGGTGGAGCAGGTGGTCAGAACGTGAACAAAGTGGAGTCTGGTGTACGGTTGCGCTATAACTGGAAAAATCCCAATACCGGTGAGGTACAAGAGATATTGATTGAGTGTACCGAGACACGCGACCAGCCGAAGAACAAAGAGCGCGCGCTGAGTCGTCTGCGTACGCAGATTTACGATAAGGAACACCAGAAATATATCGATGACATTGCGGCGAGACGTAAGACGATGGTGTCCACGGGCGACCGCAGTGCCAAGATCCGTACCTATAACTATCCGCAGGGACGTATCACCGACCATCGTATCGGCTATACGGTCTATAACCTCGCGGCTTTCATGGACGGCGACATTCAAGGTGTGATCGATGCACTGCAAGTAGCAGAGAACGCAGAACGACTTAAAGAATCGGAACTATAATGTATCTATTCTACGCCCCGGACATACAAACGACGCTGACGCTCCCCGAAGAGGAGAGTAATCATTGTGTGCAGGTGCTTCGTCGTTCGGCAGGCGATGCGGTACAAGTAACCGATGGAATGGGGAATCTTTATCACTGCGTGATAACAAACCCGCATCGCAAGCATTGTGAGGTGCGCATCGTACGAGTTGAGACCCCGGAAGCGCTGCACGAAGGATATGTACATATCGCGGTGGCGCCGACAAAAAACATCGATCGGCTGGAGTGGGCGATTGAGAAATGTGTGGAGATCGGTGTGGACGAGATTTCCTTGATTCTTTGCGAGCACTCGGAGCGTAAAACCGTGAATTTCGACCGCTTGCAGAAGATTCTTGTCTCTGCCGCCAAACAGTCCTTGAAAACTAAGTTTCCGAAACTCAATCCGCTGGTGAAGATGACAGACTTGCAAGCGGACGGGGATCTGTTTATCGCGCATTGCATCGAAGGCTACAAGGCGACGGACCATAAATTCGCGTTGAAATCGAAGATAATACGCGGTCATAAGACTACCGTGCTCATTGGTGCAGAAGGCGATTTCTCACCGGAGGAAGTGGAGTGGGCTTTGGCGCAAGGCTATCAACCGGTTAGTCTGGGAGCCGCCCGTCTGCGTACGGAAACAGCAGCAGTGGTTGCTTGTCATACCGCAGTGCTCATTAATGAGTGAGAGAGTTAGTGAATTAGCACATGAGTTGGGATGCGAACATATTGCTTTGGATCAACGGTCATCACACGGCATGGTTGGATGATGTGATGTGGTTGGTGAGTAGTCTCAAGACCTGGCTTCCGCTCTATATATTGCTGATAGCTGCTATCATAGCGCGCTTCCGCAACTGGCGAATCATACTACTGGTCTTATTGGGATTCGGGATTGCCGTTGGACTAAGCGATTTTATCGCTTCCGGAGTGCTCAAACCCATGGTGGCGCGCTTACGTCCTACGCATGAGCCGGCACTCGACCCGCTGCACTTGGTTCGGAACTACGTGGGCGGAAAGTATGGTTTTTGCAGCTCTCACGCCGCCAATAGTATGGCTTGTGCATTGCTATTCAGCCTTATATGGCGAAAAAAAATAGTCACCGCAAGTCTGATGACCTGGGTGGCTATTATGTGCTATAGTCGGATGTATGTCGGGGCACATTACCCCACGGATATCATAGCTGGTCTGATAGTTGGTGCTCTTCTCGCAGCGTTGGTTTATTGGGGGCTTCACCGCTGGGTGTTGCCTTCTGTTGAACCACATTCGCCCCGCGAGGACGGCGCGGTTGCTCCACCGGGTGATTCATAAATCGCTCGAATTCATCGGGAGTAAGGAGCTGCTTGAGCTCATTGTAAATCGATTGCATGCGCTCCATGTTCTCCGCACGCGTCAGACCTTTTTGACGAATCCGCGCGTACTTGAGGTGCATTCGATAAATGGTATCGATACGAACGGAATCTTTAATTCCCAACTCGCGCACCAAGCGCTCAGTTTGCTTAGAAGCCTCCTCCTCCGGTGTACGTTGAGGACGAACGTTTTGCTCCTGAGCCAATAACATACCTGCTACCAAGGTAGCACATACAATAGAAAATAGTTTTTTTAACATTATTCAGAGTGTTCTGATTATTCGGATTAAACTGAGAATTATACAACAAAAATCATGCCGTTTTCGCCCGAAATAGCACTTGCAATGCGACTTTATTTCTCAGAAGAGGGGAAAAAGCGTCATTCTCGCCCTGCTGTGCGTGTTGCACTGGCCGGAATCATCGTAGGTGTAGCGGTGATGATATTGACGATTTGCATCGTAGTGGGCTTCAAACAGACGGTTACACAGAAAATCGCAGGTTTTGGAGCGCATATCCAGTTAGTGTCGTTCGATAATAACAATACTTATGACTTGCAGCCGATAGAAGTATCCGATTCGTTGCTGGCGGCGCTCGGGAACTTTGAGCACGTGACCTCTGCGGCGCCGTTTATCACGAAACCCGGTATGCTCAAGACCGATGCGGATTTTCATGGTATTGTGCTGAAAGGAACGGATTACTGGGATTTCTTTAGCAGGAATATTGTGGAGGGTGCTTTGCCGGCAGCCCCGCAAGAGGTGTTGGTGTCCCGAAAAGTGGCGCAGACGATGCAGATCGCTGTAGGTGATGCGGTCAACGCATATTTCGTGGATGAGATTGATGTCCGTGCACGCCGTTTTCGCGTGACCGGTATTTATGATACGGGATTTGATCAGTTTGATGACCTGTTTGTTTTGGCGCCTTTAGAGACCGCACAACGGCTGCAAGGGTGGGAGGAAAATACCTATTCCGGCGTGGAGATTTTAATCGATGAAATCGGTGTCCTGGACGAGGTTGCAGATAATATCTATTTTGCGACAATCCGGGTTATGGATGAAGACGGCTATCACGTCTATTACGTACAGACACTCCAAGAACAGAACCCCGCTATCTTTGCTTGGTTAGACTTGCTGGATATGAATGTAGTGGTGATTATTGTACTGATGCTTCTGGTAGCCGGTTTTAACATTGTCTCGGGACTTATCATTTTGATTCTGGATGGTATCACACTGATAGGAACGCTGAAAGCGTTAGGAGCAGACAACCACTTCGTGCGCCGCATATTCTTGACGCAAGCAGCTATGCTGATAGGAAAGGGCGTAGTATGGGGAAATATCGTCGGTTTGGGTTTGGCGGCGTTACAGTATTTCGCGCACCTGATTCCGCTTGATGCAACTACCTATTACGTGGAGTATGTACCGATTTCGTTTGCGTGGGGATGGCTCATTCTTCTGAATATTGTAACTATAGCTATCTCGCTGATCATCTTGCTGTTACCATCGATGATTATTACTAAGATAAGCCCCGCCAAAGTGATGCATTTTGAGTGATATGAAGTTGCAAACGATTGTAGATATTCAGCCAAGCGCATGGAAGATAGGCTACGGGGATAAGATTCTTCTCGTAGGTTCTTGTTTTGCCGATTCCATCGGACAAATGATGGCGCAGCGAGGACTACATGTGACCTGCAATCCGTTCGGAACACTCTATAACCCCGTTTCTATTGTGCAGGCCTTGCAGATGACCGACATTCCACCTTTGGTGGAGCATGAGGGCTTGTGGCACTCGATGGCGCATCATGGTTCATTTTCCCGTGCTACGAAAGAGGAGACCCGTGAGGCGGTAGCTCAATCGATTGAAACCATGCAGCACACTCTCAAAGAGGCAAATGTGGTTATTGTGACGTTTGGCACGGCGTGGGTGTATGAGATGAAAGATCCCGCATGGCTAACCGGCTCCGGAGCCTCTCCGGTAGTGGGGAATTGCCATAAATTGCCGGCGGAGCAGTTTGCTCGCAGACGGCTTTCTGTCGATGAAATCGAGGTTTTGTGGCGCCCGCTTATAGCCAAATATCCCGATAAACACTGGCTATTTACCGTCTCGCCGATTCGGCATATCAAGGACGGCTTGCATGAGAATCAACTCAGCAAAGCGACCTTATTACAAGCCGTAGAAGACCTTAGAACTCAGTTGTCAGCCATCAGTTATTTCCCGTCCTATGAAATCATGCTGGACGAGTTGCGGGACTATCGGTTCTATGCGGAAGACCTGGTGCACCCTTCGCCCGTAGCGATTCAGTATATCTGGGAGCGGTTTGCCGAGAATTATTGTACGTCGCAGACGCGAAACGAGATGCAAATACAGCTCAAACAGTGGAAATTTGAGCATCATATTCCGCTGCATTAGACCAGCCAATTCAAATTATTTTCGAAAAAAATGACGTGCGCGCTTGCGTATGTTATTTTTTTTATGTATCTTTGCAGCGTTTTTGCAAACTTGACTTTACAAAATCTTAAATACTAACACAATTATGGCTAAAGTTTATCAAGCAAATGAGATCAAGAATGTCGCTATGCTTGGCGGCAGTGGATCCGGTAAAACGACTTTGATGGAGTCAATGTTGTTCGAGTGCGGGGTGATTAAGCGCCGCGGTTCTATTGAGGCACAATCTACGGTATGCGACTATTTTCCGGTAGAGAAGGAGTATGGCTATTCGGTTTTCTCGACCGTCTGCAATGTAGAATTCGAGGGTAAGAAACTGAATATCATTGATTGCGCAGGTTCTGATGACTTCTGCGGCGGTACGGTAGCAGCGCTCCAGATGTGCGGCTCGGCACTTATCGTCCTCAGCGCAAATGGCGGAGTAGAGGTTGGTACCCAGAATAACTTCCGTCTCGTAGAGAACGCTAAGAAACCGTTGGCATTCGTAATCAACAAGTGCGATCATCCGGACGCAGACTTCGAGCGCACGTTCAACCAGTTGAAGGATAACTTTGGCAATAAGTGTACGCTTATCCAATTCCCGGTAAACGCAGGTGCAGGCTTCAACGCTGTTATCGACGTGCTGAAAGGCAAGATGCTCGTTTGGAAACCCGAAGGCGGTGCTCCTGAATTGAAGGACATCCCTGCAGAGTATGTAGATAAGGTAGAAGAGATGCGTTCGCAACTGAGCGAGGCTGCTGCCGAGGCAGATGAGACGCTGCTCGATAAGTTCCTGGGCGAAGGCCTTACTGACGAAGAGATCATGCAGGGTCTGAAATCCGTTTATGCAGACGGTTCGATGTATCCGGTTCTATGCTGCTCGGGTGCGAAAGATATGGGTGTTCGTCGTCTGATGGACTTCCTCAACGGTATGGCTCCGAGTCCTGCTCAGTTCAGTTATCCGACCGTGGACGGCAAGAAAGTAAGCCCGGATGCGAAGGCTCCGACCAGCCTCTATGTCTTCAAGACTTCCGTAGAGCCGCATATCGGTGAGGTGAACTACTTCCGTGTAATGCAGGGTACGGTACATAACGGCGATGACCTCGAGAATATCGAGCGTGGTTCGAAGGAACGTATCTCGCAGTTGTACAGCGTAGCCGGTTCGATCCGTGTTCCGGTAGATGAGTTGGCCGCAGGTGATATCGGTGCTACCGTAAAACTGAAAGATACACGTACTGGCAATACATTGAATGTCAAGGGCTGCGATTTGCAATATGTGCCGATCAGTTATCCGCAACCGCGCTACCGCCGCGCTATCAAGCCGGTAACGGAAAGTGATGCCGAGAAACTGGCTGCACTGCTAACCCGCATGCACGAGGAGGACCCGACATGGGTGGTTGAGCAGAGTAAAGAGTTGAAGCAGATGATCGTTTCCGGGCAGGGTGAGTTCCACCTTCGTACCCTCAAATGGCGTCTGGAGAACAACGATAAGATGCCGATTGAGTTCCTCGAGCCGAAGATTCCGTATCGTGAGACTATCACCAAGGCCGCTCGTGCCGACTATCGTCATAAGAAACAATCCGGTGGAGCAGGCCAGTTCGGTGAGGTACACCTGATTGTTGAGCCGTATGAGGAGGGTATGCCGGTTAAGGAGACCTACAAGTTCGGCAACCAGGAGTACAAGATTTCCGTCAAAGACCAGCAAGAGATTAACCTTGAGTGGGGTGGTAAGTTGATTATCATCAACTCGATTGTCGGTGGTGCTATCGATGCACGCTTCATCCCGGCTATCGTAAAGGGTATCATGGATCGTATGGAGCAAGGACCGCTCACCGGTTCTTACGCTCGTGACGTGCGTGTGATCATCTACGATGGTAAGATGCACCCGGTTGATTCGAACGAAATCTCCTTCCGCCTGGCAGGCCGTAATGCGTTCGCACAGGCCTTCAAAGAGGCAAATCCGAAGGTGCTCGAGCCGGTTTATGACCTCGAGGTGTTCGTTCCGTCGGAGATCATGGGTGATGTCATGTCCGATATCAACGGCCGCCGTGGTATGGTAATGGGTATGGAGACCGAGAAGAGCTTTACACGCCTCAAAGCCCAAGTACCTTTGAAAGAACTATCGAGCTATTCGACTACACTGTCGTCGCTGACCGGTGGCCGCGCTACCTTCACGATGGCATTCAACAGTTATCAACTCGTTCCGGCAGACGTACAGGAGAAGCTGCTTGCTGCTTATGCCGCTACGCAGACGGATGAAGATTAATATGCAATTATCATTCTGAATTTTAATTAATTATATGAAACCTACACACATTGAACATCTGGGCATTGCAGTCACCTCTATTGAGGAGGCTGCGCCCTTTTTTGAGTTCCTCACCGGTAACAAATGTTACAGCATTGAGGAAGTAGCTGACCAAAAAGTACGCACTGCCTTCTTTAAGGTAGGTGAGGTGAAAATTGAACTTCTTGAGCCGACGAGCCCTGAGTCCACAATCGCCAAGTTCATCGAGAAGAACGGTGGCCGCGGCGGTGTACACCACGTTGCTTTCAACGTAGAGAACGTAGCAGAGGCGCTCGCAGAATGCGAGGCAGCAGGTATTCAACTCATCGACAAAGCGCCGCGCAAAGGTGCGGAGAACCTGATGATTGCTTTCCTGCACCCGAAGAGCACCAAAGGCGTTTTGACAGAGCTCTGCCAACAGCCGAAATAAATGACCAAATTGTAAATGACAAAATAGTAAATGTCTTTATGGATAAATGTCTTTATGGATCAAGCAAAATTAGACAAGCTGATTGAGAGCCGCGCAAAGGCGCAAGCCGGAGGCGGGGAAGCAGCTGTAGAGAAACATCATGCCAAAGGCAGTTATACCGCTCGCGAGCGTATCAATATGCTGTTGGATGAAGGCTCGTTTGAGGAAATAAATATGTTCCTCACCCATCGTTGTCATGATTTCGGCATGGAGAAGAAAGTGTTCCTGGGTGACGGCGTAGCCGTTGGCTCGGGTACTATTGACGGCCGTCTGGTCTTCGTCTTTGCACAGGATGCCACCGTGATTGGTGGTTCGTTGAGTGAGACGATGGCGCAAAAGATATGCAACGTAATGGACCAGGCAATGAAACTCGGTGCGCCGATTATCGGTCTGAACGATTCGGGTGGAGCACGTATCCAGGAAGGAGCGTGCGCGCTCGCGGGTTACGCAGAGATCTTTGAGCGTAATATTCTGGCTTCCGGTGTAGTTCCGCAGATCTCCGTGATCTTCGGTCCTTGCGCCGGTGGAGCAGTGTATAGCCCGGCGTTGACCGACTTCATTATGATGACCGAACAGAACAGTTACATGTTCATCACCGGTCCGAAGGTAGTGAAGTCCGTTACGGGAGAAGATGTAACGGTAGAGCAACTCGGAGGCGCTAAGATTCATGCGTCCAAATCCGGTGTAACCCATTTTGTAGCGGCAACGGAAGAAGAGGCGATTGCCGAAGTACGCCGTCTCGTTTCCTTTATCCCGCAGAATAACATGGAGGAGGCGCCGCTCGTTGAGTGTACGGATGATATCACCCGCGTGGATGACAAACTGAACGACATCGTTCCCAATGATCCGAACAAACCCTATGACATGCATGAGATCATCAACACAATTGTGGATAACGGTGACTTCATGGAGGTGCATAAGGATTATGCAAAAAATGTCATCTGTGGTTTCGCTCGTTTCAACGGCCGCTCTACCGGTATCATCGCCAACCAACCTTCTTGGCTGGCGGGTGTGCTGGACTGCGATGCCAGCCGCAAGGCTGCGCGCTTCGTGCGTTTCTGCGATGCGTTCAATATCCAGATTCTTACACTTGTGGATGTACCGGGCTTCCTTTGTGGAACCGGACAAGAGTACGCAGGCATCATCGATCACGGCGCAAAGCTTATGTTTGCTTATGGCGAAGCCACTGTTCCAAAAGTTACAATCACCGTTCGCAAATCCTATGGCGGAAGCCATATCGTGATGAGTTGTAAGCAGTTACGTGGTGATATGTGCTATGCATGGCCGAATGCAGAGATTGCTGTGATGGGTGCCAGCGGTGCAGTAGGTGTGCTCCAAGCCAAGGCTATCAAGGCTATCGAAGACCCCGCAGAGAAGAAAGCCTTCATCGCGGAAAAGGAGGCGGAATACAAAGACCTGTTCGCAAGTCCGTATCAGGCTGCTAACCGCGGATATATTGACGACGTGATTGAGCCGCGCTACACCCGTAGCCGTATCATCCGCGCCTTCGAGATGTTGCAGACCAAGCGTCTGACGAATCCGCTGAAGAAACACTCTAATATCCCGTTATAATTATGGTACTGTTAGCAATTACAGCAGATACATGGATTGTTACCGGTCTGGGATTCGGCATCGTGTTGGCGTTGCTTTTCTGCTTGGTGTATATCCTCCAGTTCTTTGGATGGGTCATGCAGAAAGCGACAGCACCGCGTGCGCCGAAAGCACCCAAACCCGAGAAGCAAGCGGAGGCCCCAAAGGCTGTAAAATCCGCTGAGCCGACCGATGAGGGTACAAAGGCCGCTATAGCCATGGCTATCGCCCAAGCTGGCGACGAGGATATGGCAGCTGTCGCTTATGCGCTCTTTCTCGCGCAGAATAAGAAACATGATATTCCTACCGCTATGATCTCCTTGCACAAGCACGAGACAGCGTGGAATGAGAAGAGTGTAGGGATGAACAATGTGGGCTTTTGACCACATTAATCGTGCCCCGTATGGGGCTAAGAACAATGTAAATATTTAAACAATGAAAGAATTCACATTTAAGATCAACGGCGCGGAATACAAGTGCGCTGTAGAAGAAATCGAAGCCGGTAAGACGAATGTAACCGTTAACGGCAAAGTATACACGGTAGAAACCGAGGCACCTGCTGCTCCGGAACCCAAACCGGTAGCAAAACCTGCACCTGCGCCTGCACCGAAACCTGCAGCGCCTGCTGCACCGAAAGCAGAGGCTCCGAAACCTGCAGCGCCTGCTGCCGGTGGGGTTCAGGTGAAGAGCCCGCTGCCTGGTAGTGTAGTCAAGGTACTGGTTAGCGAAGGACAGGCTGTTAAGAGAGGAGATACCCTTCTGACGCTTGAGTCCATGAAAATGGAGAACGCTATCATGGCTGAAACCGACGGAACGGTGAAGCAAATCGCCGTAACACTGGGTCAAAACGTGATGCAGGATGATTTACTGATTGTGCTTGGTTAAATCACAAATCACCAATTACAAATCACAAATAAAAATTCAAAATGAATATTCTGGAATTTTTCCAAGGCATGGGTTTCATGCAGATGACCTGGCAGCAAGGAATTATGTTGCTGGTCAGTTTCTTCCTGCTGTACCTTGCCATTCATAAGAAATACGAGCCGCTGTTGCTGCTTCCGATTGCCTTCGGTATGTTGCTCACCAACTTACCAGGTGCAGGGATGTTCCATAGCGAGTTGTGGTCGGCTTTCCTCGATCCGGAAAGTCCTGCCTACCATTCCTATGGCGCGATTCTCAAGGAAGGAGGTTTACTCGACGTGCTCTATATCGGCGTCAAAGCCGGTGTATATCCCTGTCTGATCTTCATCGGAGTAGGAGCTATGACGGATTTCGGTCCGCTGATTGCCAACCCGAAGTCTCTTTTGCTCGGCGCGGCCGCACAGATTGGAATCTTTGTGACCTTCCTCTGCGCCAACGCGATGGGATTTACCCCTGCCGAAGCCGGTTCTATCGGAATTATCGGCGGAGCGGATGGACCTACGTCTATCTTCTTGACCTCCAAACTGGCGCCGCATCTCTTAGGTCCGATCGCTATCGCGGCGTATAGTTACATGGCCTTAGTGCCGGTGATCCAACCGCCTATTATGCGCGCGCTCACGACTAAAAAGGAACGCGCGATAAAGATGGGTCAGTTACGTCCGGTTTCCAAGACCGAGAAGATCGTCTTCCCGATCATCATTACCGCCATCGTAGCCCTCATCCTTCCGGACGCCGCGCCGCTGATCGGATGTCTCATGCTGGGTAACCTGATGAAAGAGTGTGGAGTAGTGGAACGTCTGTCCAAGACCGCTCAGAACGAACTGATGAACATCGTGGTCATCTTCTTGGGCCTCTCTGTAGGAGCGACGGCTACAGCCGGCAGTTTCCTTACGCTCAAGACACTTGGTATTCTCGCGATGGGTATCGTGGCCTTCGGTCTCGGTAGCGCAGGAGGTGTGTTGTTGGCTAAGTTCATGAACCTCTTCCTTAAAGAGAAGATCAACCCGCTGATTGGTTCGGCAGGTGTGTCGGCTGTGCCGATGGCCGCGCGAGTAAGTCAAACGGTAGGACAAGAAGAGAACCCGTCGAACTTCCTGCTCATGCATGCCATGGGTCCGAACGTAGCCGGCGTGATCGGTTCTGCAGTGGCCGCAGGTGTCTTGTTAACAATGTTAGGATAAGTCCTTTCATTTTTCACTTTTCACCTTTCAATTTATATGTCTAATCGACAAATTGGCACAATAGTACTGGTGATCGCCATGTTAATCGTGGTGGTCTCCGTACTATTTACCAACAACCTCGCGCATAAACTGCAAGTCGAGGAGCAGAAGAACATGGCGATTTGGGCGGACGCTACGCAACAACTGATTGTAGCCGAGGACGACGCCGACATCGATTTCTTCATGTCTATCATCGAGAAGAACACCACCATTCCGGTGTTTATCTGCGATAAAGAGGGTAATATCCTCTCCAGCCGAAATGTATCTTCTAAAAGTAAAATCGGCAAGCACGGACCTATCGAATTGAAGATCGATGAGCATACAACCCAATATATTTATTGGGATGATAGCCGTCTGCTAACGAGCCTTCGCATTGTGCCTTATGCCCAATTCGCACTGATTTTCATCTTCATCATGATAGCTGTCGTGGTGATGCTTACTGGGCAACGCAGCGAGCAAAATCGACTCTGGGTGGGCTTGAGTAAAGAGACCGCGCATCAGTTAGGAACGCCGATTTCCTCGCTCAATGCATGGCAGCAACTCCTCGCTGACAAGTATCCGTCTGACGAGTTTGTGCCGCAGATGAAGCGCGATATAGAACGTCTTCAGATGATTGCAGACCGTTTCCAGAAGATTGGTAGCGAGCCGGATTTGCAGGAGTGCAACCTGATACCGGTTGTCGAAGAAGCAATCGGATACATGCGTGCGCGCGTTAGCAACCGTATCATCATTGATGATAGTTGCTTGGATGGCGTGGAGCGTATCGTAGCGCTGAACGCGCCGCTTATGCAGTGGGTGATAGAAAATCTGCTCAAGAATGCCGTAGATGCAATTTCCGGCAAGGGCACGATCAGTTTCAATATTCATGAGAACGAACACGAAGTAATGCTCGACATCTCTGATACGGGCAAAGGCATCGACAACGCGGTGCAAAGACGCATCTTTGAACCCGGTTTTACCTCAAAAGACAGGGGGTGGGGCTTAGGACTTCCACTCGCCAAACGTATCGTCGAGCAATACCATGGAGGCAAACTGTTGCTTAAGCAGAGCCAGGTTGGCGTCGGTACGACCTTCCGGATCGTTCTTAAAAAGCCCGAACACCGTTGAACCGCTTCCTGACATTGAAGCATAATAAGCACCTGCGTCCAGTAGGTGCTTTTTTATGTCCGCTATAATCGGATGATGCGGGAATACCGTTGCCTCGAAGTCATTGGTGAGTTTATCTAGGTTCCCTAGGATATCTAGGTCATCTAGTTTTCTTAGTCCTTCTCCCCGCGGCGTTATCCCGCTATACGCTTCTTTGGTAGAGACGCCTTCATCCGGCTTGATCAGCACGATACGCGTGCCCTTCAAGTCTAAGTCGATAGGCGTAAGAATATCTCCTATGCCTTCGGCATAACAGGGCGTGTTATAGATAAAGAACGGACAATCTGCCCCTAAAGGTCGCACTTCTTCAGCCAATTGTGCCTTACTGAGCCCTAAACTAAATAGCTCGTTAAGAGCCAAGGCCATGTGCGCGGCATCGCTGCTACCGCCTCCGAGACCTGCGCCAAAAGGAATATTCTTCTTGAAACGGACAGAAACAGCTCCTATCTGCGGGTATTTGACAGCCATCGCGCGGTAACACTTGACAATCAAGTTATCTTCCGCCGGGCAATCCACTTTGATTCCTTCTTGTTCAAACTTCAATCCATCATTGAGCGGCGTAGCCGCGCTCATTTCATCATTCTTAATGACCTCGAGCTCATCATGCAGGCCATAGATGGGCACAAAGATCGTCTCCAGGTCATGGTAGCCGTCCGGGCGCTTGCGCACAATGCGCAGCCCGATATTTATCTTGCAATTCGGATAGAGTAGCATAACGCCTGCAAAGATACTACAAATATTTGAAATCCACAAGAAAAAACGACCCGAAGGCCGTTTTTTTTTAGTGATGCACTCTGGAATAGGTTCCCAATTGTAAACAACTGGAGTAGTTTTCCGGAGGCAGGGGAGTGGAGGAGTCCACAAACAAACGCACGATAAAGTTTTGCGTTCGACGATAAAAAACATAGAAATTTTTCATAATAGCTTAGGTTTAATGGACAATAGTCACTGTATTACTTCGTTTCAATTTCGATGCAAAGTTAATACATTTTTGTGAATTATGCAAGAAAAAATATAGAAAATTATGCAGAATAAACGTGAACACACAAACAAATAAATTATACACAAATAGAATATTCACAAATCAAAATTTTATGCCCGGATAGGATCTTTAGGCAAAAGAGAATTCGTGAAGCTTGGAAAAAGCTAACGACCGGAAAATGTTTTATCCTTCCAGATGAGAGTAGGGGAGGTATTTTTGTTGATTTTACATCATGCTAATCTGCGTAACTTACTGAATATCAATAGTTATAGGAATTACTTAACGTAAAATTTAAATGCACTACAAGGTAAATAGTATGTGTAGTGTGTTATCGGCAATATTCACGGTTGATATGTTTCATAAAGTGCTTAAAATGAGATATTTACACTCCATATATAAAGTAAAGGAGGAAGGTGTTACGGCTTGTGTGACTGTAAGATTAACTTAAAGACGTGGTTTGTTGCCAAAATTGTTCCACGCGCTTATTTAGAATGTGTGCGTTCATAAATCTTTATTTAATATATTCACGGATTACAAAAATATTTTATAAAAATGTTTGCATATATTTGTGTATTTCACATTTATTTTGTACCTTTGCAGCGTTTTTTAATGGTACATGGTACATGACTAAATGGTAAATGGATTTATGAGTGAGAAAGAGCGTATAGAACAAGTCATTAAGTCGATGAACTTGACGGCGCGGCAGTTTGCTGCGGAGATTCATGTGCAGCCCGGTACTATCAGTAATATGATGTCAGGGCGCAATAATCCCAGTTTGGAAGTGATGAAGCGTATTATGGAGCGCTATCCTACGCTTAATCCGGAGTGGTTGATTGCCGGTAGAGGCGAGATGTGGCGCACAGAGCCCGGAAAAGAACCGGGGTTATTTGATGCCCAAGCACCTGATCCGAAGGAGAAAGCGCCCCGTGCAGCACAAAAAGAAGAGCCGCAGGTTCCTGCAGCTCCTCCTAAACAAATCAAGAATATCGTCGTCTATTACACAGACGGCACCTACGAGGAATTTTCCTCTAAACTGTAGGCGTAGCCGTCCTGTAGCAAAGCGTCCTCTATACTAAAGCGATAGCGAGCACTTCACTTATGTCATGGACATAGTGCAGTTTCAGGCCTTTGAGGTAGATCGGCGCAATTTCCATGACATCCTTGCGGTTGTCCTCGCAGAGGACGATATCCGTGATTCCTGCTCGCTTCGCCGCGAGCAGTTTTTCTTTGACGCCTCCGATAGGCAACACCTTGCCGCGGAGCGTCATCTCGCCTGTCATAGCAATCCTTGGCTTCACTAACCGCTTGGTAAATGCACTCACAAGGGCCGTTGTCATCGTGATGCCGGCCGAAGGACCGTCTTTGGGGATTGCACCTTCCGGCACATGGATATGCACGGATGTCTTTTCAAAGACTTCGGGCTTGATACCTAACTCTTTGGCGTGCGCTTTTACGTAACCCAAGGCCAGCGTCGCGGATTCCTTCATCACGTCGCCTAAGTTACCCGTAAGGGTAAGGGTAGGTGCCTTGGCCGCTGAGAGGCTGGTCTCAATAAACAAGATCTCGCCACCCACTTGGGTCCAAGCAAGTCCTGTCACCACGCCCACATATTTGTTTGTTTCCCAACTGTCGCGACTGAAACGGGCCTGTCCCAGATACGCGCGCAGGTCTTCAAGCGTTACAGAGACGTTATATTCCTCGCCGAGCGCCAGTTTGGTATCCACCTTTCGGCAGATCGTCGCAATCTGTCTCTCCAGGCTGCGCACACCGGATTCACGGGTATAATCGTCGATGATATGTCCAAGAATCTCCTTGGTGAACTTCAGCTGGGTCGATTTCAGACCGTGGTTCTTCAGTTCTTTCGGAATTAAGTGCCGTTTGGCGATTTCTTCTTTCTCTTCCTGCAGGTATCCGGTCATCTCGATCAACTCCATTCGGTCGAGCAGCGGACGAGGAACACTATCCAAGCTGTTGGCGGTCGCGATAAAGAGCACATGACTCAAATCGTAATCGACATCGAGATAGTTGTCGTGGAAAGTGCTGTTTTGTTCCGGATCAAGCACTTCGAGCAGCGCTGAGGTCGGATCACCTTTGTAGTCCGCGCCGATCTTGTCGATCTCATCGAGCACAAACACCGGATTCGACGTGCCGCATTTCCGAATACCATCAATGATTCGTCCGGGCAGCGCGCCGATATATGTCCGGCGGTGTCCGCGGATCTCTGCTTCGTCGTGCAGACCGCCCAAAGAGATACGCGCGTACTTACGTCCGAGGGCTTCTGCGACGCTCTTTCCGAGGCTTGTCTTACCGACTCCCGGAGGGCCAAAGAGGCATAGAATAGGGGACTTTACCGGATTTTGTTCTTTCTCTTTCTTGCTGCGAAGATCGAGTTGACGTTGTACGGCCAAGTATTCGACCACACGTTCCTTCACTTTGTCCAAACCGAAGTGATCGCGGTTGAGCACTTCTTGCGCGTGCTTCATGTCATAGTTATCCTCGGAATATATGCCCCAAGGCAACTCCAGAAACGTATTCAAATAGTCCAGTTGGGTAGAGTAATCCGGGGTGAACATATGCATGTGTTCTAAGCGTTTCACCTCTTTCTCAAATTGCTCTCCAACCGCCTTTGACCATTGTTTAGTCTGCGCGCGTTCACGCAGTTCTTTAACCGTCTTCTCGTTATCATCATTGGTACCCAGGTCCTTCTTGATGGTCTCCATCTCTTGCTGTAGGAAGTACTCGCGTTGCCGCTGATCGATCTTCTCGGCAGTACGACGACGAATATCGGCTTTGATGGTCAACTCCTGAAGATCTTTTTGAAGGATCGTCAGCAATGCCTCGGCGCGTTCCATCATAGAATGAATCTCTAAGAGGCCTTGCTTTTGCTCGGTCGGCATTTGGTAAACGGAGCACACATAATTGACGGTCATCTCATCTTCTCTGATGCTCTGAATCGCAGTTTGCAAGCCGGCCGGGGTATTTTCGCGCTCTTGCATGATTTTCTCAACGGTCTCGCGAATAGTTGCCACTGTAGCCTTAAACTCCTGTTTCTCAGCTATTTGCGGCATATGTTCCTCCATCGCAAAAGCATGTGCTTTCAATTGACCTTCATCTTCTATAAAGCCTAAGGCTTGAACACGATGATAACTCTCGAAGATGGCCATCATGGTGTCTTTGCCCATCTCCGGAACAGGGATGATCTGCAGCACATGCGCCATAACACCGATTGTGTATAGATCGTCAGCCTTGGGTTCTGCCACTTTGCCGTCTTTCTGCGTCAATAAGATTAAACGGCGGTTGTCTTTGTTGGCAGCCTTAATCAATTTTAAACTGCTTTTCTTCGATACCGCAATAGGCAACAGCGCACCCGGAAACATCACCGTGTTCTTAATAGGGAGCACGTCGTAGTAGTTCTCACTCTGCGGTTCTTCTATATAATTGTATTCTTCCATATTCTTATTCTATATCACTACTGTCCACTTAAAATATCGCAAATGAGCTATAAGTAATTGATATTTTGGTGCCCACTTGGCGGTCTTTGTGTGCTTTGTACTCGTAGAGTTGTACTAATTGACAGTAAAAGCTGTCTGGAAGCTTGCTCACAAGCAGGTTTTAGTGGCAATTTGTACAAGGAGCAATGGCTCCTAAAGCACGCAAAGGGTTTTGTTGGTTTTTGTTTAATTAGGGACTTTTTTCTTATAGTAGGGTCTTCCCAAAATATGCTATTTTACATAATCGTGATTAGATTGCAAATCTGCATTTAATCCAATATACTATGTACAATTATTATACCATGTTTTTGTTTCTGCCAAATTGTCAGTTCTGGGAGTTCTTGATTCTTTCTCGTAATATCGCTTGTATAAACGTATCGATCTTTGCATATTGTTTCCGTCTGAGCACACTCGCGTTGGGCTGCAACTTCTTCTCAAACGGCGCTTCAGGATCCGCTTTCTTGAACTGTGCATAGAATCGCTCGCGAAATTCCTCTAATTCCGCACGGAGTCCCAGCGCACGCGCACGGTCTTCCTCATTCATCGCTGCCAACTCTTCCTCTGTCAGTTTTCCGGCACGGATCATCTCGCTTACCATCAAACTGATGTCGCCGAACGACCGCATATTAGCCAACTCCGCGCCTTGTGCCGGAGTTCGGTCAAAATCCCTCGGATCACGCGTAAAAGCCTCCTGTGGCCCGCGTTTCATTACTTTTCCGCTTGGCGCACGGTATTTCTTCTGACGCATCACGACATGACCATTCTTGTCCATCTTGCCGTGAATTCCCTCCGCGATACTTGCTAATTCAACTTTTGCCATATTTTCATGTCGTTTTTAAGGTGTTTGTTTAGTGTGTTGTGCGTTCTTGTACTCGTCGGTTACTCTTTTTCTGGCTCCGCGAACCTTTTTTTCTGGCTCATTGACCCCTTTTTTCTGGCTCATTGACCCCTTTTTTGTGGCTCCGCGAACCTCTTTTTCTGGCTTCTTCTCAGGTTTTTACTATGTTTTTCTTAGTTTTTTTCCAGGTTTTTAGTAGGTTTTTCCATGGTTTGGAGAATAAAAAAGCGCGTTATTAGCGCGTTCTTTGCTGGTTCTTACCTTGTTATTAGCCCGATATTAAGCCTAGATCAACTCTCGAACATTCCCCGGAGGCTTCTTTTATTTAATTCGACTGCAAAGATAATACTTTTTTTTGATATATGCAAATTTTTTTGTTATTTATTTAGGAGACTGACAATCCTTTTCTGTTTATTTGCCGATGAAATCGTCGGTATCCAATAGGATGGTCACCGGACCATCGTTGATAAAATCGACCTTCATATCTGCTCCAAAGCGGCCGGTTTCAACACGGAGGTCGTACTGAGTCCGCATCATGTCATTGAAATAATCATATAAAGGGGCAGCTGTTTCCGGTCGTGCGGCGCGGATGAAGGATGGTCTGTTGCCCTTGCGGCAATCGGCATATAGCGTAAACTGCGAGATACTCAGCACAGCGCCCCCTACCTCATTGAGTGACAAGTTCATTTTACCTTCGGCATCCTCAAAGACGCGCAGCTGCGCTATTTTCTTCGCCAGGATGTCTGCCTGCTCATGGGAATCCGTGTCCGTTATACCGACAAGCAGCACGAATCCCTTCTCGATCTGCCCTACCCTTTCTCCATCAATGCGCACTTCGGCGCGGCTGCAACGCTGAACTACTACTCGCATAATCTATTATTAATGACTTTTGTGAATGCAAAGATACATATTTTTGCCGATACCGGCAAGTTTTTTGAGAAAAAAATCGTTTTTTGCAAAAAAAAGACGTTTTCCAGTCAGGGAAAATACGATATTTCTTCATTTTTTTGCCGGAAGCAGTCCAAAATGGCAGAGATTCGAGGAAAATTGACCGGGACGGCAAGCACGTCTATCGCGGCCGCTCGTCGTATAGCAGCGACATCCTGTACTCGTTCGATGGCGCCCTGCCCCTTCCCATCCTGATGATGATTATTCAATAAGTAAGCAATACAATAAACCCTTCTGTTGGTCGGAATTTGTGGTGATAAATTAAGTGGTTTTGTGCAATAAATATGCTGTACTGAATAAAAAAGTATGTTTTTTGTTCATTATATTTGCATAATTGAATAAAAAGTAGTACCTTTGCAGCGGATTTTGAGAAATGATATGAAAACAATTCTACTTTCACAACGCAAAGAGCGCGATGATTTGTTAGCGCAAAACTACATTAGTCGTCATATAACGCTCAACGCAGATGAGTTGTTGAGTAGCCATCTCATCAAGTTAATAACAGGTCCACGACGCGTAGGTAAATCGACGCAAGCGTTACTGATGCTTCGTAACAAGAACTTTGCGTATCTCAATTTTGATAAGCAGGAGTTGTTGGACAACTGGAATGCAGATCTGGTGATGCGCCTGCTCGACGAAGTATATCCAGGCTATGACTATCTGCTGCTGGATGAGGTGCAAAATCTGCCGCATTGGGATATATGGGTAACAGAACTCTTCCGGCAAGGAAAGAACATGATTATCACCGGAAGTAATGCCAACATGCTTTCAAGTGAGATGGCAACCGTACTTACCGGTAAATATCTGCCTATAGAGATGTTACCCTTTAGTTTGGCGGAGTTCTTCGAATGGCATCATCTGGATCAGAAAGCCATCTTACCTGAACAGCGCAATGAAGCAACAGTCCTTGAGGATGATTATCTCCGTTTAGGCGGTTATCCGGAAACGGTGGCTGCACGTACTTTGGCAACCAGTTACCTCAGCACACTCTTTGACTCGATAATCTGGAAAGATGTAGTGAAGCGCCATAAAATCCGCAAGACGGAAGATATAAATAACATGGCGCTATATTTGCTGACTAATTTCTGCAATCAGTTAAGTGCTAATGATATAGCAAACGCGCTCAATATCGGTAGTGTTGCAACTACACAGAAGTTTATGGGCTATCTCCATGAGCCTTTCCTGTTCTATTATATGCCGCGCTATAATAACAAACTCAAACTGATGACAAAGGCGCCGCGTAAGATATATGTGGTGGACAATGGTTTTGTAGCCGCAAAGGCATTCTCTACCAGCGATAACTTAGGACGGTTGTTGGAGAACCAAGTCTTTGTCAACCTGCTACGAAAAGGCTATGATCCGGAAAAATCAATGTTCTATTACCGTACGCGTAACGATAAAGAGATTGATTTCGTGCTGCGTGAGAACAACCGCGTGAAGCAACTGGTTCAAGTCAGTTATGAGATGACATCCGAAAAGACAATCCGTCGCGAGTGCAGCGCCTTGACAGAAGCCGCTCAAGAACTGCATTGTAACGATTTGTATGTGCTGACATATAATGAGAAACGAACTATAGAATGGGAAGGTTGTACAATCCAGGTCCTACCTTCTTCGGAATGGTTTCAATAAAAATCCATCCCCAGCGGTTACCGTGGAAAGTCGTCGTATAGCAGTGACATCCTGTACTCGTTCGATGGCGCCCTGCCCCTTCCCATCCTGATGATGATTATTCAGTAAGTACGCGACACATTTACATAAAACAATCCCGTCGGATTTATGTCCGGCGGGATTGACAAGTTTTCCTAATAACGGCTCACGACTTGGCACGGTCAAGGTCACATGGTAGATGCCGACACCTTTCCATGCTGTTCCTGATTCCTGCCAATGCCAATTGCCGTTTGCCATAAAATTATGCCTTTTTGTCCATTATTCCGAATGCCATTCGGTCATACGTCGTCTATTATCCCGAATGTTATTCCGGAGACAAAAAAAAGGTGAGGTTTTTGTAATGACCCCACCCTTACTTTAAGAATAATTTATATCTTATTTTAATTTCATGGACTTCCATGAAGAAGCTGCTTTCGGACTGGTAGCGACTACTGGAGTCTGCGGTTTTTCGTTAATCAAGAATGCTTCTTTCTTTACGTTTTTATTAATGTATCCCGCAAGTTCATCATAAGTCACGTCACCACTTGTCTCTTGCAGTTTTTTGAGCAAGAAATAGGTGAATAATCCGTGTCCTTTTTCCGGGTAAGTCATAGCCGTCTCATCAGCACTGGAGGCGGAGAAAACGACGGCATTACCATCCAATTTCTCTTTCTTTGCTTCCCGCGCAACACCACGTGCAGCAACCAGCATACTTCCCTCTTTGTTAGCACCTGTAAAGCAAGCGTCCATGAAATAAGTAACGTTAACTGCTTTGGTGGCAGCCAAAGTGGTGTACAGTTTGTTGAGGCTATAGCAGGTTGCGGTGTTCGTACCCTTGCCATCTACCGGTACGATGTACGCATCACCCGTTTTCTCGTCTGGAATACCATGACCGCAGTAATAAACTATGGCTTTGCTGCCCTCAAAGTTATTCAGCGCATATTTGAGCCAATCTACGCCACCTGAAATCACGCCATAAGAAGCATTGGAGCAATAACGTACTTGCTTTTCAGGAATACCCAAAGTTTTGATACAATACTCTTTGAATACCTCGCCGTCATGGGAAGCAAAGTTCACGGGGTCAACAAACTGGTAGTCCTCATTGGCAATGATAAGTGCATAAGTATTATCTGACTCTTTCTTAGTTTGTGGAATATTTGAATCTACATCCGATTGTATAGTTTTTGCCTTTTGAGCCGACTTACCTGCTTGAGCGAGATGTGGCTGCGAATAATCACCTTCAATGACTTTTCCAGTCTTTTCATCAATTTGTTGTCCTTCTTCGTTATAAAATTTCTCATCTTTAAATGCTATAAAACCAGCATACTGTACGGGGTTCGCACCTTGCTGAAGTTTCATGAATTTATTCTTGTCAATTTGAGCAATTTTAAACTTCTTTTCATCAATTTTCACATAATAATCCTGTCCGGCTAAAGCATTAATGGTTAAAGAATAGTTCGGCTGATTTTTTTTAATATCATCATAAGGGAGGTTTCCTACATAGCCAGTAATGTTATGGCTACCGGGCTGAACTTCCAACTTATAATATGTTAATGAATTAACTACTCCAAATTTATGACTATCAAGATCTATCCAATGCTGCATTTGGTAGTACTTTTTCCCACCATACACAGCAGCCATTGCTGCTCCAAAATCAAATGGGCGCACCAGATAGATATGGGCACTTTCTTCAGCAGCTATATTACCTATCATAAACAAGGCAATTAGCATTAGTTTGATTTTTTTCATAATAGATTATTTTTTGATTGTTAATACTATTTCTTCTGCTTGCGCAGTGGTATCATAGACTCGCAAACCGTGAAGCCATTTTTGAAATTTAGAGTTTTCTACTTCGGGAACAAACTCCCCTTTGTTACTCAATGAAATATGGAATTTCTTTTGCGAGAAAACCACAATGAGGGTGTTGTTTTCAATGCTTTTCGAAGTCGTAAGAATGGTTTCTTCGTCGTACGGATATTCTGGATCTTTCGTACAAAGGAAAAAATACTCCTTATTGCTTTTGACCTCGCGCGCATTACCATCGCTTCCATCATAAGGCATCATCACATTGACAATATCGTTGTTGTCATCGCGGATAAAAACGGCTACGTAACCGCTTGCCGCAGACTTAAACGAGACAGAGAAACGGTCGTTATTCTTGAAATTGGTACTTTCAAATCCATTGTTTAGTGGTCTTACTTGCAGTTCTACCATTTCACGCTTCTGCTCGCGCACTTTGCCGCAAACTTCAGCATGTATAACCATCATGTCATTGCGGTATTTTACTTCTACCTCCGGCTCTTTCGTATCGCTGATCCATATACCACGCACCTCATTCTCGCTGAAAGAATTGAAACTACTGTTTGTTTTTCCGTTGCTGGTGTGCATAGCAGTAGTATTCGTTTGTGAAACGATTGTTCCGAACTCGTCTGCGATCGCCTTTAAACGCGCTTGAGTTATAGCAGTTTTTTTTGCTTCAACCAGCGTTTGTGTCTCGGGTACAATGTAATCCACCTCACCGCAAGCGTTTTCTGTCCGTTGTGCGAGGACTGCCGTACTCCCCAAGAACAAAAGCAATATGAATAGTTTTGTTTTCATTAGAATCCGAGCACCTTATCCAATTGCGCATGCAAATCCATTCCCTTCTTCTCCAACTCCTCTCGTACCGCATTTTTGGTCGCCTGTTTTGCCATCTCGCCATTATAGGCGATACGAACTAGAACTTCGTAGTTTTTGTTTTTAACTCGTCTGTACATCTCTGTAACAGGAATAACACGACCGATGGATTGTGCGATAGAGTTTTTACTTGCCATAACGCTTTCCGTAATGGATGCGGCATCCTCAGGTGCTAATTGCTTATTGCCGACGGTGTTCTCAATAAGTGCGCTTACTTCAGTCTGAATCTGTCCTGCGAGGTTAGTAATTGCCAACGACATAGCAGCAGTCTTGGCTGCATCGTAGTTTTCTCCGATTGAAGAAGCCTCACCCATAATATACTTCGGATAATTATTCTCATCGTATTCAAACTGCATCAAGTAACTTCTCTCTAATTGTTTCTCAATCGGAAGAGCACCCGGCTTTACTTCCCATCCTTCTTTGATGTACTTCTTTGCGGCTTTTTTAGTTGTTTTGTCAACTCTGGCCTTCAACTCGCTTTTTGCTAATTTGCGAATTTCCTGACGCTCCTTGTTGAGTTCTTTTTGCTCGTTTTTGTCGGCAAAAGCCAAACCACATGCAACGATTAAGGCCATTGCTACCATCATGATTTTTTTCATTGTTGTTTGATTTTTGGGGTTAATAATTATGGTTAACTTTCGTTTTATATAATTCTATATCTCGTTAATCCGATTTCTCGGAAAACATATACAAAAAAAAGCGGGACTGCAATATTGCTGTTCCGCTTCTTGAGGCTCTGGTATTGCCTTTTGTTCCAAACAGCAACACCGTAGCCCACGCTGTATGTATATCATTAATAAGGTACGCGATATGCGCACACGATGTATATACACACCATGGACATCTTAGTGTCGCAATGTTTTGGAACAATGAATTTACCAGATTCCAAGAAGCCAAAACAAAGCGCGTAAGACGCCTTTTTCAATATGTCCTGTATCTCCCGCCCGAAAGACATATTCCCTCAGCGCGGGCTCGATACGGCAAAACTTTCGTTTTGCGCTGCAAAATTAATACTTTTTTTTGATATATGCAAAAAAAATGTATGAATTTTATAAATTAATAAAAAAATCTGCACTTTTGATGCAGATTTATCATTTTTGTGGACTATAGCGGATTATTTGTCACTATTAAGGGGGAATGTGGGCAACTGCTCGTATTCCTGACCTGTTGACCCCATATGTCGGAATTTCCGACATATGGTATTCATATCCAATTCTCCAGACTGATAGATATTTCTCAGGTGTTCTGTAATGGTTGACCGACCTTTGTCAAAAAGGATAGCAATCGCTTCTTGCGTTGCCCAGATAGACTCGTCTTGGTAGAAGACTTGTTTTCAATTATGCAAATATATGTAGAAATAATTTGGATATTTGCAGAAAAAGCAGTACTTTTGCACCTGCAAAAAGCATCGATTTATTCCGTGAAGCCGACATTAGAATACATTCAGGCGCATTTTGACGCGTATAACCGGCAGTTTTTCGGCGGTCAGTTGCCGCCTTTGCCGATTAAACTGAGCCATGCCAAGGGATTTCTGGGCAAGGTGACGTTTGTGCGTCGGCGGCAGTGGTTATTCGGACCGTTCAGGAATGAGCATTTTGTGCTGCGCATCAATGTAAAGATCGATTTGCCGGAAGAAGTGGTACAAGACACCATCCTGCACGAGATGATTCATTATTCGATCGCCGTAAAGCAGATACGCGACACCTCAGCGCACGGAAAACTCTTTCGGGCCGAGATGGCGCGTATCAATGCTGAGGGCAATCGACATATCCGGATTTCTTATCGGCTTTCGCCGGAACAAATTGCGGCAATTAGTCAATGTAAGTGACGTACGAGCCGCGGATGCATTTCCAACTGCCGTTGTTGAGGAGCGTTACATCGTCGCCATAGACGCCATCGATCTTATCGCCGTCGCCATCCACGGCATACCAGTATTTGCCTTGCTTGATGAGAAAACAGCCGTTCCAGAACATGAGCGGACATTCGTCGGAATAACAATCCACCTTACGGCCGGAACAATGGTATATATCCCAATAGCCGGAACCGCGTTGGAGCGTCACATAGTCGAACGGGAAGTAATAGATGGCTTTGCCGTAGATGCCGCTCACGAGATCTCCGTCTTCATCGGCCAGATACCATGTATTTCCTCGTCTGACGCGGTAATAGCCGTTGTAGAGAAGGTTAATCTCGTCGCCATAAAGGATGGACGATGAACCGCGGTAGATGTATATCCTACTGCCGGAAGTCTTCACATAGCAGCCATTCCATAGATCCTGGTAGTTATCCGTACAATCTACAGATTTGCGGGTTGTCACTTCATGGCCGGTGTCCTCGAAATACAGGTTATACTTGTCGGACACCACATACTGCGCGGACATCGAGACCGCGGCAAGAAGGGCTACTATGAAGGAATAAAAACGTTTCATACCCAAAGTCCTACAAGTATCGTGCCAAAAAAGCGGGGCAAAAGCCCCACCAGTTTACCATATTGCTTGTATCAGCGCGAGCGTCATAAGGCCGCAGGCAATGAGTTTGATGATTGTACCAAACAGGATGCCAATGAAACTACCCCAGCCTGCCCGAAGGGCAGCAGAGAGGGCTTTGTCGGTTATTTGTCCATGCAGCGCGACAGGTATCAGTTCAAAGAGGATAGCACCTACCAGTGGGCCGAGGATGACACCAAAAGCGCCGAAGAAAAGGCCTACAAAGACGCCTATCGTACTTCCCCATACGCCCCATTTTGTGCCGCCAAACTGCTTCGTACCCCAAGCAGGAACAACATAATCCAGCACGGAGATAACTATCGTGACAATTCCCCAGACTAGCAGGAATTTCCAACTGAAGTCCACATACTCCGTAGCTTGCGCAACCCAAAGGCCGGCATAGGCTATCGGCGTGCCCGGAAGACCGGGCACTATACAACCGATAATACCTATCAGCATCAAGATAAATGCTATAACAAGAAGTGCGATATCCATGCTTATGCCTTAGGAGCTAAGGGTGAAGGCGTCGCATACACGCGGGCAGCGAGTTCCTGATCAAGAACATAGAGTCCGTAGGAATTGCCGTCCAAGAGTTTGAGTTTGTTGATGATGTCCACGGCATTTTCTTCCTCTTCCACCTGCTCGTCGATGAACCATTGGAGACGGCTCTGAGCGGCAAAATCTTTCTCATCTACGGCAATCTGCATAAGATTGTTGATGAGAGAGGTCACTTGCTGCTCGTGCTTGTACGTAGCCTCGAAAGCAGCAAGCGGAGATGCCCATTCCGTCTCCACCGCATCAATCGCCTTCAGCAGCACACGGCCACCACGGCTGATGAGGTAGTTGTAGAAAATCTGCGCATGGTCTTGCTCCTCCTTGAATTGGATGAAGAACCAGTTCGCCATGCCGGCAAAACCTTTGTCTTGGCAATAAGCAGACATACTGAGGTATAAATACGCCGACCACATCTCGGCATTGATTTGGGCGTTAATAGCGTCCTCTAAACGTTTGGAAATCATAATGATAATGTTTAAAGTTTAATTTTTGTAATTATATACTTAGGGTGAGAAGGGCTTGCCATGAGTCTTCCTTGACATCCTTTTTCTGATGAATGGCCTTACTCAGGGGAATGAGTACTATGTCATCATTCTGGATACCAACCATGACGTTGCGCTGGCCGTCCAACAGGGCTTGTACAGCAGCTACGCCCATTCGGGAAGCCAGAATGCGATCGTAGGCCGAAGGACTTCCACCGCGCTGTAAATGGCCAAGCACCGTGACACGCGTCGAGAACTCCGGATGGATCTTCTCAATCATCTTCGCTACGGTCGCTGCACCGCCTTCTACGGCATGTTCCTGGACTAAGATGATGGATGAGTTCTTGGTCTTGCGTTTTCCGCTACCGATGGCTTCTTCGATCTGCTCTTTAACCGCCTTGCGCTCCGGGATGATAGCTGCTTCACAGCCTCCGGCAATCGCCGCATTGAGCGTCAGGAAGCCCGCATCACGGCCCATGACTTCCACCAGGAATACGCGCTCGTGCGAGGTAGCGGTGTCACGCAGTTTGTCAATGCACTCGGTGATCGTACTGAGCGAGGTGTCGTAACCAATCGTGGCGTCTGTGCCCCAGAGATCATTGTCGATCGTACCCGGCAGACCAATCACCGGCACGTCATACTCCTGCGCAAAGAGCCGGCCACCCGTGAAGGTGCCATCTCCGCCGATAACGACGAGTGCGTCTATCTGCTCCTTCTGAATGGTCTTAAACGCTTGTTTGCGGCCTTCGGGCGTCTGGAACTCCAAACAACGCGCGGACTTGAGGATGGTTCCGCCGCGTTGGATAATACCTGACACATCTTGGGAAGTAAAACTCTTTACTTCGCCGTCTATAAGACCTTTGTAGCCACGATAAATGGCTTTCACTTGCAGTCCTTGCGCGATAGCTGCACGTGTCACCGCACGGATGGCTGCATTCATTCCCGGAGCATCTCCTCCGGAAGTTAATACACCAATTGTTTTGATCATTGTTAATGTTTAGTGAATGAGAGAATTAATGAGTGAGTGAATTAGCCCACCTGCACTTCTGGATTAATCTTCCGAATCAGTCCTTTAAGGACGTCTCCCGGGCCAAACTCATAGAACTCTGTTGCGCCATCCGCAATCATATTTTGCACCGACTGCGTCCAGCGAACGGGGGCTGTGAGTTGTTTGAGAAGGTTTTCGCGGATAATTTCCGGTTCAATTTCTGCTTTTGCAGAGACATTCTGATAGATTGGGCAGAAGGGTTTTCTGAACTCCGTTTTGAGGATCGCAGCCTTCAGTTCTTCGGCTGCGGGTGCCATGAGCGGAGAGTGGAAAGCACCTCCTACGGGGAGACGCAGCGCACGGCGTGCACCGGCTTCCTTGAGTGCCACACAAGCGGCATCAACCGCTTCTATCTCACCGGAGATAACGACTTGTCCCGGGCAGTTGAAGTTAGCGGCAACTACTACCCCATCCTTCTGCTCTTGGCAAATCGCATCAACCTGTTCGTCGGGCAGACCAAGTACGGCTGCCATCGTTCCGGGATTTGCCTCGCACGCAGCCTGCATCGCCTGTGCGCGCGCGCTCACTAATAATAAGGCGTCTTCAAAACGCAGAGCGCCGCACGCTACGAGCGCGCTGAACTCACCCAGACTATGTCCGGCAACCATGTGCGGCGTCTCAATCGTCATAAGACGTTGTGCTACTACCGAGTGCAAGAAGACAGCGGGTTGCGTCACTTTGGTCTGTTTGAGGTCCTCTGCTGTGCCTTCGAACATCACATCGGTAAGCGAGAAGCCAAGCAGCCTATTGGCTGCCTGACACATCTCGCGTGCCTCTACATGCGCATCGTAGAGATCTTTGCACATACCCGGGAATTGGCTACCCTGCCCCGGGAAAACGAATGCTTTTGTCATGATTAGAGAACTACAGGTTCACCCATCAGACCGCCCATCAGGATAACGACGAGCAGCGCCAGAATAGCGTAGAACTCCGGGAAAGCAGCCATAATCATGGTACCGGCGGTGACATTGTGACCGCTACCGGTAGCAGCTACACCGTTTGCACATACCTGTCCTTGACGAATAGCAGACAAGAGAGCTACCAAACCCAGCGCGATACCGCCGCCGAGGATAGCAGCAGCCTGCAGCGTAGTAATACCTGCGGTCAGGTATTTCTGTACCATAAAGTAGCCTACGAAGCCGTAGATACCTTGTGTAGAAGGCAGAGCGGACAAGAGGATGTAGATACCCATTGCATCCGGACGTTTCTTCAAGGCTCCGACAACGGCATTACCGCACATCGTCAAACCATACACACTACCTACGCCGGACAGACCGACCATGAAAGCGACGCCAATAAAGGCGAGAATCAAATTTAATGTCATAATTGTTGAATGTTTATTGTGTTATTATTATTTCTTAAAAGGTTTATACTCTTTTCCTCCTCCTTCGAAACCGGCGTTCTTGTAGAACTCAACGAAGGTAAGACGCATCGGGTGTACTACCGATGATATGAGACACAGCGCGAAGTTCAGCGAGTGGCCGAATACCAGAATGAGCAGTGTCGGCAACCATCCTATCCAGCCCGGCAGAGATCCTCCGGCCTGCAAAGCCAAGGCATTGAAGACATTTCCGAGAATACCTCCGGCGAGACCCAGCGCGAACAGACGGATATAACTGAGCACATCGCCCAAGAGTCCGCTGACCATGTTATACGTTCCCCAGAGACCTCCGCCCAGATTGAGGAGCAGGATCTTCCGATCCGGGTCTTTGTAGAACAATATGAACAATGCGCAGAGACCCAATATACCATAAATGGTATATAGACCGATCGTATTCAGTGAACCGGCAAGGGCAAACCATACGATAAGTGTCACAAGGGCTACCAGCCAAGCGCAGTCATAGGCTGCATACTTAAAGCCGTCACGGAGCGTGATCTTCACCACCTTAAAGCCCATTGCAAAGAGGATTTGGAAGATACCGATGAGGATAGCAAAGACCATCATCGGGTGGTATGCGCCGCCCATGAAATGCACGGTTGCATTGGTCTCGGTAATGAAATACTGCTTGACAGGCGCAAGCACAGCTACTTCTTCGAGGTTGATACCGAAGAACATACCCGTGAGGATACCTACGACCATAGTCGTGATACCCATAAAGACGCCCAGCCAACCCCACTCTTTGAGTTTCGGAGCCTTGAGGATGACCGCAAGTCCTGCGAGGAGGACTACCAAGCCATAACCGCCATCTCCCAAACAGAGACCGAAGAAGAGCATGAAGAACGGCGCAAAGAACGGCGTCGGGTCTATCTCTGCGTAGTTCGGCAAGGAATAGAGCCGCGTGATAGGTTCAAACAAGCGCGTGTAGAAGTTATTCTTCAACTCAATCGGCGTATTATCCTCTTTGCTTGGTTCTTCCGCCTCGTAATAAACCTGCGCGGATTCGAGCATCTCGTTGAGTGCGGGTTCTTTGTCTATCGGACAGAAACCCTCGATGAGGCATAACGCGCCATCGGCCAGTTTGTCCGTTGAGAGTTGCACGCGCTGCCAGTCTATTTGCTGACGTGCCTCGACGAGTTGAGCCTTTATATCCTCGATATTTGCCTTCTGCCAAGCCTCTATGCGGCCGTTGGCGGCTGCGAGCAGACCATTGAGGTGCTCCACTTCCTGCAACCACTGTTTCTCCGATTTCTCGGGTTGAGCGATCTCGGTGACAGGCAATTCGGAATAATCCGAATTTTCCGAACACTCCGAAACAGCCACGAAGTACGTCTTGCCTTCTTTCTCATTCACCTTAATACCCCATCCTTCCTCGAAGGATTTGCTCGAGCACTGGAAGAACCGAAGGGTATAACCGGCTTCTTTGAGGGCTTCGATACGCGCGGCATCGAAATCGCCCCATACTGCAGCCTGTTTGGCGGCTTCCTGCGCAGCAGCGATACGTTCCTCGACCGCCGTGCGCTCTTGAATCAATTGATCCGGCGCACCTTGCGCAAGCAAGTGACGCAGTTCATCCTCGTGCTGAAGGGCAGCCTGCAAGTCCTCGTTGTCTTCGATAAGACCTGCTGCCTTCTCGGTGATATGTACGACGCCCAGGTCGCGTAATTGCGTTAAGAAAGTGTCGTAGTCACGATGGAATACCAAGAAGGTATATTTCTTCATCTTACTAATCATCGCTCTGTCCTCCTTTCTTTGCTTTTACGATCTTCTGGCTGGACTTATTGAGGTTCTCCTCGTCCTCCATGAAGCGCTTGATCTTACGAATCGCGTCTTGGTAACCCGGGATCTGTACTTTCTCAAAG
The DNA here is from genome assembly GCA_900318245.1 of uncultured Bacteroidales bacterium. GTDB lineage: Bacteria > Bacteroidota > Bacteroidia > Bacteroidales > Paludibacteraceae > Colicola. Next base: position 131,485 of record ONJT01000012.1, read on the forward strand.
AGGTTCACTTTCTGCGTGGTTTTCTTACGCGCATACTCAAGCAAATCCACTTTGCGCCGCACAAACTCCTGCCGGATACCTACGTCCGCTATCGTTTTGAGTTGGTCAAAGCCGTCGGCGAACCATTTCGGACTTGAGAAGAGTGAGAACTCTTTGGTCGTGTAGACCACTTCATCCAACACGGGAACACGTACGCCGGCAATCTTTTTAATCGACATACGCACGTCATCCACGTGAATGAGTGAAGTGTCAAACTCGCCCCAAAGCGCTATCATCTGGTTATAGTCCTTGATGCGGCGCTCGACTTCTTTATCCAAGTCCTCGAGTTCTTTCTTTGCCTTCTTCACTTCGAGACGTAAGGCCGTCTCTTTGCTTTGCAAAGTAGGCAAAGTTCGTTGCCGCATCTTGAGGTCCTTCTCCAGGCTCTGCAACGATGTTTTATTGAATTGATACGTTATAGCCATAATTTATGCTTTTGGCCAATATTTATCCACTAATGCTTGTTTGATATTTACCTCTTCCGGCTTGAAGTACTTGCCGAAGAGTTGCCAAGCGATGTCGAGCATCTCAACGGTGTTGATGTTCACGTCAATCGCTAGGATCTCGCGGCTATAGTCGCGTGCGAAGCTCAAGCAACGCTCATCGTAGTCGGTCAGGTCGAAACCGTTCTCTTTCTTCGTCTTGGCGTTGGCAGCATCGGCGTACAGGCGAACAGCCGCATTCATTACTTGCGGATGGTCTTCGCGGGTCTTCTTGCCGGCTACCAATTGTTTTAGACGGCTCAGTGAGCGGAACGGATCGACGATGACTTTACCGATATCGGAGTCACGGCGGAGGTAGAGCTGACCTTCCGTGATATAACCCGTGTTATCCGGAATAGCGTGCGTGATATCGCCGCCCGAGAGGGTCGTCACGGCGATAATGGTGATTGAACCGCCACCTGCTTCCTCCGGGAATTGCACGGCCTTCTCGTAGATCTTAGCGAGGTCGGAATAGAGCGAACCCGGCATGGAGTCCTTAGAAGGAATTTGGTCCATACGGTTCGAGACGATCGCCAGCGCATCGGCGTAGAGCGTCATATCCGTCAGCAGCACAAGCACTTTTTCGTGTTTCTCCACAGCGAAATACTCTGCGGCCGTCAAGGCCATATCGGGGATTAGCAGTCGCTCTACCGGCGGGTTCTCGGTCGTGTTAACGAACGAGATGATGTGGTCGAGCACACCCGCGTTGGTGAACACGTTCTTGAAATAGAGGTAGTCGTCGTTGGTCAGACCCATACCGCCGAGGATGATCTTATCGGCCTGCGCACGCAGCGCTACGTTCGCCATCACTTGGTTGTACGGCTGGTCCGGATCGGCGAAGAACGGGATCTTCTGACCGGATACCAAGGTGTTGTTCAAGTCGATTCCGGCGATACCTGTCGCAATAAGCTCGGACGGCTGTTTACGACGTACGGGGTTCACGGAAGGACCACCGATCTCGACCTCTTTACCCTCGATAGCAGGTCCGCCATCAATTGGGTCGCCGTAGGCGTTGAAGAAACGGCCGGCTAACTGGTCACTTACCTTCAGGCTCGGAGCCTTACCAAGGAATACTACTTCTGCGTTGGTCGGAATACCTTCGGTACCTTGGAACACCTGTAGCGTTACCTCGTCGCCGAGGATCTTCACTACTTGCGCCAACTTACCATTCACCAGCGCCAACTCGTCATTACCTACTCCTTCGGCCTTAAGCGACAGCGTCGCTTTGGTTATCGCAGAGATCTGCGTATATATTTTTTGAAAAGCCTTTGCCATAGTACTTAATCTTTAATTTGTTTTTCAGCTAACAGTTCATCGAGTTTCTTGCGATAGTCCTCGAAATCGGGGCTGTGGAACTCACAGTAGTTCATCTGTTTGCAGAGGTTGATGATACGCTTGAAGTAGTCCACTACATCAAGGAAGTTATCGAAGTCGTAGTCGTGCTTGCAGATATCCATCACAAGGCGGAGCATGTACTGCTGACGCTCGAGCGGACATACGGCGTCGATCTTATCGAACGCATCTTGCTGTAGGATCACGAAGTCAATCACCTCGGCTTTCCAGAATGCCTCATGGTAGTCCACAGGCACACCGTCATCACCAAGGATGTTGATCTGCTCCTGAATCTCCTTACCGCGCTGCATGTAGGTCTTCATATCATTGACCATCGGCAGCCAGTCTTTATCGATCAATTGCGAGATATACTCCTCGAACTCCGGATATTCTACGTATTTCGAATAACTGTCGATCGGGTTCACAGCCGGGTAGCGCTTACGGTCGGCACGTGCCTGCTCCAAAGCATAGAAACAACGTGCCACTTTCTTCGTACCCTCCGTCACAGGCTCTTTGAGGTTACCTCCGGCCGGAGAAACAGTACCCAGGAAGGTGACCGAACCTGTTGCGCCATTATTGAGGTACACGTATCCTGCGCGAGCGTAGAACGCACCGATAATAGCGGACAAATCCATCGGGAAAGCATCCTGTCCGGGAAGCTCCTCCAAACGGTTCGACATCTCACGCAGCGCCTGTGCCCAGCGGGACGTAGAGTCCGCCATCAGCAGCACGCGCAGACCCATCGAGCGGTAGTACTCCGCGATGGTCATAGACGTATATACTGACGCCTCACGGGAAGCGACCGGCATGTTCGAGGTGTTAGCGATGATGATCGTACGCTCCATCAGTTTGCGGCCTGTATGCGGGTCATCGAGCTCCGGGAACTCCGTAAAGGTCTCTACGACCTCATTCGCACGCTCACCGCAGGCTGCGATGATCACGATATCGGCTGCCGCTTGCTTGGAGATGGCATGCTGGAGCACGGTCTTACCTGTTCCGAACGGGCCCGGGATGAAGCCTGTACCTCCCTCGCAGAGCGGGTTGGCGGTATCGATGGTACGCACGCCGGTCTCCAGAAGTTTGAAGGGACGCGGTTTCTCGCGGTAAGCGAGGATCGCTTTCTTCACCGGCCATTTCTGTACCATCGTCACCTCGTGGTCATTACCTTCTGCGTCGGTCAGCACAGCCATCACTTCATTGATGGTGTACTCACCTGCTTTGGCAATCGACTTCACGGTGTACGTGCCTTCGAACACGAAGGGCACCATAATTTTATGCGGCTGATGGTTCTCATCCACTTCACCGAGCCACGAAGCAGCTTCTACCTTATCGCCTACTTTGGCGAGCGGTTGGAAGGACCATTTCTTCTCGGTGTCCAGCGGGAAGTTATACTCACCGCGCTTGAGGAATACGCCTGTCAGTTTGTCGAGGTCGTTCTGCAGACCGTCGTAATTACGGCTGAGCAGACCCGGACCGAGCGTTACTTCGAGCATGTGTCCGGTGAACTCAACTTTGTTGCCTACTTTCAGGCCACGGGTGGACTCGAACACCTGCACGTACACATTCACACCGATGACTTTGATGACCTCCGCCATCAGTTTGGTCTCACCGATGTAGATGTAGCAAATCTCATTTTGTGCTACAGGACCATCTACGCCCACCGTCACGAGGTTCGAGATGATACCTTTTACTTTTCCTGTTGTCATATCTTAGTCTAATTTAATTCCTTTTTTCATGTCTTTCACTAACTCGCGGAATACTTTCTCGCCTTCTTCGATGGTCAGGATACTCCATCTATGCAGCATCACCGCTTCGAGGTAGTACGCAAAGACCATCTCTGACGAGAAGAAGTCGAACTCCGTGCGGTCTTGGAGCCATGTAAACCGAATCGCGTCTTGCGCTTTCTCGCGCTGCATCAGGTCTTCGATACCTGCCAGCGCAAGAATCTCCGTCCAGTCGCCGTCCACCTCGTTCAGACCGAAGTCTTTTTGGGTGGCGTGCGTGCGCAATTGCTCCGCAACCTCCCCTTCTCCGACGATCTGGGTCTTGACGTCAAAGCCGTGCTTGCGGCATATCTGCGCCACCAGGACGTTGTTCATGTCCTGATTGAACGCAAACCACTCGCGCACGAACGTATTGTTTGCTTTCAGCCCTTCCGCCAGCGTCGCTTCGTCCATCGGAGCACGCAATAAGTTAAGCTGCGCTTTATCCGACGCCGTCAAGCACTCGTCGAGCAACTCGTTGAGTTTGTCCAGCGAGATAGGAGCGTCTGAGCCTGCTTTTAACTCAGGTAGTCCGGCCAGTAAATACTCGTACGTCATATCAGAACAGTTCTTCTACGAGTTGGGGACGAAGCATTTCCTTGAAATATGCGATGAACTCGGCATCGCCAAAGGCAAGTTTGTAGCCGCCCTTGGCCGGCTGGATGGTGAAGTCGGTCTTGATACCTTTCACCTCCGCGATCTTCACGCCTTTCTCGAGCAATCCTTTTGCGTTCGCGGCAAAGTATTTCTTCAGCGCGTCGGCATCCTTGGCCTCGATGATAACCTCGCCGTTCTTAGACAGCTGCTCCGCCAATTTGGCGATCAGGCCCTGCATGAACTTCGCGTCTGCCGTAGCGGCTTTCACGCTGTCTGCTGCTATCTTATCGGACAGCAGGTTCACGATCTCGGTCTTCACCGCGTTGACACTCTGCTCGGCGTAGAGCTTCAACTCCGCGCGCGTCTTCTTGTCCAGGTCCGCAGACTTACTCTCTGCGTCGGCGATGATAGACGCAGCTTTTTTCTCTGCTTGAGCAATGATCTCTTCGGCTTTCTTGGTCGCATTCTCAACGATTTGTTTCGCCTCTACATTGCCTTTCTCTACGCCTTCTGCGTAGATTTTGTCAGTTAATTCAGAAAGATTCATTGTATAGATATTTTATATGATATGCAAATTTGCGTGCAAAGTTACACAAAAAAAATGACATACACAATAGTGTATGCCACTTTTTCACCTTTTTTGTCAATTTATTGAGCAATTTGCTGTCCTTGCGGGGTGTAAATACGATCGCCCTTTTGGATGAACAGCTGTCCGTTGAGGATGTATTTGGTAGCGCGCGATGCGCCGTCTTCTACCTCTTCTACTCCTTGCGACGCGGCATTATTGATCACCAATATCGGGTGCAGGTCGTCGGTCACATCGGCAAAGGACGAGTAGCGCAAGGTCTTGTCTTCCACCAGCGACTGTACCGGCACTTCTGCGGCGGTGCGGGCGATAGTCTTGAACGTAGGAATTACGGACGCGAATATGCCGAAGAGATCATTAATCATACCTTCCATACCTGCGTACACAGCGTCTGCGAGTTGTTGACCTTCTGCCGGGTGCTCGTTCTCGTTGGCCTCGGAATGGAAGAGGTACAGATTAGCCGCCGGTTCTCCCAGGTGTTTCTGCGTGATTTCGATCTGTTTTTCTTCGTCTTGCGGCAACAGCATCTTGATACCTGCTATCACGTACGACGGAATACCTGCCTGTTGCATCATTGGTACGATTTTATCGTCCCATTTACTCAACACTTTACTCCAAGCTCTGGTAGCGAGTGCGGGAATCATATTCTGGGTATGCATATACATCCAGTCGCGGCTGTAGGTCGTGAGGTCCGCGATGTTTTCTAAGGAGCGGATATAGTCGGTCTCCACCGCCACACTCTTGCGGTCCTTCGAGATGGTCAGCCATCGGTACGGGCACGGATAAGTGATCGGCGAGCCGGTGGTGATCTCTACGAGACTATCGTTCGTCAGACCCGTCGTGTCGCGGAAGGTCGTGATACCGTTCACGTGGAAATGGCCGGTGAGCACGAGATGTACACCATGGTGCATCAATTGGTCACGCAGCTCGTCCGCGTTGCTGAAACGGCACGAACTCTCGAGCGTTGCTTGCTCATCAAAATGCTCCAGAATCTGCCAGTGCGTCATCGCGATGATCATATTGCCTTTGGCAACAGCGGCGTCTGCCTGCTCCATGATCCAAGCCTGCGTCGTGGCCGATAACTTACCGATAGGGGCCTTGCCGTCCGATCCGTCAATACCAATCACCGTCAGTCCTTTGAGCGGTTCTACGGCAAACGAATGCGAGTCGGCGTCCTTCTCGGCATCCACAAACGTACCCGGGTAAAGGCTCTCCCAATTATCGCCCGGAAGGTCGTGATTGCCCGGGATAACCAACGTGCGAATGCCAGCTTCTTGCAAACGGGCAATGCCGTTCGAAACCATCTCGTGTGCCGCACTTTCACCATCGCGGGTAAGGTCGCCGGGGATAAGCACTAACTCCGGTTTGTGCGCCAGGGCCGTGTCCAATAAGGCTTTCCAGATCGGTTCACTCAGGTCCAGCATCTTACGCTGGGTCTGCATGTACTCGTCAAAATTAGCTGTTTGGTCAATAACCGACTGCGGTAGTACGTGCGGGTCAGCAATGACCATGATGCGTTCTTGAGCAAAACTCAACAGGGGCAGCAAAGCTGCTAAAAAGAAGATTTTTTTCATAAATAGTTTATTGTATTGTTATCTCTACGCGTCTGTTTTGTTGGCGACCTTCTTCGGTCTCATTGGAAGCCACAGGCTTGGTGTCTCCGTAGCCGAAGGCTTTGATTTTCGCTTCGTCACAACCGTATTCTACCAGTTGGCGTTTTACGGACTCTGCGCGGCGCTGCGAGAGGTCTTTGTTATCTTCGGATTTACCGATATTATCCGTGTGTCCGGCGAGGCGTACGGCATAGCCGTAAGTCTGCACAAAAAGGGCGATACGCTTCAGTTCCGGCAGCGAGACCGGAAGGATCTTGTCGCTGGCGGTCTCGAAGAGCAAGTTATTGATCGCTACAGCTTCGTTCCGGCTAAGTATCGTAATAGGTTCCGGGCGCTTGTCTTCCGGCAGAGTGACGGAATAGATATCGTGTCTGCGGCCGTTTTTCTGGGCATAGTAAGCCGTCTTGCCGTCCGCCGAAATCTTATACCAGCAGTCTCGGCCGGTGGTGTTGATAGTCGCACCCAGGTTCTCGGGTTCAGACCAGCAGTTCCAGCACGTGTCGGCCAAGCGGCGAGTCACCCACACATCGAGTTCGCCGAGTGTGCCTTCCCGGTCCGAAGAAAAGTAAAGAGTCTTCATATCGGGGTGCAGGAAGGGCGAACGCTCCATGCCGGCGGTGTTGATGACAGGTCCGATGGAGTACGGTGTACTCCACCCGCTTTCGGTGCGCTCACTGATGAAGATGTTCAGGCTCGCTTTTTCCTCGCCTTCCGCCGGATAATTGGCGGCAAAGAGCAAGGCGCTGCCGTCAGCGGTGATCATCGCGTCCGCTTGCCAGTTACCTAACTGCAGGTGTCGCGGTAGCGGACGGGGTTCGGACCATCCTTGCGGTCCGCGGGTCGAGAAGCACATACGGCCTTCCACAAAGACCAGCATCGTGCGGCCGTCGCCGGAGATAGAGGTCGGCGCTTCGTTGCGATACGGAGTACTTAATCCGGGCACTATCTGCGCGGCACTCCACGCGCCCGTTTTGCGATCGCGACGAGAGACGAAGATATCTTCCGTGACGTTCGTCTCTCCGCGGTTCAGGCCTACGAAATACAGTGTGTTATCGTCTATCGTGAGCGTCGGTCCGTACTCTTCGCCTATCGCCGTATTGACGCTATTCGGCAGGGCTTGCGGCGCGAGCGTGTCTGCTGAGGTAAAGGAGCAGAAGATCAGTACCAAGAGTTGGGCTGCCATCACACGCAGGAAGGTCGTAAACGGATAGACGGTAGCGTAGCAAACCGATGCCTGGTTGTTCTCCGACGAGAGTGACTGCGCGTAGGGCAAGGCCATCGCCGAGGTCATCGAACCGATCAATAGACCCACTACGTTGAAGAAATTGACATGCAGCCATTTATACGCGATGCCGCCCACCACAAACAATGGTACGATGGTGATGATAAAGCCGTATCCTATCCATAGATAACCGCCATTGACGAGCGTCGGCACAAAGTTCTCTCCTACGGAGAGACCCAAGGCCGCCAGGAAGAGTGTCAGGCCCACTTGCCGCAACATCATGTTCGCCGAAGTAGTAGAGAAAGTGACCATGTTATAATACGGTCCGTAGTGGCCGATGAGGATAGCTACGATGAGTGAACCGCCAACGAGGCCCAACTTAAAGGTCGAACCCATACCCGGCAGCGGAATAGGCAGCAGGCCTACGCATATACCAAGTACCATACCGAAGAACACCGGCAAGAGATGCGGTACGTCAAGGCGTTTGAGCTCATTTCCGAAGGTCTCTGCTACTCTACCCACATCGTCTTTGTCGCCGACCACCATCAGTCGGTCGCCCAGTTGCAGAATCATATCAGGCGTAGCAAGCAGGTCTATACCTGCACGACTGACGCGCGTGATCGTCGCATGGTATTGCTGACGCAAGTTAAACGAACGGATACGCTTGCCGTTGCATTCCGGCCGCGTGACGGCGATACGGCGGGAGATGAGGTGGTTCGATTTCTCGCTCTGTACATGCAGGTCGTAGTTCTTCATATGGCCCAGCAGACGCAGCGTATCGACATGTTGTTTGTCGGTTAATACACGTAGTGTATCGCCGTTGCGGAAGGTTGTCTGTTCGTTCACTAACTCATCCGAACCATCCGTCCGAATGACGCGACTGACGATCATCTCTTTCATCGGACAGAGCCGCTGCAGTTCGGTCAAAGTAAGGATGTCTATCTGCGGATTATTAAGCGTCAGATCCACGCAAATTGGCTCTTCCGTCGTCTCTCGCGCCGCATCTTTGAGGCGCTTCTCTTCTTCGGGAAGACTAACCTTAAAGGACTTACGTATGAGTTCGAAGGCCAGAATCACACCTACTATACTGAGGGGATAAGCGACGGCATAGCCGGTCGCGATATCGGGGTTAGACGTGCCGGTCAGGTCAAAATAGGCCTGTTGGGCAGCGGCCAGAGAAGGCGTAGAGGTCGTCGCGCCGGACATCACACCCGCGAGTGTGGACATGTCGATACCCGTGATATAATGAAGCGCGATCGTACATACACAGCCGAGCAGCACGATAGCCGCCGCCAGCATGTTGAGTTGCAATCCTCCCTTTTTAAAGGGAGAGAAGGACGGTCCGACCTGCAAACCAATGGAATAGACGAAGAGTATGAGACCGAAATCTTTAGCGAACTGCCCTACCGCATGGTCGATCTTCACGCCCAAAGACGCGAGGGCGATACCAATAAAGAGCACCCATGTAACGCCCAAGGAGAAATGACCGATCTTGGCTTTCTCTCCCAGCCATAGACCGATGGTCATCACGATCGTCAGCCACAAGAGCGACTGCGTGATTGACGGCTCAAACAGAAATTGCGTTAACTCATTCATTCTTTCAACTTTCACCTTTCACCTTTAACCTTTCACCTTCTGTATCATTCCCACTATTGCTTTGATACATGCGCGGTTGGTGATCTGCTCGCGCAGTTTGCCGAGATGGAAGCATTCGGCGGTCGTTCCTTCGGGTGTTGCCCAAGCGATCCAAACGGTGCCGACGGGCTTCTCTACAGAGCCTCCGGAAGGACCTGCGATGCCGGAAGTAGCAATACCATAATTGGTATTGAGGCTTTTGCGAACGGACTCTGCCATCACGCGCACCACTTCTTCGCTTACCACTCCGTGCGCTTTTATCAGTTCTGACGGCACACCTAAAAGATGCTCTTTGACGCTGTTATCGTAACTGATGACAGAGCCCCAATAGAAGGCCGAACTGCCGGCATGTTTATTGAGTAAGGACGCCAGTTTACCGCCCGTACAACTCTCTGCCGTAGCGATCGTCTGACCTTTGGCTTTGAGCAAATTGCCTAAGATCACCTCCAAGGGTTCGTCCGTATCGGCGATGAGATAGTCGGCTACCAAGGTCTTCAATTCCTCAAACCAGCGGTCCATCTCCTCTTGTGCCAACTCGCCGTAGGACGAGAGCCGCAGACGGATGATGCCGTCTTTCGGCAGATACGCCAAGTGCAGACCGGCGGGCATGGATGCCTCGTAGTTCTCCAGCAGGATTGCTAACGAACTCTCCGGAATGCCCGTCACCTGTAAGGTGCGATGGATAATGGCTGATGTCTCGTGATCTCGAGATATCGATGTCTCGAGATACGGCAGTATTTGTTCCTCCATTGCGATCTTCATCTCGTATGGCACGCCGGGCATGGAAGCCAGGATTTGCGCGCCATGATGAAAGACCATCAACGGGGCGGACCCTACCCGATTCTCCAGTATCTCGGCGCTCTGAGGCACAAGCCACTGCGTCGCGGTCAGGCGGTTGAGCACATCCGGGCGCTCGCGATAGAGCTCCATAATATGCGCGCGCACGCGTTGATCTTCTATAAGGTGTGTATCGAAATACTCGCACAGCACGTGCTTCGTGATATCATCGTTGGTGGGACCTAAGCCACCGGTCGTCAGCACGATATCGGCCCTACTGAAAGCCTCATCCAGCGCCGCGATGATATGCTCGCGCTGGTCGTGAACGGACGTTATTTGGTATAACTCAATACCTATCTCATTCAGCCGCTCGGCCATCCAGGCGGAGTTGGTGTCCACCACTTGACCGATCAGCAGTTCATCTCCTATGGTAATTATCTCTGCGCGCATTGTTTTTTCCACTCTGTAGCGGTTAGTTCTAATTCATCGTACCAGGCTTGTCCGAACCGGCGTATCAGGGGTTCTTTGAGGAATTGATACAGCGGCAGGTGCAGTTTCTTGCCCTTTTGCCGCGCACAATGGCATATATCCCAGCGATGGTATTCAAGCCCTATATACTCCCCTACCTGCGTCAGCCGTATCGGATAGAGGTGACACGAGATAGGTTTCTTAAAATCAATCTTTCCGGCGTTGTACGCTTTCTCTATCAGGCAGTAGCACCAGCCGTTGTGGTCCGTACGGGCAAAGACACAGTCTTTGTTGTTGACGATAGAGGTCACGCGTTCGTTCGACGGGTCGTTATAAGCAATACCCTGCGCTTCTACGACGGCTTTCGCTTCTTTGGTCATATCCGGCAGCAGGATCGGCAGTATCTCGTTGATCTTCTTCTCTTCTTCGGCCGTCAGCGGCGCACCTGCGTCACCTTCGATACAGCAGCATCCGCGGCAGGTGTCGAGGTCGCAGCAGAACTCTTTCTCGAGTACATCCAGACTGACCAATGTGTTATCGCCTATTATAAACATAAGAATCCTTCTGCCCAGATCTTGATACCCAAGCCGATGAGCACAAGGCCACCGATGAGTTCCATATTAATCTTCAGTTTTCCTACGAACACGCCTACCAGGTAGCCGCCTAAGGAGAACAGGGCCGTGATGGCGCCGATCGTTACTACCGAGGGGAAGAGCCAGTCGGGGTACGGCACGAACAATAGTCCGGTCGCCAAAACGTCCACACTCGTAGCGACAGCCAGCAGCAAGAGGTTCGACACCTGCCAATTGGCCTTTTTCTCGGCTTCTTTGTCCTCGTGATAGGACTCCCATATCATCTTTCCGCCTAAGAAGCCCAGCAATACCAAGGCAATCCACGGGGCATAGACCCGCATGAAGTCCACGAAGAGTGAGCCGGCGTAGTAGCCGATGATCGGCATGCCCATATGGAAACAGCCGAAGATGAGCGCCATCAGCAGCGCCAGCGGGTTCCATTGACGGGCATTCAAGCCCTGCACAGCGGACACGGCGCAGCAGTCCATCGCCAAGCCGATGCCCATAATGATGACATTCAACCAATCCATACCACTAATCCACTAATCCACTAACCCATTAATTCCTTTTATATTTATAACGAGCGACGGTTTTGCCTTTGGCGATAGCCAGCAGTTTGTTACGGGTGAAGGTCTTACGGATGGGCGAGATACGGTCGGTGAACACGTGTCCCTCCAGGTGGTCGTACTCATGCTGCACGATACGCGCCCGGAAGCCCGTAAAGGTCTCTTCATGCTCGTTAAAATCCTCGTCCAAGTAACGCAGGCGCACCGATACGGGACGAACTACATTCTCGCTGATGCCGGGCAGCGAAAGGCACCCTTCGCTGTATGTACAAGTCTCTTCGCTCTCCTCAATCAGCTCGGGATTGATGAATGCGCGCTTGAATCCTTTGCACTCCGGATAGTCTTCTGCCAACTCGTCGCCGTCCACTACAAACAAGCGCCATGGCTTACCTACTTGCGGCGCCGCGAGACCGCAACCTTCTGCTTGCGTGAGCGTCTCGTACATGTCTGCGATGAACTGCTTGAGTTCCGGCGTCTGCGCTATTTCCTCAGCCTGCTTACGAAGTACCGGCTGACCGTACAAATATATAGGAAGTATCATAACTTATTAAACTTTCAACTTTCAATTATCTTCTTTCACTTTTCAATTTTCACCTTTCAACTTCTCGAGGTAGCCCTCGAGAATGATGCACGCGGCGATCTTATCGACCACGGCTTTGTTCTGTCGGTCTTTTTTCTTCATGCCCCCATCTATCATCGCCCGGTGCGCCAGAACCGACGTAAAGCGCTCGTCATACATAGTTATCGGTTTATCGGGAAAGGTCTTCTTAAAGACTCCCAAGAACGGGCGGATATAGTTCATCGACTCCGACTCCTGCCCGTTCATCTGGGTCGGATGTCCGATCACTACTTCGTCCACTTGCTCTTTGGCGAAGTAGCCAGTTAGCCAATTCATCAGTTCGCTCGTCTCAATCGTAAGCAACGGATTAGCCGTTATGCGGAGCATATCCGTAACGGCTAATCCTGTGCGTTTACGACCGTAGTCTATTGCGAGAATTCGTCCCATTAGAGGTTGTTCAGTTTCTCGCTTGCTTCGTTGTACTTGGCTTCCATACCCGGCTCGTTACGGAAGCGGTAGTACAAAGTCTTAAGGGTCTGCAGATAACTGCGATCTTGCGGAGCCATCTCGTGTGCTTTCTCGAAGAACGGCAGCGATTTGCGGAATACCTCGTTCATCTCGTCGAGGGCTTTCTTGTAGGCCTTGTTATCGGAGATGAGCGCAGCAGCCTCGTTGAGTTTGACAGCCTGGTTGTAGTATACACGACCCTTACCTGCCATCGCGTCAGCCATCGTCGGGTCGAGCGCCAGCGCTTTATCGAACTCCGACAGCGCTACCTCGTAGTTACCTTGGTTCTCATCGAGGTTACCCTTGATAAGATGGTACTGCGCTACGTTCGGCTCGCGCTCGATAGCGGTAGCCAGGTAGTCGATAGCTGTCTGCTCCTGTCCGGAGAAGATGTAGAAGTTGATGAGGTTCTGGAGGAACCACGGCTCTTGCGGGAAGCGGGCAGCTGCTTCTTGCAGCGTAGCTACGAAGTTAGCGGTGTCCTTGAGGGCCAAGTACTCCTGATAGAGGAATTGGTTTACTGCGATAGCCTCGTAGTCACCATCCTTGAGTTGCTTGAGTACCTCGATAGCCTCCGGGTGCATCTCTGCCTGAACGGCGAAGATAGCAGCGTAGTACTTATACTGCGTATAAACCGTATCACGCGGCATCTCTTTCTGCAGCTTCGGATCCTGCATCATCTCCAGATCAGGGATCTCGATGTGCAGTTTGAATGCATTGTACGCACCGGCGTAGTCACGCGTCTCGTTGAGGTGGATACCATACTTGACGAGTTCCTGGTTCGTGTAGTACTCGAGCATGTACTTGCTTATTTTACCGCGCATCTTCGGGTCGGTCGGCACGGTATTGCCTTTCTTGTCGAGTACAGGAACCTGAGCCAGTTCGTCGGCTTTGAGCCAGTACTTGTAACTCTCCTCGCAAGCAGCACCTTCGGCAGCAGCATCTACGCCCTGTCCCATCATCTGGTTGTAGAGCTCGCGCTGTACCTCTTTGTAGCCGATCATACCTGCCCAGTAGTAGTTCTCTGCCGTCGGCTCAGCTACCAGGGCTTCTTCGATGAAGTCACGTGCTGCGCGGAAGTCCGGGGTCTCGGAGTTCATCGCGCTCTTAGCTTTCTTTACTAACGGGTTTTTCTGTGCGAAGCAGCCTGCGCTCATAAGCACCAGAGCTGCCAAAATCAAAGTCTTTCTCATATTATTCTTGATTTTCATTGTTAATTTCACCATTCTCACCATTAAGCGAAGCGTCACCATTTTCACCATTAAGCACGGAGGATTGCCTGTGGCCATCCGAATCGAGCAAGTCGCCATTCTCCTCGTCGTCTTTCGGAACGATACATCCGCTGACGAGGGTGTCGTTACGTTTCTGGAGTTCGATGAGCTTGACGCCTTGTGCGGCGCGGCCTGTCTGACGGATGGTCGAGATATCCATGCGGATAGCCGTTCCGGACTTAGTCATCAGCATCAGGTCGTCCTCGTCGGTGACTGCTTCGATACCTACCAGGTGACCGGTCTTCTCGGTTATCTCGATGGTCTTTACACCCTTTCCGCCGCGGTTGGTGACGCGATAGATCGGGTTGCCGTCCTCATCGTCCAGTGGCGTACGCTTGCCGAATCCGTTTTCAGAGATCACGAGAATAGTCTTCTCTGTACCCTTCTCTACACAAACCGTGCCAATTACGCGATCTTGTCCATCTTCTTCCAAAGTTATTGCCTTTACACCGCTTGCTCCGCGGCCCATCGGGCGAACGCCTGCCTCGTTGAAACGGCACACTTTACCGTTGTACGAAGCCACGAGCATTTCGCTCTGTCCGTCAGTCAGGGTGACACCGATCAGTTCGTCGCCTTCACGCAGACCGAGCGCGATGATACCGTTAGCGCGCGGACGGCTGTAAGCCTCGAGCGTGGTCTTCTTCATGAGTCCGTTCTTGGTGATGAAGATGAGGTAGTGGTTCTCTACGTACTCCGGATCGTTGAGGCCTTTGACGTTGATACAGGTGCGGACCTTATCGCCCTTCTGGAGGTTGATCATGTTCTGGATAGCGCGGCCTTTGGACTGCTTGTTACCCTCCGGCAGGTCATATACTTTCTGCCAGTAGAGACGGCCCATCTCGGTGAAGAACATCATGGTTGAGTGCATCGAAGCCTGATATACTTTCTCGATGAAATCCTGATCGCGGGCACTGCCGGCCTTCGAACCGATACCGCCACGCGTCTGCTGACGGAAGTCGGCCAGCGGCGTACGCTTGATATAGCCGAGGTGCGAGATAGTGATGACCATGTCGTCGTCGGCGTACATATCTTCGGGGTTGAACTCGGTCGCCATCTTGACGATCTGGGTCTTACGCTCGTCGCCGTATTTCTCTTTGATCTCTTGGAGCTCGGCGCGGATGACGTCGTAGCGCATCTCCTCGCTGGCGAGCAGCTCGTTGAGGTGCGCGATGAGTTTCTCTATCTCCTCGTAGTCGTGCTTCAACTCGTCGATACGCAGGCCGGTGAGCGCCGACAGACGCATATCTACGATGGCTTTCGACTGCAGGTTATCGAGATTGAAGCGTGCCTCGAGGTTTGCCTGAGCGTCGGCCGGCGTGCGGCTGGCGCGGATGATATGTACTACCTCGTCGATATTATCTACGGCTATGATCAAGCCCTCTAAGATGTGCGCTTTCTCCTCGGCTTTCTTGAGTTCGTAGCGGGTACGGCGGGTTACGACGTCCATACGGTGCTCGATGAAGTATCCGAGCAGCTGCTTGAGGTTCAGCAACATCGGACGACCCTTGACGAGGGCGATGTTGTTCACGGCAAAGCTGGACTGCAGCGCGGTGAACTTATAGAGTTTGTTGAGCACTACCTGTGCGTTCGCGTCGCGTTTTACCTCTACGACGATACGGATATCGCGTTTCGAGTGGTCATTGATATCGGAGATACCTTCTATCTTCTTGTCGTTGACGAGTTCGGCGATGTTCTTCACCAGGTCGGATTTCACTACGCCGTACGGCAGCTCGGTGATGATGATGCGCTCGCGGCCGTTGTCGTCGGTCTCTATCTCCGCGTTCGAGCGGATGACGATACGTCCGCGGCCGGTCTCGAAAGCGTCCTTGACGCCCTGATAGCCGTAGATGGTACCGCCCGTCGGGAAGTCCGGAGCCTTGACGAACTCCATCAGGTCCTCGACCGTGATATCCTCTACGCTCGCGTCGTGCATGCGTGCCTTGATATTATCGATATACGCGCAGCATCCGTCGATGACCTCTGAGAGGTTATGTGTCGGCATGTTGGTCGCCATACCTACGGCGATACCACTGGCGCCGTTCACCAGCAGGTTCGGGAAGCGGCAAGGCAGCACAGCCGGCTCGAGCAGCGAGTCATCGAAGTTCGGCACCATATCTACGGTGTCTTTCTCGATATCGCGCAGCATCTCCTCGGCGAGCTTCGACAGACGCGCCTCGGTATAACGCATAGCGGCAGCGCCATCACCGTCCACCGAACCGAAGTTACCTTGACCGTCTACGAGGCAATAACGCATCGCCCAAGGCTGCGCCATACGCACGAGCGTACCGTAGATAGAACTGTCACCGTGCGGGTGATACTTACCCATCACCTCACCGACGATACGAGCGGACTTCTTAGTCGGCTTGTCGGAGGTGTTGCCCAACTCGTTCATACCGAACAGCACGCGGCGGTGAACGGGCTTGAAGCCGTCACGTACATCAGGCAATGCACGCGACACGATCACAGACATCGAGTAGTCGATATAAGAGGTCTTCATTTCCTCCTCAATCTTCACCGGAATAATGTGATCATTCTGAATCAAATCGTTGTTTTCTTCCATTGTATTTAGTGTTTATTTTAATTAATTTCTACATCCTATAGGCCGTAGGCCGTCCTGTAGCGAAGCGTCCTAATTTCTGTTTATCGCCAGGCTCTGTCCCGGGCATTTACCTCCGTTGGAGGTGCGGTTCGCTCTGGCGGGCTACTGTAAATTTAATTTGCTATAAAATTTATCTCTGTTTATCGCCTCTGGCGGCAATTACATCCTTGGATGTGAGGGTTCGTCCTAACGGACTACGTTAAATTTATTTATAAGTAGGCTGTTGGGGCGGAGCCTCGGAGCGCTGTAGGCGTATTGCCGCCAGAGGGGTTTATCTTGGTTTATTTTCTTAAACCCCACACCTTTGCGGGTGCAAAGGTACAACTTTTCCGCGACATACGCAAATTTTTTGCGATATTTTTGCATTTTTATTGATTTTCGACACCCCCTCGGTAAATTTCCTTGATGCGCTTAGAACGCAAATAAATGCCCTTTATCGCCATTTCTCTCACTCCCGCGCGCACGACTGCATGCATAAGTAAGGTGTAACGGGCTATTACCTCCGGTGGTGATCCTCTTTTGCTATTTAGGGGTTGTGGCGTGCGGCGCGCGTTTTTTTTCATTTTTTATTTGCATATATCGAAAAAAATGTATATCTTTGCGGCGTGAATTAAAACAACCACTATTATGCCTAAAATTTTTGAATATTTTGGATTTGTCTTTTTCTTCTATTCTAATGAGCACGAGCCTATCCACGTGCATGTTACGCATAAAGGATGCCAAAGTATTTTCGAGCTTATTATGGATAATGGCATTTTGACGGAAATCCGTGTACGTGAAAAAGCCGGAGAGGAACCATTATCTTCCAAAGATCAAAAGACAGCCGAAGAATTCATTAGGAAGTACAGCAAAAACATTATTACCAAGTGGATTAAGTTCTTTGTTTTGAGACAGGCAGTTAAGAGTACAACCATTAAAACCAAATTATAACTATGAGCAAATTGTATATTCAGGAAGCAAAAGATGCGGGCAATTTGTCGGTGGACTTGTTGTTCAGCGATCAAACGACCCGGAGAGTGGATATAGGTGACTTCATTCGTCGTCACCCGCATCCGCAGTATAATAAATACCTTGACCCACGTAAGTTCCGTCAATTCTCCATTGAGAACGGTAATGTAGTGTGGGGCAAGAGTTGGGATCTTATATTCCCTATTGAGCAATTACACGCAGGCGTAATCGCGTAACACTATGACAACACAAAATCAAATGTTCAATTTTACCCCCACAGTAAGGGAAATGTCGCAAAGCACGTCTCGCTTGCGCTGTTAGGATTATTCTTTATTGGTATCTTTGTGTGCGGTTATCGTGCCGCTTCTTCTCCGGTCGAGGTCAGCAGTTCTGTTTTCTGTGACCCCGATTCTCTTCGCGCGTACATGGACGAGGACCCGCGCGGTCTGTTCATCACCGGTGCGGCTGCGTACCTGAAATGGCAGGGCGACCTGCCCGACAGTCTCGGTCTCACTACTGTCAGCCGCGACGAGGCGGATATCATGCTCCTCCGCGCAGCGGACCTCGGCAACCCCGATGCCCGCCAACTCATCCTCTGCCTCCACAAGAATGGGGTGTGGCAGCATTCACTTCCGGAATGGAATAATAAATAATTATCGTGCCTTATGTACTCTCTCAAGGACAAAGAAGGCACGATTATTAATAACGTGCGTGAAGATTTCTTCAAGGAATACGACTGCCGCAAACTCATCGGCAACATTGATTTTAGTGTAGCTATCCCTCAAACCGGCAAGGAACTTTTTCCCGAGATTGAATATGTATTATGGGCGGAAGCCAAGAAAGGAGCACTTACGCCTTCGGCGTTCCATGATGCCTTTATCCAATTGATTTTTACGATAGGCCGTGAGCGCACGTTCGACAAGAACCTGCCGCCTAAGTTCCTCGGTGCGTTCGATGCGGAGAAGATTGCCTTCATCCCCTTTAGCGCAGTAATGGAAGTCTTCTCTCAAAATGATTTCGACTGGACGGTTGCGCCCTCTGACCATGAGTCCAAAGAGTTCAAACAACTCAAAGAGATGGTTAAGAAACAACTGACCGAGACAGGAAAAGAGAACGAGAACGTTTATTTCTTCAATTTCTTCAATGACAAGAAGGATCTGCAGCGTTTTATCAAACGTAACTTTGTCAGCGGTCGCGACAGCGTACAACGCATGCGTATTACCTATAATAACTTCACGCACATATACGAGAAATGGCGCAAAGAGGTAATGCCGTCTATTGCCGTTAATTGGGATAATGCCAAGAAGAACGGACTGCTTGATGCGGATTTCTATTTGGCTGATATCATGTCCGGCGACAATGAAACGCTGCTTGAGAACCTGCATGTATTGCTCAAATCGAACCATTACGAATTGGACCGCAAGATAGACACCGATGGCCTTTGGGCGTCTAAGTCCGTGCCGTTCAATGACAACATGGCGGCGCACTCTCGTTTTTGGTCGAAATACACAAGACCGCCTAAAAAGGAGTATTGGGATAAGATCGTGGAGCGCCGTGATTTATTGGTACCGCAGGATATCCGTGAGCGCAAAGGCAGCTACTTTACGCCGCGTATCTGGGTGGAAAAAAGTCAAGAATACCTCGCAAATGTGCTCGGTGAGGATTGGCAGGAAAATTATTACGTATGGGACTGCTGTGCGGGCACGGGAAATCTGCTTGCCGGCCTTACCAACAAATATAACATCTGGGCTTCAACCCTTGACAAAGCTGACGTAGATGTTATGCACGAACGTATTGAGCACATGGGAGAGCGTTCCAATCTTCTCAAGGCACACGTCTTCCAATTCGATTTCTTGAACGGCGATTTCGCCGATCTTCCGCAAGGTTTACGAGATATTATCAATGACGAAGAGAAACGCAAGCATCTTGTCATCTATATTAATCCACCTTATGCGGAAGCAGGAAATAAATCTGTAATGTTTGGAAATGGCGTTCATAAGACAAATGTAGCTGTAGTACATAATACATACAAGAAATACTTGAGTGAAATCGGCATAGCTGGTAGAGAATTATTTGCACAGTTTTTCATTCGTATATATCATGAAATACCTGGATCTATATTGGCAAATTTCTCGACTTTAAAGCCATTGCAAGCACCTAACTTTGCCGAGTTCAGACAGGTTTTTAGAGCAAAACTTAATAGTTTATTTGTAGTTCCGGCTGATACATTTGATAATGTAAGAGGTAAATTTCCAATAGGATTCTTTATATGGGATACATCTGTGGATGAATTATTCAAGGAAATAAGAGGTGAGGTATATACATCTAAAGGAGAGTTTAATGGAACAAAAATTTTTGCATCATATGCTGACGATGAAGGAAATATTACGAAATGGATTTTGACTCATAAAGATGAGAAGGGAAATCATATTGGTTTTATGAGTAATGGTCGAAATGATTTTCAACATCAGGGCTACAATTATATATTAAACTATAAAGAACAGATGCCAGTGCCGAGAGGTTGGTGGATAACAGATAAGAATATTATACCTATATGTATCAATTATTCCGTGCGTCATTCCATAGAAGCTACGTGGCTTAATGACCGCGACCAATTCTTATACCCTAACGAAGGTTGGAAACTCGACCGCGACTTCCAATCGGACTGTTTGGCTTATACCCTTTTCCATGGACAGAACCGCATCACCTCTGCCGAAGGCATCAACCATTGGATTCCGTTCACAGAGCAACAGGTAAATGCCCCCGACAACTTCCAATCGCATTTCATGTCGGACTTCATAAATGGCAAACTCAAACCACAAAACGCAGATACATTGTTCGGTGAGGAAGAAAGCCTTATCCCTACAGAGCCGATACAATTCACACCTGCGGCGCAAGCAGTCATGGAAGCCGGGCGCAAACTTTGGGAGTATTACCTGCATAAGAAAGATAATGAACTTTACGCAGAACCCGTAAATGTCAACGCCTCTTTCTATGACATCCGTGCCTACTTCCAGGGATTTGAGAATGGCAAAATGCGTAACAAGAGCGATGATGAGAAATACAACGAACTCCTTCGTGACCTCCGTACCTATCAGAAAGTCCTCGCCAAGCAGATAGAAAAGAAAGTCTATCTATACGGCTTCCTCAAAGGAGAAGCAGAGGTAGATCCGGCGGAGCGCCTGCATGAGTTAGAGCGACAAAACGCCGAACTCCGTCACCAACTCCATGCCCAACAAAGTCAGCAGGTGACCGTCCACATCGACCACCTTGACACCCTCAATTTGGGCGACAATGTAGAGAATAAATTCACAAAATAGCAAAATTATTTGCATATATCGTAGAAAAACAGTAATTTTGCACCCAGTTTCGTCAGCTCTTTAGACGTTAAATAGGAGGACATATTGAAATAATAGGCATATTCCTTTGTAAACGAATTCGGCAAATTTTTGTAAAGAAAAGAAATATGTCCCAACAATCCATGTTTGCATGGGTAGGTGGGGCATCTTTACGCTTTGCCGAAAGCCGTTTACTGTCCCACTTATCCGTGCTTTTTTATGAAGGAATATGAATAACGAAGACATCAAACGACAGATTGTAGAGGCGCTTGCAAGCGGCAAGTTACAACCCACAAACATCATTATCGGTGACCAAATCCAACACCAGCACAATATCGGCAAAGTGGAAGCCGGTGGTATAGGAGTTCAAATCATGCAACCCGGCACAAGTAGTATAGCCCGCCCGAAAGAGAATGACTACAACGGAGTACGCGAGTATATCGAGCAACGAAAAGCACAAGATGCCGTCTTTAAAACCTACTGCAAAAGCCATACACGCAAACAAATTTGCGAGCGGCTTTCGGATGAGTTCGGATGGACGGTTGACGCACACAATTTAGGTGTGAATATAGGAAGAAATAGATAGATTTTCCCAAAAAGGATACGAATTAAGCGACCATTTTGGCCGCTTTTTTTGTGCAATTTTCATTAAGTCACAAAAGGTCACAAACAAGTCACAACTGTGCCTCGTTTTACGCCCCTAAACCTCTACTTTTGCACCGCCTTTCGGAACAAACATCCCTCCGATTGGCGGTGCTTATGAATAAAATTTCTAATCAAAAAGGGCTGCGACAACGCAGCTTTGAAATCATCCGCAAGCCGGATCTGATCGGCTCGTCCTTCCTCTTTAACAACGTCGAAGTGCGCTATGTCGCTACCTGCCCCGAAACAGGCATCTCGTTCTATGTCAACAATGGCCAGGGTGGTGTTATCGGTGTGCGTGTCTATTCCGATGGACGAAAAGTATTGGTGAATGCATTTGCGACAACTCGCGAGAATAGCAAGAATGTTTACGATGCCAAGCGCAAACAGCGGTATCTGAACTTCAGAAATGCTTTCGGTCATAAGAAACATATCCTTGCTTCCCATGCCGTCTATATGGCTTGGCGTAACA
>ONJT01000046.1 GCA_900318245.1 uncultured Bacteroidales bacterium
GCTGCTCCATTGCATTGTTCTTTACTTCGGTTGCCTGACTGTTTTTCTTAGATGCTTTCATAACTGTACTGTTTTTGAATTGTTAAACTTATTTGTTTGTGATTTGTTTCTTTTACAATGCTTTCAGAGTTGACGTAGTGTAGTTCGCATATTCCGTGAACAGCAAGACTTCCGCAAAATTTACTACCGTTTACCGGCTGGAGAAATTTTTAGCTATCGCAGATCAGCGCCGGAACATGTTTAGCCTTGCCATACGGAAAGAACCAACTACCTTTGCATTGCTAAAAGGAACGACATAAATCGCCAAACGGGTAAGTAATTCAGGGACAGGACATGAAAGCCAAGAAATGTAGGCTCGAAGTGACAATGCGGTAAATGGCAGCTGCTGGAGTGACGGGGCATGGAGTTTGCTCGGTACTCCGGTTGTACGGCTTGAGTGCTTCAACTGCTGTAGCAGATACAAGGCTTCCTTGACAGACTTTCAGCGGGCTTTATTGGGGCTTACGTGGCTTGGTTGAACACCTTACTTAAAATCGTTGCAGGGAAAAGGGTGTACAGTTTGGGCAAGAAACAGTGTCCACAACTTCCACAACCTGAATTTATGCGGGAAGAAGTAAAGTATGATTGTAGAAATAACCGGTTTATTGTGGAGGAATTGTGGAAATGAATAGGAGTTGTGGAAAAATGTGGAAGAAATGTGGAGCGATTTACACAACACAATCCCAGAAAAATCAAGGTTGTAGCAATTGTTTCTATTGTAGAAAGAAAAATATATATAATAGTGCGAAGAGTGGCAAAAAAGAAAGACGCACCGCGCTTCACAGCGCAGTACGTCCGGGATGATAATAAATTGAAGAAAAGTTAAGGTTTAGGCGGGGTACGGCTAATCCTTTACTTGGATCAACCGTGAGAGATGCCAGAGCACATCATGGGCCTCTTCAACGGCAATGTTCTGGGCGTGACAGGATGCGGAGACCGTCATGCCGGGCACGGATGCGTCGGTTATGATTACATGAAACTCGCTAATCAATCCGGTGTGTTCCGGGGTAGCTACTTTGACGATTTGCAGTTGCTCAGACTGCGGGATAGCATTTTGTTCTTCGTTCATAATTGCAATGATTTAATTGTTATTATAATAGGTACGTGTGTACGGCTATTCGAGGGTTATACCGTAGCGCTTGCAGATTTCGAGATAATCGAAAACAAGCACCTGGTCGGTAAACGACTTCTTGCGATTGGTTCGCTGACCTTTCTCATCTTCCTCATACTGTACGATGCCATCTTTGATGTCATCAAACCGGACAGAGTGCTTATGACCAATTAGCTCGGGACTATGCTCCAGATAGTAATCGAGCGATGCCTTGGGAAGCACCTTCTGACCCGTTTTCTTGGCGTGCTCCAGATAGAGTTCAAATATCGTTTTAACTCGTATCTGAAGGATAGTCTTGGCTTGTTGATAGACCATCTTGCTCTCGTCGGTTGTCAGTTCCTGCACCGAATCGATGCGGTAATGACAACGCTCGTATATCTTGCCCTGCGAAGCCAAGAAGTTAACGATATTCCACCAAACTCCGACATCCTGGTTCGTCTTACATTTCTCACTCTGTACCTTGATACCTTTGATGGCGATGGTTTTAAGATCTTCATAGGTAAAGGGCAGTTCGAGTTGGTTACGAAGAGTCTGGAAGGCAGCCAATGGCACCACCCAGTTCTTGAGAATACGTATCTCGACCGGCTCGCCTTTGAGGGCAGTTTGTATATCTTCCAGCGTGGAGATATAGGCAGTATGGAAGTTCTGCTCGAAATAGGATCGGTTGTTTAGTATCTGCAGTGTAAGATGCGAACATCCGAGCTTACGGACTTCCGTCATGCGCTCAAAGCGGGCTGTCTGCTCCGAGGTAGGCGTATGCAGATCGAAACTCAAGAACACGAAACGGGTAAAGAGCGCGATATCCGATACCGCCATCTCCTGACCGGAAATGATGACGCCGGTATCTACCTTGGTTATCTCGCGCTTCTTATCCTTATCCATATTCATACGGTTTCTGCCGGTGCCATCCCACAAGCCTTTCAGGAACTCGCGTTTAGTTATATCTATACTGTCCTTGTACTCGTCGAGATGAACAAGCGCGTTGGAGGTCTGTGCAACGGCATCCGACAGCGCAGCCACGGTAGAGTTCTCTATATTCGGCGGGTTGTTCTCGATGATGAAGAACGACATCAGACTGTGACCTAACTCGGACTTTCCGGAGTGTGGTGGACCGAACAAATTAAGTAGTGGGAACCACTTCGTATAATCTACGATTATATCACGGAACAAAGAGGCGAGAAGATAACACAAACCAATCTTCGCATTATCCCCGAAAACCTCTACAAGCATGGAAGAAAATCCTTTGAGGGTGACGCTGCCGTACGCCTTGTGAACGAAGCTGCGTTCAAACTCATAGAACTTGGTATCTTTGTAGAGTTTGGAGAATGCCGGAAGATAGTAGTTAGATTCGATAGGCTCCTGATCCGGATTACTATTAGGGTGCTGGATGGCAACAATGCCGAACTCATTCACCGCTAACCATTGGCCATTATAATATATACCATTGCCAAAGGCGAAGAAGCCGTCGCGTTGCCAACCGAGTTGGGTGATGAGTTCAGCAGATTTGGTAGCCTTGTAGAGGTACTGCTTCAGTTTCTGAAGCTGTTCCTCTTTGGCTAACCATATATAGTTGCCCAGCGATTCCACCTTTTGTCGAAAGCGGGCGAGGGAAATAAGATCTTCCTGCCGAAGTTCGACTGTTTCCTGATGACCGTCTTTGTTTGTCATCTCGTAGAGACGAATCGCTGACTGTGTGTCCTTGATATGATAGAGCGGCTTCATGGTAAAGTTAGACCATATATATCGCCCTCCCTGTTGGTTGAGCGAATAGTAGCTATGGAACTCGATACCGAAGCCGAGTTCTTTGAGCAGATCCAGTTCCTTGGACAGGTTCTGCTTCATTTGTTCCTCCGCACGTCTGACACGTGCTTCTTTAATAGCACTTTGCCAGACCAACTTGGGAGGGTGTATCTTATTGAGTTGATCGATATAGTGGTTCAACTCGAAGCCTTCCTCCAGATAGGAAAGGATATCGGAGATGATAGCCACTGAATTAAGGGCTTTATCCTCATTGGCTTTATCGTTATTCTTGCTCTCCGGCGGGAATAACTTACGTGCATACCAGAGGATGAAATCCTCCTCCTGCACCTGGTCGAACAAAGACTTGGTTTTGAAGAAACTGTCGGCATCCCGTTTATCGCCTTTGTCACCTGTGCCAATCTCCTTGATAAAGACCTTGAACTTGATCTGAAAAGCCTTTGTTCCGGCTTTGATGACCTTGTTAATGCCGACACCGAATTGCTCTCCGGCTTTGGGAGGGTCGGAATCCGGTATGAAGCACAGTGTATCACAGCGCTTCCGGAGTAGGGCTAACTGGTGGTCGGTCCAATCCGAACCAAGACAAGCGACAGCGTTCTTGAAGCCGAGGATGTGCAGCCGGAGCGCGTCGGGAGCACCCTCGACACAGTAACACCGGCCTTGGGATGCTGCAGCTATCCAAGCCTGATCGATACCGAAAAGCGTATTCTCTTTGGAATAGACTTCGCTGTTGGTGGAGTTGATGTACTTTGGCGGGGTGTTGCCCTTCTTCGTGGTTTTGTCGGTTACTCCAGGAATGACGCGGGAAGTGTAGCCGATGACGTGCTTGGAACGGTCACGTATCGGAATCATGATCCGGCCACGGAAGAAATCGTAGATACGTCCGTCTTCGCTCTGGGCGAGCAGATGGAGTTCCTTGAGTATTTCTATAGACAAACTATGCGACTTCGCATATTCGTATAGCGAAGGGCCGTTAGAGGTGTAGGCATAGCCGATACCCTCATTCGCAACAAAATCATCGCTCCATCTATCCTTCGCATACTGATATGCGGCAACTGCCTCTTTATCGGCATTGCGGATGTTCTCTTCGTAGAATTTCTGAACGATTTCATACTGGTTCTGGACGGATTCTCTATATAGGCGCTTGCGGCGCTGCTCATCTGTTTCCTCGACGGCTTGATCATGGAGCGTTACATGATACTTATTCGCAAGGTATTGGATAGCCTCCATGAAGGACATGCCTTCCTTTTCCTTTAGGAACGAGACAACACCGCCACCTTTACCGCAACCGAAGCACTTGTAGATGTTCCGGGCGGGGTAGATATGGAAGGAAGGTGTTTTCTCTTGGTGGAAAGGACAGTTGCACATGTAGCCGGAGCCGGACTTCTTGAGCGTAAGAAAGTCAGACGCGACCTCGGCCATGTCCACACGGGAGAGGACTTCTTCTATTTCGTGCTGAGGAATCATCGGAACATAGAACGGCTACCGGGTACACCGTATATCTTTATAGGAAACGCGCCCCCGCATATACGCGCGCTCGCGAGACGATCTGCGAGCTTGCGCAGCTGATTGGGTTCAAGGCTATACATGGCGCTGATCTTCTGATTTACGATAGAGAATGAGACAGTGAGAGGAGTCTGCTCCGGATAGCCTTCTTCCGTACCGATACGATGATCGGTAATGAAAGCCAATAACTCAGACATGGGCACATAGCCTTCTTTCTGAAAGGCGTCCCTACAATCGAAGTTTATCTGCACCAGATTATCCCATCCTATAGATTGGAGGTGCATATTAAGCCGCGGAATTGCTTCCGCGAAAATAAATGTAGGTGTTTCCATGGCAATCAGTCCTCAAAGACATCGTAAATCTTACAGCGCGTTTTCTTGATGTAACAATGACCCTCGGCGTTCCATGAAGCGAACTGCTTGGTACGTGAGGTTAAGATAACACCATCGGGAAGAGTAGAACTAAAATCCATTGCTACTTGCCCAACCATGCGCTGTACAAACAGCGGTTGACCGTGTTTGAAGAAGACTCCGGTAAACTCAACGTCCTCACCAAACCGCTTAATTTGCTTCGACCACTCGTCAAAATGACGGAGATTGACATTTTTTTTACTCATAAACACTTATTTTTACTAAAAAAAATCAAAAAAATCACTTTTTTCTTGCACATATCAAAAAAAAGTAGTAATTTTGCGGCTGCAAAGGTACAATAAAAAATTGATATGTACAAATAATTACGCATAATTTTGCAAAAAATGTGTAATTTTAATTGCGAAAATGCAATTTTGTACGCGAAAGTACCTTGAAAATGATAATAAATTGAAAAAAGTATAGGCTATGTACAACGGAAAAGTTGTCAAAGCGTTGCTCGCAGCCAAGGGCTTAAAGGGCACGCAATTGAGTAATTACCTCTTTGGCGATCCACGCCGCTCATTGACCCCTCTATGTAACGAGGGAGTGAATCCCGGAGTAAACGTATTAGAGAAGATGGCGCAGTTCTTGGAAGTGTCCGCTGACGCATTCTTCACTCCAACGGAAGAGCTTCCGGACATCAATGAGCTGCTGACCAAACAAGCGGCACCGTCACCGGAGAAATTGGAGCAACTGGATAATGTAGATGAACTGCTCCGATTGAAGGACGAACAGATCCATCTTTTGGAGGATAGAATTAAGGCGCTCGAAAGCCTTAACGATACCTACCGGAGAGAGAAAGAATTGACCGCTAAACTATAAGGTTTTGAAGCCGGAAAATCATTCGAGACAATCAACTGAATCAATTGTTATGAAAAAACTAATCATCCTGGCATTGGCTGCGACGATGTTCGCGGCATGCGGAAAGAAGGCAGAAGAAGATGGTTTCGCTTGGAACAAAGCGAC
>ONJT01000036.1 GCA_900318245.1 uncultured Bacteroidales bacterium
CACGCTGTCGCCACGCAGGGCACGCGTAATAGTAAAATAAGAGAAGCCGTTCTTGTCCTTGGGGACGGTCCACTGCAGGCGTACACGGTTGTTGGACTCACCCTTGGTGGCGGTCAGCGAAGTGATGACCGCCTCGCGGGTGGGAGCCATAGTCTCTAAATTACTCCTGCGGGAACTAATGATCTTCGCATCCGTGCAGATCTGTACCGTATATTCGATGGGCAGACAGGTAGGGATGCCATCGGTCAGCTCTACTGATGTCAGGTTGCGATTAGGATATTCCTGGCTGTAGGTCGTACCGCTCACCACATACTGCACACGGTAGAACATATCCGATGTCCAGACGCCTTTGTAGTCGCCCACAAACTCCCAGCTCACCTGTATCTTACCGCCTATATCCTGTGCGGCCACCGACGAGAGTTTTCTGAGGTCGGTATTGATGAGAATATCCTCCTTGACGCAGGTCGTCTTATGATCCACAAACTCACGGCTCAGGCGCACATAGAACGTCTTGCGCCCTTGATTGAGCATTTTCATCGGTATCGGCAGACCTACCTTGTACGAGGTCTTGACGAGGCGGTTGGAGAGATTGAAAGGCACACGCTCCGTCTCATACGAACCGAAGTTCTCATCCGTCGAGTACTCAATCACTATAGCCGACTCATCTTCGTCACGGCCGAGGGTTTTCTTCGGGATATCAAAGGCAACATAGATGCTATCGCCGCCTGTATGGGAGAGCTGCACATTCTCCGGCAGAAAGAGCGCCGGCACGTACACTTTCTTCCAATCGGACTGCGGTCCGGCAAACGGCGAAGCAGGACCGCCATGGTCGTTATTGTAGTAGGATTTGCTGATATAGGTGTTGGCACGACGGGACACCTCGATGGCGTAGGAAGCGTTATCTTGAGCCATACGATTGAGTTGATCGCGCGTCAGATCGGCTACATCATTACGCTCACGGTTCTCTACACCGCTTGACGATGTGAGCATTTTCTCCGAACCGCTCGCCGCATCGCCTACCGCACGCTCATAATAAATGCTATTGGAGATATCGCTTGCCGTGAACCGAAGCACCGTCTTGCCCTCGTTATTCTTCGTCCATTGGAAATTACTCAGCGTAGGGGTACTTGTACGAGGTAGGATATCGTCCTTCTCATTCTTGAACGTGAATTTTTCATCAAAACTCCTACCGTCCCAACGCACTTTCAGACGCAGGCCCAGATTGTTGTTCTTGTTATTATGGATATAGTCGTACACCAGTTCGCTATACACGATATTGAAGTACGAGAACTGGCAACGGTCATACTCCTTGAACTGACGTTTCTGCAGGAAATAGGTCTTACAGCCGTTCATGTCATACGCCTGGATGAAATTCGACTCTTTATAACTGTTCGCCCACGTACCGGCTCGCCCGGGGTCGGTAAAATGGATATCGGTAAGATACATATCGTTCTGACCGCTTGCCGTCAGATATACCTCCAGCCACGTCATACCGTAGTTTGTACCTACGGCATTGAAACGGTCCCAACTCATCACGGAGAAGGCAATCACGCCCTGACACTCCTGAAAATCCACGCCGGGCGAATAAATACTACCATTGTCCTCTCCTCCGGGGCTGGAGAACGTAAATGCATGATCGAACTTGAAGTTGTTACAGAATCGGCAATACTGCTCACTCGGCACCCAATCCGCAATGGCGGATGCCGTTCCTACTGCACATAGCAAAGTAGTCAGAATAATGAATAGCTTTTTCATTGTATAACTATTTTAGGGATTTATTTTGTCAGTTTAAGGTTGGTAGCGGCTACGTACTCGCCCGCATTGAGCTGAGCCGTAGCGGTGCCGGTGTAGGTATTCACACCGCTGGTGACGCTGAAGGAGTAAGTCGTGGCAGTTGCTTCGGGGAAGAGTGCCACATAGACCTCCTCCGGGTTGCCGTCAGGGGAGATGGCGAGCGCATAGCCGCCTGCCGATGTGCTTTTTTTGTCCGGTATCACGGTTGCCGTAGAGCTTGTGCCCTGCGTCACAGTTACGGTCGCTGTCTCCGGGTAGGTGTTGGCATACGTGCCGTCGCCGTAACTAATACTAAGCGAGGTTATCGGGAGCGGAGTCCCGGGCTCATCCTTGTCCACAAAAGAGAACTTGCAGACCGTCAGCAGGTTCTGCATCTCTGCCAACTCCGCATTAGCCGTCGTCTCGGTCACCTCGGTTATCGTGGCGATACCGTAGCTATGGTGATACCTATTGGCGATGGTCGCCAACGAACCATCCTGTCCGGTAAGGGAAATAGTGTATGTAGCATTAAGCGGATTGCCACTGACAGTAATAGCAGGGGCAGTAGCCTTCGGATAGACAAGCAGCAACTGGTCATCCAAATCACACCACACCTTGGCGTTACTCGCGAAAGAAGCGATGCGTGCCGCCCTGTCCGCTAACAATACGCCGTCGAGGGGAACCTCGTCTGTTGTTCCGGAGGGTGTATAGGTCTCGTGGCTTATATTGCGAAATGAAATCTCGTCGCCTTTGCTCCAGAGGGCGTTGAGTGTCTCTCCCTCATCGGTGATAGTGGCTTGCGGAAGACGGCTTTCGACTTTCGACTTTTGACTTTCGACTTCCGTCACTATCAGTGTGCGGGGCTTGAGTTCCGCCTGCTGCTTGGGCTGGTCGGGGGTGTTGTTGGTGCTGCACGCTGTGCCAAGGAAAAGCAGCGACGAGCAGGCGATGCCCATGATGACGGATTGGATAAATCCGCCGCCGGTGTTTTGTTTGTAACCGGAGATTTGCGCTTTGATACCTCCGCTGGTGCAAAGCATCTGCTGCGGAGTGGTTGCCTTGGTCTCTATGCGTGGCTGAACGTAGATTTTCTTCATTATTTATAGTAGTCAAAAATTACAATTATATACGCGCAAGCGGCACCCGCTAATTGCGGGCACCGCCTGTGATAGCGTTGCGTTGGTCTGTGGGTTGCTTACAGCATGACTGCGGAGGCGAGGTGTGCAAATACCTCCCCCATATGGCAGCAGAGGTAAGTCGTTGGCTATGAGCGCCGTATGTGCAGTGCGTAAGCATTATACTCGCAATTTATAAAAACGGTGCAAAGATACTACATTTTTTTGACATATGCAAGGATTTTGGCATGAAATGTATTCAAATGTGTCATTTTTTTTCGTTTTTGTCACGAAAAATCGTCATTTTTTTGTCTCGGTCTTCTCTTGCTCATCTCTCGGTAACGGAGATAGCGCACAGGACAACGCATCAAATGCGGACGCAATAGACAAAGTAAGGAACAGGCATCAAGTGGTGGAGCCCTTGCACGCACACATGCACACAAAGAAAAAGGCGAAGCACCGTCTAAGTGCTCCGCCTCCCGGAGATGTAGCCCGAAAGCTATGATTTATTTCTCAGACACTCTCTTTCCCGTCACATCATACATCTCGCCGTTAGGACGGACGATGTACAGGTGCTCGTTAATGAGGAGCTTCTGCACGCTTTCGACTTTCGACTTTTGACTTTCGACTTCTTCCACGCCTTGCGCGGGATTGAGTTGTATCACATACGGCTCCCACGGCGTACCGATATGGTTGTCGGAAACGAAAGTAAGGGTCTTGTCTATTACTCTCTCTTCGCCGTTGATGACGGTACGGAGCTCCATCGGCTGGCCTGCGCCGTCGCCGGCAATGACGAGGTAATAGAGGCTGTCGGTATGCGCACGCACGGCACCGCGGCACTCACCGCCGATATATGCCGCTATCTCGCAGGTATCCACTACTGCCTCGCCGTCCATGAGACGGATTGTCATGGTCATGTTGGAGGGGTAAGCGGAATAAGACCGCTTCGCTGCCAGACCGCTTACGCTGTTAGAAGTCAGACCGCTAAGCTCTGACCAAGCCGGAGCCGCCAGGAAGCCATGGGGCTGGTAGAGGTCAGCCGGATAGACGAAGGACTTGGCTGTGCTATCCGTACTGAAATAGAGGTATCCGTGTCCGGGCTCCAGTGCGAGGAGCGTGCCTTCCCATCCATAAGTGCCGTAGATAGACACCGCTGTCTGCGATTTGATCATGTCTCCTTTCTTCGGCTGCGCCCCTGCGAGTGCGACGCCTGCGCTTTTGGTAGTGAGCGGGGTGTACGGCAGCCAGTTCCAACCGGGCCGGAGGGAGACAGGTATCTCCTCGGCGGCAGGCTGACGGCCCGATACGGAGAGCAGCGGATCAAGCACCGCGTCCGTCGTCTTGGGGGTGCGCTGGATACGCAGTTTGTACATTTTGTTCACCGTGAGCTTGAGCGGACCGTTGAAGATCGAGCCGGAACTCTGGCTGAAGGTATTCTCATCCTTGACGAGCACGTTCCAGCCCTTGTATTGCGGCGTGAAGACGTGGTCGCAGTACTCGGACGGCGGCTCTACACCGAAGGTGATCCAGTTCCAGTTCTCGTGTACCGGGATGAGTTGCTCCACCCTGTCGGACTTGGTCCAGATAGCCGGCGTGTCGAAGTTACCGATCATCGTATCCTGACGGAAAATCACCTCATTTACCATTTGGTCATTTACCATTTGGACATTGGGCAGCTGGATATTCGCATCGGTGTAGGCAATCCCTCTGATGGCGTCCCAGATGCGGAAGGTGAGGGGCTGGTTCCGGTCGGCATCGGGGGTGTCGGAGCCATAGATAATCAAGGTCTCGTACGCTGCCCCGCGTATCTTCTGCGGTGTAGCCACACCGCGGCACTCGCTGCCGATGAAAGCCGCCACCATGCTCTCGGGGTTCTCCATAAGGATACCGCTGAGGTAAACCTGTCCGATGATGGTCATGGAGTGGTCGTACTTAGTCGGGTCAACGGTCCATTCCGGCGTGTTGCCCGATACCTTCATCACGATGCGGAGCGGTTCCAGAATTTCATTGTTGCCTTTCAGACCGATGGTCACATCGTAATTACCTACCGGCACAAGGGGATTGACCGCAAAGCGGAGGGTCTTGGTCTTTAACGGCTGCACGTCAAAGACAGTCGAAAGTCCAAAGTCGAAAGTCGAAAGCCCGTTGCCATCCACAAGGCTCAGCCACTCGGGCATATTTTCCACGGTGTAGTACTCGATTTGCCCGCCCTTGTTCTCGATCGTCACATCGAAGGTGTAGTCCTCGCCGTACTGCTTGGTGATGTTGACGGAGTCTTTACCCCAGAGGAGTGTGTTCTGCTTGACGTAGGCAGTCCATTTGATGGGGTTGGACATGTTTCCGTTGAGGTCGTGTACCTCCGACATGGTGATGTTGAGCGTCGTGCCCTCTATGTCGCGTAGCGATACTTCCGTCTCGGCCAGGTTGATAACCACCTTGCGTTCGGAGGCGACGGGCTGCGCGGTGATGCGCGTCTCGGTGGGTGCGTTCTTGAGCGGCGGTGTGTGCTTGACTGCCATCGCTTCGACAGCCATCATGTCACCCGCATTGCCGGTATTGGACTGAGGTGCCATGTTCTGCATGGTCTCCCCTTTGGTCTTAATCCCGTTGATGGTAGAGTCTTTCTCGAAAGGATAATACGCTATCAATCCGCGCGAATAGACATCGGACGTGTCGATAGTGTTGTACATGTTGCTTAACAGCCGCTCCTCGGAGAGGGTCGCTTTCCAAATACGTATCTCGTCCACACAGACAAGCCTATTGCCTTTGGCAATTGTGAGAGAAGCCCCTTTCAGTACCGGTACATCCGCTTCGGCAATGACTGCCGTGCGTTTGCCATCGAGGTAGAAGGATGCTGCCTGACCGCGTACGACATTCAACGCCATATGGTGCCAGTTCACATTCATATCCGTGAAATCGGCATGTGCGGCTACAGTACGCGACTTGGTACCATGGTCGAGAACGAGGTTATGCAGCGAGTCGTAATGCAGGCATAGTCCTTCTGTCTCAAAGACGGTGTCGTGGTCAGTGCCTGCCTGCGAGTACCAAAGCTCAATGGCATAACTGTCGTTCATGTCCGTGCTGATGCGTGAGATGTCGAATTGTGCGCCTACGGTAGAATCTATGCGCAAGGCATAATTGGTGTTGAAGATTTCCCATGAATTAAGCACCTCAAAATCATGTGTATGACGTGTATCTGCCGCGACGGTTCCGTGACCTTCGTTCATGCGCCAGTAGTTAGTCAGGCCATAAGTATAGGTGTCTTTGGAGTCGTATTTTTCTCCTGCTGCCAGTAGGACGTCCCGATAGACGTTGTAGAGCGCGAGGTCATGTATATTGGCATTGACAGGACCGAGGTAGAGATAGTTATCCA
Organism: uncultured Bacteroidales bacterium; assembly: GCA_900318245.1. GTDB lineage: Bacteria > Bacteroidota > Bacteroidia > Bacteroidales > Paludibacteraceae > Colicola. The sequence continues at coordinate 6,262 of ONJT01000036.1, forward strand.
CCGTGTAGTTGGCGCGCTGAACCGCCGTCTCAGAGACATACTCGTCGCTGAAGAGACGAATGGTCGTTTCGTCGTACTGCGCGAGCATACTGAAACTCATGGTGGAAGCCTTGTAGTTGAGGACGATGAATGTCCATTTGTCCGTCGGCAAAGTCGCCTCGCTGGTGAACTCTGTACCGGCAATGCGGACTACGGCATGCCCATCCTCATCGACGGAGAGCGCGAAATGGCCTTCGCCGGCTCCCTGATGGAGAATAGTACCTTGTTCGTGGTAGTTGAGCCAGAACTCTATCGAGAAATCGCCGTTGAGGAAGATAGGGTTGACCGTTCGCCGCTCAGGATTACCATAGGGAAGTATGCGATAGGACACCTCATGGTCTATCGGCCTTCCGTTCAGTTTGGCGGTGACGATAACGTTCTTGTCGCCCACATAACCGGGGACGATGTCCTCGTTGAACTCGACGGCAAGATTCTCGCCTATACCTAATATACCGTTCGCGGGTGCAGGCGTATAGAGAGGACGGGGTTTGGTCATATCCTTGATGACTTTCGTCACGTCGCTATACACATGTACCTCCTCTGTACCATACGGCGTGGTAGTGAAAGCGCGGAACTCATAGTCTCCTTCCTTGTAACTGATATTGTTAGACATGTCTAACGTCAATCGCAAATCGCCCGTCGACGGGAGTGTATTGTAACTCTTGTCTGTAGAATCGGCTTTGTTGGTCACCCAGGTATGGAGCGTCGTCCATTGGGTGCTACCCGCAAAGCGGTACTGGATTCCTACGTTCTTGAGGTTCTTGAATGTTCTGTCAAAGCCGGAGACTTTCAGTTGCAACTGTCCGTTACCGGTTGTCGGGTCAGTGTTTACGATGGGGTTCGTCACTGTCAGAGACACAGGAGAAGACGACGGCACGAAATGGGCATTGAGCGTCACGTGGTCGTAGATCACTTTCGGTTGGTATTGCGACAAGAAGTAAATCTCTATTCCTTCATGGTTGAGGATAGACTGGTCGGTCTGCGAAACCGTGATGGTCTTCTTGACGGTGGTACCTTGTTCCGTCCAGATAGTACGGCCGTTGATGGGTGTACCGTCCATCAGTATCTGCAGACCTGTAGTATCCGTTTTCTCCATCACTACAACATCATATCCGAACGGATATTGCTGGTGCGCTCTGGACATGTTGGAGCAGTAGAGGGTAGCCGTCGCGCTCTGACCGGCAGGGATGTCTGTCAAGGTAACGGATTTAGCGGGAGCCTCGTTACCCTTGCTAATCTGTATAAACGGTTGCTCCATTTGTTCTGAGGCGTTGCTCAGCGGCAACGGTTTGCCCTCCGGCTTGTAATAGTGGGTGGAGTCGGCGGCTTCGTAGGGGTTATACGTCTGACCGGCAAAGAGGGAGAAGATCTTACTGTTATTGCCGCTCTCCGCATCGTATATATTGATAGAGAGGTCTGCATCCCGGTTTCCGTCGGCGAGGACATATTCCCATTCGGTATAACTGGTAGTATCATTGCCCGAACCGCTGACCGTTCCTCCGCCTACTGAAGTCTGTAAACTGGTTCGGACTCCCAAAGAAGTGACCGATTTGATTTCCCAGCTGTCTTTCCATCCCAATACGGCCTGAATGGAATAGTCCGTCTGGGTCTGGTCCAGCGTCGTAGTATCGTTGCGGAAAGTGAAAGTGCGACTTGAACCGCCGTCGATGGAGTAGTTTTTGAAATTGCCTTTCCGGATAGCTTCTATCTTCTGCTGCTCGTTGTATGACATCCATTTTTCCCACGCTTTAATCTGGTTGTTGCACATCACTACGCTATCCCATTCCGCAATATTCTTCTTGGTGCTTTGCTGTATCTTTCTGAGCGTGGCGGTGTCCGGCTTGAAGGCGTAGTAGCCGCTGTCGCCGTAGTGCTCATCCGTGGGTTGAAGCCATGTGAGGTACTTGGTGCGACCGGTGTTGTTGACGTAGTCCTCCGCCTCCTGCTGGGTTGGTACGTAGGTCAGGAATTGCTTGCGCTGGTCTTTCCATTTGGGTATCATAACCGTCTCTAACTCGTATTGTGAGTAGGCAAAGGTCGTACTGACCTTCTCGCCCAAGGCTAAAGCGTCCTCCAAAACAATGGTGTACTTGTCGGCAGAGCTGTCCTTTTGGACATGTAACTTGCGGCAGGTACCGACGAGGAGGTTGGTGGCTGTGCCGATGAACACATCGCCTCTGGCGCCTACATATGGGTCTTTGTCGCCGGTGGAATAGGACTCCACCGTTGTGGTCTGGAAGATAGTATCTTGTTTGTGGGTGTATTTCCAATTCGCCTTGATGCCGGATGTCAGGTCCGTCATTACATTACTCGAATTGATAATAGCAACGCCAAAGCCATTAGCCGTCACTACATCCACACCGCCGAGCCAGTCAACAATCAGCGAATGTTCTCCGGAGCGCTGGTAGGTGTAGTATTTGGAGACGGTCTTGACAGTACCTTTTTTCAGAGTCGTCTTGGAGTGCGCACCATACGGGTCACGCAGAATGAACATCACCTTGTCCGGACCCTGGGTGACAAAGTTATTACCGGTAGTGAGCGTCCCTAAAACGATAGCATCCATGCGGAACGACTCGTAGGTGCGGTCGTCACGTTTGAGGGTGATATTGAAATGGCGGGTAAACGGACTCACGATGTTCGGGGCGCCTACTGTCCACCGTAAGGTGGCGTGACCGTCCTTATCCAGCACTACTTTGTCGTGAATCTTCTTATAGATATCGCCCACGGAGTATTGGGTGCTGTCCTCCGGCACCTTGTAAATAACGGCCTGTCTGGAACTCATCTCATTGCCGATAGTCAGTTCCTGTTGGCTCAGGTGTACTGTATCCGTAACACCTATAGTACCGTCGTAATTGGTATAGGACTCATAGCCGTGAAGCTCATACTCCGTGCTGTCCAGCATCTGATAAATAGGATAGCCGAACAGGTACTGCACACTCTCCTGCTCGCCCACGGTATAGAGGTGGCGGAGCGTGTAGGTCTCTTCTTTGTCAATAGACACGATGACGGAATCCCGACCAAAAGCACCCTTGGGGCAACCTTTCTCGGTTACATCCACCTGCGGTGTAGCGTAATGAGTGAAGACCTTCTTGGTGTTATAGGTATAACTGTTATACACCGTATCGCCCTGTTCTGTTACCCGACAGATGGAGTCGGTTAACTTCGTTAAAGGGTTCGTCAAATCAATCTCCGGCAGCGAGGTAAACTCTATATTGTCTTTGTTATTGATTATCTCCACGCTCTTCATGATATACTTGAGCGGAGGTAACTTGGCGGAGAACTCACCCGTGGCGCTATCCGTAGTAATGTAGATATACTTGGTGTTTGCTGCGACGCCCGAACCGGTCCATGCGTGGCTACGGATAGAGGCGGTGTCGCTCTCGAAGATACGGTCGGTGGTGGCAGGGGTGATATAATCGTTCTGGCAGTTGAAAGAGAACGAGGCGTTGCTCAGACGGAGGGTCAGTTTCGCCACACCGATATTATTCTTCGACTCTCCGAAGCCGACAGCAATCGTGTCGTTGTACTTGGCTCCGGCTACACGCCCGACGAAGTTGACTAACGTGGAGTCCGTAAATTCGTGCTGTACCCGATCGGCAAAGTTATACGTCCCTTCTATCGGGAATCGTCCGCTATCCACGAAGCAGTGACCGTTGAGTTTGGCTTCCACGTAGTGCTCGCCGATTGGCACACTAATGGAATAGTAGCCGTCCGCATCCGTCTGCTGCACTTTGCCGTTGGACGAGACGGCCAGACCATCCACATACAATGGAATACCTTCGACAGGGATGTTCGTGCCGGCGTAGTAGATATGTCCCGTCATCTGGAACGAACTCTCGTCCTCAAAATCAACATTGTTCGCCGTGAGGCTCGTCGGACTGATGAAGAGAGAACGAGTGTTGGGATTGAACTTATGAATACCTTTCTCCGGCACCACGGTGTAAGACGAACCGCTACCCTTGAACGGGATACCGCGGATGAGGTACTCGCCCAGTTCGTTGGTCACACCGTAACGAGAGAGTTGATTATCCGCCGGAACGATGGTGGAAGATAAGATGTTATTGCCTATTGTAGCGTGCCGGCCATTAGGCTGGTCACTGGCGTAGGAAGCATCGAAGGCGTATTTCTGCAATCCCTCGTCAAGCGGCCAGTAGAGTGCAAGACCCTTCTCACGACCGTTCAGCACGCGGTCGTAATAACCGGCTTTCTCCGCTTCCGTGAGCACATGATCCCACACACGCACTTCGGCGAAGTTACCCTTGAAAGCCCGGGAGGTGGTAATCCCCTGCGCACCGCCCAGAGAGAAAGGATCGGAGAGAGCCAGCGGGATAATAGTGTTGGTCTTTACCTCACTGCTGTCCACCTGCAGGCTCAATTGGTCGCCTTTCTTGCTCAGCGTCAGCAAAGAGTACTTGCCGGAAGGAAGAGTCACACCGGTTGGGGACGTCTGCATGGTATAGTAACCCGGCTCTACAATCACGGAATCAGCGACAAATTTCGCATCCATCTGATAGCCTTGTCTCCACGAATCATTGCCGGGATACCCGTATGATTGTAGTTTGATCAGGAGAGAACCATAATAATCCAGGTTATCCGAGCCATAACAGATCATACCCAATATATTTACCGTGCCACAAGTTCCATCCTGACCGCAACCGATGTTGTAAGGGCTGTTATCTCCTTTGGTAGCAGTGACTCTGCTCACTGTATTGGCGATGGTAATATTGCCGCAAGTCCCCCTATACCCGGTTCCAATACCGGCACTATAACCGCTGCCCGTTGCAGTAACGATTCCTCCTGTGATGGTAATGTCTCCGCACGACCCGCTGCTAGCACAGCCGATTCCTGCCGCATTCTCTCCTGTAGCCTGGATGTTCCCCCCCTCTATGACAATATTGCCGCATGATGAGCCGTAGCGTCCTCCTATACCACATCCATAGCCGTTCGAGGAGGCATTTAGCGAACCGATACCGGTAATGGTGAGCGTCTTGCCCTCTGCAATATGGATACCCGGGTATTCCTGCTGGAATCCTTTGACGGTATTATTGCCTTCCAATACGATGGTTGCGTTTCCAAGGCAGGTGATACCTGCCCATGAGCAACGACGCTGATTCGTGCCGTTGATGGTTACATTGTCCAGCATCACGGTTGCCCCGTCGGCAATGGTAATCTTATAGTCTCCTCCTAAGGTGCCTGTCAGTCTTTCTCCGTCCTCAGCCGTATAGTTGCCGGTGAGGGTTGACAGGTCTGTTGCTGAGACCATAACCGGTTCCTTGACCGGTTCCACATAAACACTCCTGTTAATCGACAGTCCGTAACCGCCGGTAGCGGTGCTGCCCAACAGGAGTTGTCCTGCACCCGGGATGTTCGCCACTACTGCGTCTTCGTTCAGCCCTGCGTTGGGACGGACGAAGAACTGCACGGTATAATCCTTTCCGCTGCCAAAGACCTTTGCCAACTCCGCCGAGTCCGCTTTCCAAGCAATACCTTCCGAAGCGCCGTCCACATATTGCGAGTAACTCTTGACGGTGTTGTCATCACCCGTATCAGCGGGGCGGAGCCAGAGACGCACGTCCGGCACGGCAGTACCCGTTCCGTATTTGACGATACCGGACACTGTACCGCGCGACTGGCAGAAGCCTGCGTCATAAAGCGCGCTTTGATGCGCAAGGTTGTTGGTCTCGTCCATCTGGAATGCTTCTACCCGGTACTCGTAGTAGTAACCCGGCTGGACGGTATTGTCCTGATAGGAATAGGAAGCATCCGTCCCACTGACGGTTCCGACCTGCTTGAAATCCTCATTGGAATTGAGATACCGGCGAGAAATGATATAAGTGCTGTTGTCGGTTCCTACTTGTTTGGCAGTCCAGTCCAGAGACACCGTGCCGGAATGGGTTCCCTTAGAGGCGGTGAAAGTCTTGAGCGTCGTGCCTTCTAACAAGCCGGCTCGTACGGTAGCACTCTCGAAGCGGTAGCCGCCCGCGAGATCCAACCGCACCTTGTAGTCGTACTTGACCGAGGAATGCAGGTTGCTGTCTTCAAACGTTGCCCTGTACCCCGCTGCCGGATTGGCATCTGCGCTGATGTCGTTCCTGTATTCCGTCCATGCGTCATTGGCGCTCTTCCGGCGCATGATCTTGAAATTGACGGTGGCATCGGAGACCGGTACACGGCTGTACTGCCATGTAAAAACCACCTTGTCCTTAACAGTCGTATCTTGTTGTAAGTTACTGATAATGACGGAAGGAGCCGTGCTCACCCTCGACGAGGCGGTACAGCCGAGTTTGGCAAGCAGTGCGTCAGAGGGGTTGTTGAGACTGCTCTCGGTCACGCCCTTGCCGATATAGTCCGTTGGAACATTGACCACTATATACTGGTAATACGTACCTATATTCGCATTGTCGTCTGTAAAACTGAGAGCCCCACCCTTGGTGCTACTGAGCTTGCCGCGCTTGCTCCACGACGAGCCGGATTTCTTATTACCGTTGGCGTCCGTCTCAATGCGGTAGATATACGGTGTGACGGGAAAGTGGTTGTCCCCCGAAGGCGTTGTCCAGGTCATAACCGTCTGATGGTCGAACTGGCGGTAGTCGGTTGTGATAGCACCGGGAGCAGGGATGACGGGGAAAGCATTCTCCTTCGTATCTGTCCTCGTCTGTACATTGAACCAGTTGTCGGGGTCCTTCACACCATGGGTGGCAGTCACCCTCACATCGATACGTGCCGTATTGCCTACGCTGTCCGGGATAGCGCAGTTCTCTGTCTTCTCGGAAGAACCCGCTTCGTAAGTCTTGCTGACGATAGCGGTAGTGCCGTCTTGTTTGTAAAACGTATAGCGCACGTCATAGGTACACTTGCGCATACGCACCCCTTCAAGTTTGCTGTCTATGTCGTTCGGCAGTTTGGGCACGGTGAATGTCAGCTGGTCAATGCCGGTGCGCTCCACCTTGTAGGACTTCCAGTCGAAGTCGTTCAGACCAAGATGCGTACTGATACCTATGCTGTACTTCAGCACCTTGTCATACCAATCGTCGTTGGAGTGCTTGAAATGGAAATAGATCTTCCAATCTCCGCCTGCCATTTCGGCGGAGTAGTAGAGGTCGATGTACGCGGTCATATAATGCTTGCTGCTGCCCCATTTCTTGAGCAAGAACGTCTGTTCGGTACCAGTCAATTCGGGGACCCCATATGCTCCGTTGGTAAACCACGCCTTGGCATTAGGCATCACCAACTTGGCTTTCACATCCGCGTTGTCCTTATCGTCATCGCCCTCATTGATGTACTTGAGCGTCAACAGGTCGATACTCTTCACACCATTGGTGGCGATGAGCGTTCCCTCCTGACAGAACGTGTTTTTCCCGTCCAGGTCGGCAAGGAACACCTCCAAATAAAGATGGTCGGTGTAATGCGTTGCCGAGTACTTGTCCTCGTTCAGCACCCAGTCACTTGCCTTTACGGCGTTCGTTCCCGCTACGAGCAACAGTAACGTCATTGCAGCCACTCTCGCGCCACTCTCGCGCCACTCCGATAAGCGAGTTATCAGTCTTCCGACTGTCGATTTAGTTTTCATACGTATTATCGTTTTTACTTGATTCTCTTATATTGCCGTTTTTTAGTTCTTCGTGAGTTTAATGGTTGCAGGCACAAACTCGCCTTCGTTGAGGGTGGCGGTAGCCTCGCCGGTGTAGGTGCCGTCGGAATTAGTAACGGTGAAAGTGTAGGTTACTCCTGCGGCGGGGAAGAAGGCTACATAGACCTCCGTCGGATTTACCCCTTTTGAGTCAATGGTGAGGGGCTTGCCGCCGTTGCCGGTGGTTTTCCACTCCGGCTCTACAGAAACATTCCATGTCGGTACATTCTGCGCGATGGACACCGTGCCCTGTTGGGGATAAGTGCCAGTGTAGAGTCCCTCGCCACCTGCGCTGATGGTAAGCGTACCAATCGGGAGCAGCGTGCCCGGGTGGTCTTTGTCCTCAAAGGAGAACTTGCAGACCGTAAGCAGGCTCTTCATCTGCGCTAACTCCGCATTGGCGGTGGTCTCCGTGACGGATACCACGCTCGCAATACCGTATATATGGTGGAAATCCTTCGCCAAAGTTGCTAACGTTCCGTCCTGTCCGGCTACGGAGATGATGTATTCCGCCGTCAAGGGGTTATCGTGGAAGGTGAAGTCCGCCGGATCAGGCGCAGGATAGATAAGCGCCAATTGGTCATCCTCCGCACACCAGACCCGTTCGCCGGAGAAGGAAGCAACGCTACCATCTTTGTCCGCATTGAGCGTGCCGGAGAGGGGTTTTCCTTCATCGTCATCATAATAGTCATAGCTATAACTCAGATTGCGGTAGAACACCGCATCGCCTTCGTTCCATAGGGCATCGAGCACATTCCCGTTCTCCGTAATCGTCGCCTGCGGGAGACGTCTTTCTACTTTCGACTTTTGACTTTCGACTTCCGTCACCACCAGCGTGCGGGGTTTGAGCTCCGCCTGCTGCTTGGGCTGATCGGGGTTATTGGTAGAACAGGCCGTACCGAGCATCAGCAGCGATGAACAGATTACCCCGATGATGACGGGTACTGACTGACTGAATCCGCCGCTTGTTTTTGTGCTGTAACCGGAGATTTGCGCTTGGATACCTCCGCTGGCGCAGAGCATCTGATGCGGGGTGCTTGCCACGGTCTCAATGCGTGGCTGAGTGTAGATTTTCTTCATTATGTGGTTTATGTATAGTAATCAAAAATTAACAATTATATACACGCAAGCGGCACCCGTGAATTACGGGCACCGCCTGTGATAGCGTTGCGTTGGTCTGTGGGGTGCTTACAATATGACTGCGGAGGCGAGGTATGTGAATATCTCCCCCGTATGGCAGCAGAGGTAATTCGTTGGCTATGAGCGCCGTATGTGCAGTGCGTAAGCATTATACTCGCAATTTATACAAAACGGTGCAAAGATACTACATTTTTTTGACATATGCAAGGATTTTGGCATGAAATGTATTCAAATGTGTCATTTTTTTCGGTTTTGTCACGAAAAATCGTCATTTTTTGTCTCGGTCTTCTCTTGCTCATCTCTCGGTCGGGAGAGTGGTGAATTTCGGAGGGTATCAACAGGGAAGCAAACGCGGAAGAGGTAGTCGAAAGTCGAAAGTCGAAAGTCGAAAGCCGACATCCGATGTCGGGGAAAAGAAGAAAGAAGCATGCCGGACGCAGTCGGCACAAAAGAAGACTTAGTATTCCTGCGCCTGACGGCCGCAGAGGTTCAGGAACGGGCAGTAGGGCGAACATTCCTGACACTGCACGAACTCGCGTTCGGATACTATATCCGTCAGCATGCGCTCAATCAACGACCGGTAGTCGCCGTTCGTATTTTCGTCGCAGGTCATATCATTACCGTCAAGTTTGACGCGG
>ONJT01000009.1 GCA_900318245.1 uncultured Bacteroidales bacterium
TCGTATCCAAATGAGCCCACATCTTGAATTGTTAGAAACGGAACAAGCATGTGATTCATTCCTAAATCACACCCATGCTGACGATGCGTTTCTGGTTCATGTAGATGCTTGGACAAATTCTTTCTTTCCTCCTGCTCGTTTGCATAATTTGTCCTTCTACACAAGGGATCCGGACAATGACTATTGGTTTTCAAAAGAAACAGGACTATTCAGAATATTAAGAATGATCAAGCGATATAAGGAACGTAAAAAGCGTATGTGAAATGGCGCGGAGATAAGACATATACACCAACCGGACAAGAACTGAGATAAAAATTCCGAAAAAAATTCCCCCCAAAAATGGCATACAAATTTGCGTATGTCATTTTTTTGTTGTACCTTTGCGCTGTCATTTAGCTCATTGGGCCGACAGTGAGCCGACGGTGAGCCGACGGTCAAGGCTAAGGTAAGGCTAATGTAAGGCTCCTGTAAAACCAAAAAAAGACCAAAAATCGCATAAAAATATACTATATTATATATTCATATATAATATACAATTTAACACACTTTTTTATGGCAAAAATAGAAACTACATCCGCTATCAATCAGATTCATGGCAAAACAAATGGCAGAGACAGAGGCTATTTCTACATGCGTAACGGCAAACAATTCTACCGTGATCGCGAAGAAACTTATCAGAAAAATCAATCTCCGCGACAAAAATGGAACTCTGCTGCCTTCGCTTATGCGAACAAAATCACGAATGAAATCTTCTCTTCTCCCGAATCAGAAGCGCAACTGAACGAAGAATACGAGGCCTCCAAACACATTGCTTCCAACGGGAAGGTGTATTCCACTCCTCGAGCATGGAAATTTAACTCTCTCCTTCACAACTACAAACTCACCCATCCGTTCAAAGGGTAATGGACGAATTAAATCGGCATAATTTTTGTGGGGAAGAAGGTAAGTATAAACACTCAAAAACAGGAAGGTATGAAAAAAGTATTATGGTTGATGGTATGCGCGGGGATGATGATGGTATGCGTTGTAATGATGGTGTCTTGCGGCGCGGCGAAACTAAGTCCCGAAGAGCGTGCTGCGCGGAAAGCGGCTATCGAGCAGAACGCGCAAAAAGCGATCGCGGATCAGAACTTCCGCATCAACCTGACGATGGTCCGTCCTCTGTTTGGTCAGAACCTGACGGTTTCCGGTTACTGGATCAAAGTGGACACGACGCATGTACAATGCTACTTGCCTAAGATCTATCCGGACTATAACCCGCATTTTGATGCGCCTGCGCCAGGAGAAAAATACAATGACATGCGTCTGGAGTTCACATCACCGATAGACGAATATCTATACACCTTCAATCCGGAGACCAATGTCGGGCTCATTACGTTTAAGACACTGTATGGCGGCGACGAGTACCGTTTCTATATCCAGATCGAGAACGTCGATGAGGCACGTGTGCGTATCCTTCCCGGTGACCGGAACGAGGTGTCCTGCGAGGGAACGATTACGCCTATCGGCGAGAGGTGGTAAGAAGGGTTTTTTCTAAAAATCTCGCTCTAAAAGTTGCATATATGCAATTTTTGTTGTACCTTTGCAGCCGATTTGAAAAATAGGGCTTTGGGCTCGCTATATGGGATTACTTTTATTGTTTTTAATTGGCGCGTTGGCCATCAGTTTTTTGTGCTCCGTTCTGGAGTCGGTACTGATGTCCACCTCCCTCAGTTATATTAATCTGCGTGAAGAGGAGGGCTATGCGCCTGCGAAATTGATGAGCAGTTACAAGGAGGACACGAGTCGTCCTCTGGCTGCGATATTGTCTCTGAACACAATCGCCAACACGATCGGAGCCGCAGGTGTGGGTGCGCAAGCGACCCTTCTATTCGGCTCTAAATGGTTCGGCTTGGTATCCGCGCTGACCACCATCCTCATTCTTTTCTTCGGAGAGATCATCCCGAAAGTGATCGGCACGACCTACTGGCGCGAGTTGATGGGCTTCACCGCGCGTATCATCCGAATCCTGATCTTCGTCCTTTATCCGCTTGTACTCCTTGTGGAATTCATCTCCCGCATGGTTCCGAACAACGAAGACGATCCGTCCGTGAGCCGCGAGGAAGTGCTGGCGATGGTGAATGTAGGCGAAGAAGAAGGCGTGGTGGATGAGGACGAGAACAAGATCTTCACCAACCTCATGCGTCTCGATTCGATCCATGCGTACGACGTGATGACGCCGCGCGTGGTAGCGAAGATAGCTCCTGAGAACATGACGCTGCGGGCGTATTACGACAACGACGAGTATGACCATTTCTCGCGTATCCCGCTGTACAAGCCCGAGGCGCCGGAGTATATCACAGGCTACGTGCTGCGCAACGATGCCTTGGAGGAACTGACGGAGGACCATTTCCGCAAGACGCTCGGAGGCATCAAACGTCCGCTGCCGGCCTTTGACCAGGACCTGACGCTCGGAACTATCTTCGACTCGATGCTCAAGCAGAAGAGCCAGATTGCGCAAATCATCGATGAATACGGTATGTTTGTGGGTATTCTGACCCTCGAGGACATCATCGAGACGATTTTCGGGCTGGAGATCATCGACGAGAACGATACCGTCATCGACATGCAGCAGTATGCCCGCGAGCGTTGGGAACAGCGGCAGAAGAAATACAGGAAAGTTGAAAGTGGAAAGTTGAAAGTTGAAAGTGAGAAAGAAGAGCGACATACAGATACTGAACAAAAAAGCGAAGTTTGAGTATATCATCCTCGACCGCTATACTGCCGGCATCCAGCTCTTCGGCACGGAGATCAAGTCGATCCGCGAAGGGAAGGCGTCGCTGGTGGACAGTTATTGCGCGGTGGAGCACGGTGAGCTATACGTCAAACAGATGCATATCGCGGAGTACCGTTTCGGCAGTTTTGCCAACCATGAGGTGCGTCGCGACCGCAAACTGCTGCTACAGCGCCGCGAGATCAACAAACTCGAGAAAGCCACGAAGGACAACGGCAAGACCATCATTCCGCTGCGCCTGTTCATCAACGAGCGAGGGCTGGCGAAGATGGAGATCGCGTTGTGCCAAGGTAAGCACACTTATGACAAACGGCAGTCTCTCCGCGAAGCGGATGACAAACGGCAAATGGATCAATTAAAAAAACGAATATATGAGTAAAGCATTATTAATGATTTTGGATGGCTGGGGCATTGGCAACAAGAGTAAAGCCGATGTCATCAGCGTCACGCCGACGCCTCACTGGGATGCGTTGTTAGCCAAATACCCGCACTCGCAGTTACAGGCCAGCGGCGAGAACGTAGGTCTGCCCGACGGGCAGATGGGTAACTCCGAAGTGGGACACCTCAATATCGGTGCCGGTCGTGTGGTTTATCAAGACTTAGTGAAGATCAACCGCTCTATCCGCGACAACTCGATCATGCAGAATCCGGAGATTGTAGCGGCGTACAAGGCGGCGCAGGCAGCAGGTAAGAAACTGCATCTCATGGGGCTGTGCTCCAACGGCGGTGTACACTCGAGCCTGGATCACCTGTTCAAGCTGGTGGAGATCGCGAAGGAGTACGGCGTAGCGGATCGCACGTTCGTGCATTGCTTCATGGACGGCCGTGACACGGATCCGCGCAGCGGCAAGGGCTTTATTGAGCAGTTGCAAGGTCTCTGCGACAAGACGGGTGCACATATCGCATCTATCATCGGTCGTTTCTACGCCATGGACCGTGACAAACGCTGGGAGCGTATCAAAGTGGCGTATGACCAACTCGTGAACGGCGAGGGCCGCAAAGAGACCGACATGGTGGCAGCAGTACAAGGTTGCTACGACCGTCACACGGAGGAACATAAGGACACCGATGAGTTCATGGAGCCGCTGGTGAATGCCAACTGCGACGGACGTATTGCGGAGGGCGATGTAGTCATCTTCTTCAACTACCGCAACGACCGCGCGAAAGAGATCACCATCGTTTTGACGCAGCAAGACATGCCGGAGCAGGGTATGAAGACCATCAAGAACCTGCACTACTGCTGCATGACGCCGTACGACTCGTCCTTCCAAGGTCTGCATATCCTCTTCCCGAAAGAGAACGTGGAGAACACCCTTGGCGAAGTAGTCAGCAACTTAGGTCTGAAGCAGTTGCGTATCGCCGAGACGGAGAAGTTCGCGCATGTGACCTTCTTCTTCAACGGCGGTCGTGAAACCGAGTACCCGGGTGAGGAGCGCATCTTGATTCCGAGTCCGAAAGTGCCGACCTACGACATGAAACCCGAGATGAGTGCGCCGGAAGTGACGGAAGCGCTGGTGGCTGCTATTAAGACGCAAAAGTTCGATTATATCACCCTCAACTTTGCTAACGGCGACATGGTAGGTCATACCGGCGTATACGAGGCGATCGAGAAGGCCGTGAAGACCATCGATGATTGCTCGCACCGCGTGATTGAAGCAGCGCTGGAGAACGGCTACGAGATCATCGTCATTGCCGATCACGGTAACTGCGACAACGCCATCAACCCGGACGGAACGCCGAACACCGCGCACTCGCTCAACCCTGTGCCTTTCGTGTATATAAGTAAGGATCACACGGACGCGCACGTGGAGAATGGTATTCTCGCCGACGTGGCTCCTTCGCTCTGTCATATCATGGGCATTGAGCAACCGAAGGAGATGACAGGACATAACCTGATACACTAAAAAAGAAAGCGGCCCGAAAGGGTCGCTTCTTTTCCAAGGTTTTTTGTACCTTTCCTTTGAGCAACAAATTACTCAGCGATGGTGTCAACCTCAACAGTCTCAACAACCTCAACGGTCTCCTGAGCAGCTGTGTCCTGGCAGCACTTTTTCTCGCAGCACTTGTTGCCGCAGCTCATAGCAGCGAAAGCTACAGCTACGATAAGAAGCATCTTCTTCATAGTTACCAATGTTTTTTTAAGTTAATAAAGCTTTATTTTACTAAAATCTCTCGCCTTTTTGCGAAAAACGCTGCAAAAGTACAACATTTTTTGGATATGTGCAAAAAAAATTGTAATTTTGCGCAATAAATTTTGCATTTTATGGAAAAAAGGGGCTTTTTTGATAGATCTGACCTCAAATTTGTGGGGGTAAACCTCGTTTTAGCATTTGTGGTAAGTATTGCGATTCTTGTTGGCCTGATCGTTTATCTGAAGGACTACACGCAGCACGGAGTGGAAGTGGAGGTAGAAGATGTGCGCGGGTTGGTGGAAGCGGAAGCTGCACCTCTATTGGAGGCGCAGGGGCTGCGACTGATCGTAGTGGACTCTACGTATTCGGATAAAGTACCGTTTGGCACGATTGTTGAACAGGATCCAAAGCCGATGAGTCATGCCAAGCACGGCCGGGCGGTGTATGTGACTATTAACGCGACCACGCGGCGCCAAGTGACGATGCCCGACTTGCAGGATATGAGTTATCGTCAGGCAGAGACCACGCTGCGCGGTTTGGGCCTGCAGGTGGATACGATCTATGAGTACGAACCCTCGGAGTACAAAGACCTGGTGCTGGATGTCAAGAAAGGCGAAGAGAGTCTGAGTCCGGGGACGAAAGTGGCGGTCGGTACGCTGGTACGTTTGGTAGTCGGTCAAGGCCGTGGTACAGAGATGGTCCGTGTGCCGAACGTCATCGGAATGACCCTGCAAGAAGCCCGCAGTACCTTGCTTAATAGCCATCTGACGGTAGGCGCCGTCTCGTATGACGAACCCAAAGAAGGAAACAAAAAGCAATATGTATATTGCCAGACGCCGAGTGCCGGCGAGGAACTGATAGAAGGAGAAACAGTCGCTTTGCGCTTCTCCGTGGATATCCGCAAAGCATCAAAGAATAACACGACGGTAGACCAAGAGGACGAGTGGTTCTGATGGAAGAAGATTGGAACATAGAATCGGAAGAAGTCTTTGAGCGTTGGCGTTGCGAGGTGGATAAAGGTCAAGGCAAAGAACGCATTGACAAATACCTCGCGGAGCACATGACCAACACCAGCCGCAACCGCATCCAGACGGCTGCGGATGCCGGCAATGTGTGGGTGAACGGGAAGGCCGTAGCGTCCAATTACCGTATCAAACCCGGCGATGTCATTCAGGTGCTGCTCGACCATGAACCTCATGACTTCACCATCACGCCGGAGAATATCCCGCTCGATATCGTGTATGAAGACGAGGACCTGTTGGTTGTCAACAAACCCGCCGGGCTCGTCGTTCATCCCGGGCATGGCAACTACGAGCACACGCTTCTTCACGCCCTGGCATGGCACTTCGGCGAGGAACTGGATATCAACGATCCGTCCATTGGATTGGTGCATCGTATTGACAAAGACACCTCGGGCCTGTTGCTGATTGCCAAGACTCCGGAAGCAAAGGCGCACCTCGCCAAGCAGTTCTTTGATCATACGACGGAGCGCACCTATAACGCCCTCGTCTGGGGTACGTTCAAAGAGCAGAGCGGCACGATAGAAGGCGCTCTCGCGCGTGACAACCGCGACCGCACGATATACAAGGTATGGGATCCGGAGGAATGTCCGCAAGCCAAAGAGGCTATCACGCACTGGCGCGTACTCGAGCAATTCCCGTATGTCACGCTCGTCGAGTGCCGCCTCGAGACCGGTCGTACGCACCAGATACGCGTGCATATGAAGCATATCGGCCATCCGCTCTTCTGCGATGAGAAATACGGCGGGTGCGAGATACTCAAAGGGCTGCGCACGCAGAAATACCGCCAATATATAGAGAATTGTTTCGCCCTCTGTCCGCGTCAGGTGCTGCACGCGCGTACGCTGGGATTCACCCATCCGCGTACCGGAGAACGGATGTTCTTCGACAGCCAGTGGCCGGAAGACATGACGAATGTAATTAATAAATGGAGACATTATGAGCCAAATACTCTGGGTTGACGATGAGATAGATCTCTTGCAACCGTATATCATTTACCTCAAAGGCAAAGGCTACGACGTGACCACCGCCACGAATGGTGAGGATGCCTTGGACCGCTTGTCGGAATCGGTGCCGGCTATCGTCTTTCTGGACGAGAACATGCCGGGTATGACGGGTCTCGAGACGCTTCAGGAGATGAAGCGCTTGCACCCTGAAGTGCCGGTAGTGATGATCACCAAGTCCGAAGAGGAACATATCATGGAGCAGGCTATCGGCGAGAAGATCGCCGACTACCTCATCAAACCCGTCAACCCGAGTCAAATCCTGATGTGCCTCAAGAAACACGTCCATCAGCAGGCGATTGTCAGCGAGCAGGTGCAGCAAAACTACCGCCAGGAGTGGGGCGATATATCCTATATGATCGATACCGCCAGCACCATCGAGGAATGGCAGGCTATCGAGCGCACGCTCAGCAAATGGGATATCGAACTCGAGAACTCCGCGATGCGTTCGCTTATCGAGGACCAGCGCACGCAGGCCAACGTCGCCTTCGCCAAATGGATCGCCAAGAACTACGAAGGATGGTTTAGCGGCGAGCGTCCAGTCATGTCCCACGACCTGATGAAGCATGCGGTCTTCCCCTTGCTCGACAAGGGCGAGAAAGTGCTGCTGTGCGTGATAGATAACTTCCGCTACGACCAATGGAAGACCATCCAGCCGCTTGTCAGCGAGTGCTATACCGTCCGTACCGAAGAGCAATATACCTCTATCCTGCCGACGGCTACGCAATATGCCCGCAACGCTATTTTCTCCGGTCTCCTGCCGTTGCAGATCCAGGAGATGTTCCCGAATCTCTGGGTGGAAGAAGGCGATGAAGAGAGTAAGAACCAGCATGAGAAGGAACTTGTCCAGACGCTGTTGGACCGCTATCGCCGCCGCGAGAGTTTTAACTATTGGAAGGTCAACGAAAGCGATTTCTGCGAGCGCGTCATCCATCAACTCAAAGGTTCGCAAGCGCCCCTGAATATCGTCGTGCTCAATTTCATCGACATGCTCTCGCACTCGCGTACGGAGAGCAAGATGATGCGCGAGTTGGCGAACGACGAGGCGGCTTATCGCAGCCTCACGCTCAGTTGGTTCCGTCATTCGCCGATATACGAATTGTTGCGGCTCGCGTCCGAGATGGGTTTCACCTTGGTCATTACCACCGATCATGGTACGACGCGCGTGAAGAACGCCGTGCAGATCGTGGCGGATAAGAATACGAACACGAATATCCGCTATAAGGTCGGCAAGGCGCTTAACTGCAGTTCGAAGAACGTCTTCTCTATTGAGCAACCCAAACGCGTAGGCTTGCCCTGCCCGAACGTGAGCAGCAGTTATGCCTTCTGCACCGGCAGCGATTTCTTCGCGTACCCGAATCAGTTTAACTACTACGCCCAGTATTACCGCAACACCTTCCAGCACGGCGGTATCTCGCTGGAAGAGATGATCATTCCCTTAGTTACCTTGGTTCCGAAACGATGAAGTGTCGCACGCGAAATAAAGTCTTGTGGTGTCTCGCCGGCCTGGTGCTGGCGGCGGTGTGCGTGGGTGTCTGGTCATGCCATCAGCCTCGTCCCGATACCTCGCATCGACTCACCGTGCTCACGTGGAATACGGAGCGTATGGGCAATTTCGCCAAACCCGATAAGAACGAAGTGCTACGCTATCTGATGGCGCAGGACGCGGATGTGATATGCCTGCAGGAAGTCGATGTCTATAAGCGTCCGCAGTTCTTGACGCTGCAGGAAGTGAAGGATGTGCTGGGCAGCAAGTACCGCTATTCGTATCTGGATTTCTCGGTGTACGACAGTCGCCATCAGTTCGGCACGATGGTCTGGTCGCAGTATCCGCTCATCAACAAACAGAGCATCCATTATGAGACGCGGGGAAACATCAGCAACCGCTGCGACATCGTCGTGGAGGGCGACACGCTGCGGCTTATTAACAACCACCTCGAGTCGTATAGCTTCACGTCGGAAGACTTAGCGGAGATGGATTCGCTGCATAACTACGAAGGCCTGCGGGCATCTGCCAAACGTCTCGAAGCCAAGTGGCGTCGCGCGGTGCCGTTGCGCAATGCCCAAGCGCGCGTCATCCGAAGCGAGATAGAAGCCAGTCCGTACCCGGTCATCGTGGTAGGCGACTTCAACGCCATGCCGCTGAGCTATGCTTACCGGCATATCCGTCAAGGCCTGCACGATGCATGGCGCGCTAACCATCTCGGCTACGGCGCTACCTGCGAACACCGCGGCATCGGACTCCGCATCGACTATATCCTCTCGTCCGAATCGCTTATTCCCACTTCTTGCTCTATACAAGAAACCACCGGCTCCGACCATAAGCCCGTCGTCGCCACGCTCGAGTGGTAAAGTTATTTACAGTCTCTGGTGATAGTGGTAGTCCTTGAAGCGGTCGTCGGAGTCGTCGGAGTCGCGGCGAAGGCGCTGTTTGAGGGATTGCCACCAGTCGAGGATCTTCGGTTCACGCCAGTTGATATGACGCCAATAGAGGATGAGCAGCCATCCGAAGAGCAAGCCGCCTAAGTGGGCGAAATGCGCCACATGGTCCGCCGTCAAGCCGGCAACCGAGCCAAGGCCCGCGAAGAGTTCGATAAGCGCATATATAATAACGAACGTACGCGCGCGTATGGGGATCGGCAGGAAGATAATATACATCGGTACATCCGGGTAGAGCCATCCGAAGGCGAACAGGATACCGAAGACGGCACCCGACGCACCGATGGTGTTGAGCATCGCGCTATAATATGCGATACTGGCAGCATCATAACTCGCGCTCATATTCGAGAGCATCAAGGCCCAAACGGCTTCTTGTACGATTGCCGCACCCAGACCACAGACGATATAATAAATCAGGAAGCGACCGCCGCCCCATTCGCGCTCGATGACCGGCGCGAACATCCACACCGCGAACATGTTAAAAAAGATATGACTCAGGTTCGCGTGCAGGAACATATAGGTGATCGGTTGCCACCAATGGAAAGTGGATGCGGAGAGGTAATGCAATCCGCCCCATTCATTCAAATCCAGACCATACCGCTGCAGGAAAGCAGCCAGCAGGAAGATCACTAAGTTGGCTACCAAGAGGTAGCGCGTAACAGTCGGTAAATTTCTCATAACGGCGACAAAATTAGTAAAAAATCACGAATAAACCACACAAAAAGTGTGCATTTTTGAGGAAAATATAGTTTTTTTTATAAAAAAGTGAATTTTTTTGCCCAAAATATTTGCAGTATAAAGATTTTTTAGTAATTTTGCAAGCGTATTCCGAATTAGGAACCAATAGTTCACATTATTAATAACTTTAAAAAATCAAAGGTATGAACAAATCAGAACTTATTAAGGCAGCAGCAGCTAAGGCTGAGGTATCTGCAGCATTGGCAGCAAAAGTTCTCGACGCAGCTGTTGAGGCAGCAGTAGAGGCAGTTAAGAAGGGCGAAGGCGTACAGCTCATCGGTGTAGCATCGATCGCAGTTAAGCAACAGGCAGCTCGTCAGGCTAAGAACCCGCGTACCGGCGCTATCATCAACGTTCCGGCAAAGAAGGTTGTTCGCATCAAACCGGGTGCTAAATTTGCTCTCTAATAAGGCAATGTAGCTTCTAAACGAGTTGCCCGCGTATAGGGCGACTCGTTTTTTGTCTGTTTATTAAATTTTGGATATGCTGAATATCATTTTAAGCGGAGCGCCGGGTAGCGGAAAAGGTACGCAATCGGCCTTCATTGCCAACAAATACGGTGTGCAACACCTCTCGACCGGAGATGTGCTGCGTGCGGAAATTGCCAGCGGCAGTGAGCTGGGCAAACAAATTGATGCCATCATTTCGAAAGGAAACTTAGTGCCCGACGACATGATGTACGGTGTGATCGAGAACTACATCGCCAACCTTCCGGAAGGCTGCAAGGGAACGATCTTCGACGGTTATCCCCGTACGGTAGCACAAGCGGAGTCGTTGACGAAGTTGCTCAAGAAATACAACATGGATGCCATCATGATCGACCTGTTGGTGGACGAGCAGCTGCTGATCCAACGCCTCATCGAACGCGGAAAAGTCAGCGGTCGCGCAGACGATAACCTCAACACGATCCGTCACCGTATCGCCGTCTATCACCAGCAGACGGAACCTATCGCTCATTACTACCTGCATCACGGAAATTATTGTGCAGTAAACGGAAACCACAACATGGCGGACGTGTTCCTGCAGATCATGCGTATCATTGATAGTTATGGCCGCTAATTTTATCGACTACGTCAAGATTTACTGCCGCTCCGGAAAGGGCGGTGCGGGTTGTATGCACCTTCATCGCGCGAAATATCTGCCGAAAGGCGGACCTGACGGCGGTGACGGCGGTAAAGGCGGGTCGATTATCTTAGAAGGCAACCGTAACCTCTGGACGCTGCTGCACCTGAAGTACCAGAAGCATATCATGGCGACGGACGGCGGCAAGGGCGGTCAGAGTCGTTCGTTCGGTAAGGACGGCGAGGATAAGATCATCGAAGTGCCGTGCGGCACGGTGGTCTATGACGGCGAGACGGGTGAGTTCATCTGCGAGGTGAAGGCGCATAAAGAGCGCGTGGTGCTGCTCAAAGGCGGTCGCGGCGGTTTAGGTAACTGGCATTTCCGCACGGCTACGAACCAGGCGCCTCGCTATGCGCAGCCCGGTGAACCGGCGCAGGAGCGCACGGTGATCATGCAGTTGAAGGTGCTGGCGGACGTCGGTTTGGTCGGTTTCCCCAATGCCGGCAAATCGACTCTGCTGAGTGTTGTCTCTGCCGCCAAACCCGAGATAGCCGATTATCCGTTCACGACGCTTACGCCGCAACTCGGTATCGTCTCGTATCGCGACGGCCGGTCGTTCTGCATGGCCGACATACCGGGAATCATCGAAGGCGCGAGCGAAGGCAAGGGTCTCGGACTGCGGTTCCTAAGGCATATCGAGCGCAACGCGGTGCTGCTCTTCATGGTGCCGGCTACTTCGCCCGATATCGAAGCGGAGTATAACATCCTGCTACGTGAGCTCGAGCAATACAATCCCGAACTGCTCACCAAGGCGCGAATCCTGGCGGTCACGAAGATTGACCTGCCGCGCGTGGATGACGAAGGCAAAGCTCTGCCGGCCATCAACTACGCGAAACTGAGCAAGAAACTCGGTATCGAAGTGCTGCCGATCTCGTCGGTAGCCGGCGAAGGTATCGAGGCACTCAAAGATGCCCTCTGGGTTGAACTGAACAAAGAACAGAACCAAGTCATCGAGATTAGCCATGCCCCGATAGAAGTGGCGCAGTATTCGGAAGAGTCTGAGGATTCCGAAAAAAACGATGATTCCGAAGAGGAGGGCACGATCTACCTCAACGAGGTAGAAGAGGAATGGGACCTCGACAAATACAAAGGTATCGGATGGGATGAATAAAGTTGAAAGTTGAAAGGTTAAAGTTTAAAGTTGAAGGCGCAGTGGTACGATAGGATGATTGAGTGGCGGGAACGTCACATGAGCGAGAAGCACTTGGTGCTCCTGCTCTCTTTCTTCGTAGGTGCATTCTCTGCTGCCGCTGCGGCACTGCTGAAATCGTTTATCCATCTTATCCAATGGTTCGTGGAGGAGCAACTGATTGCGGACGGTCGCACGTGGTGGTACCTCATCACGCCGATTATCGGTATCACGCTCGCGGCGCTGTTTGTCAAGTATGTCGTGCGGGACGATATTTCGCACGGTATCACGAAGATCCTCTACGCCATCTCGCAACGTAAGTCCATCATCAAGGCGCATAACATGTGGTCGTCCATCGTGGGTTCGGGCCTGACGATCGGTTTCGGAGGATCGGTTGGTGCTGAGGCTCCTATCGTGCTCACCGGTGCCGCTATCGGTTCGAACCTCGCGAAGGCCTTCCGGCTCGACCAGAAGACGATGATGCTTATGATCGGTTGCGGCGCTGCCGGAGCGATAGGCGGTATCTTCAAAGCCCCGATAGCGGGACTCGTCTTCACGCTCGAGGTGCTGATGATGGACCTGACGATGACGTCCGTCGCGCCTTTGCTTATCTCGTCCGTCACGGCGACCGCCCTCTCGTATATCCTAACCGGTACGCAACCGATGTTCCCGCTCAAGTATATCGAGGTGTTTGCCGTAGCCCGTATCCCCTGGTACCTGATCTTAGGCGCGATATGCGGTCTGGTCAGCCTCTATTTCACGCGGGGCATGAACGCGCTCGAGCAATGGATGAAGTATAACGTGCGCTCGACGGGTCTGAAGATCGTGGTGGGCGGTCTGACGCTGAGTCTGCTGATCTTCCTCTTCCCGCCGCTCTACGGCGAGGGTTACGACGTCATTCATCAACTGATCAACGGCGATAATCTCAGCGCGCTGCATAACAGTCCGTTTGAGAAATACCTCGTTCCTACGGATTTCTACGCCGGCCTCTCGACGCTGAATACGCAGTTGTTGCTGCTCGTCTATTTCATCGCTATCATCTTGCTCAAGATCGTTGCGTCGGTGGCTACCAACGGAGGTGGCGGTGTAGGAGGTATCTTTGCGCCCTCGCTCTTCATGGGTGCGATCGTCGGTTTTGTCACCGCGCGTATGATGAATATCGCCGGACTGATGGTGCCGGAGACCAGTTTTGCGCTGGTGGGTATGGCCGGTTTGATGTCGGGCGTGATGCACGCGCCACTGACGGGTATCTTCCTGATTGCCGAACTGACGGGCGGCTATCACCTGTTCATGCCGCTGATGATCGTGAGCGTCATCTCGTACCTGACCATCATGCTCTTCGAGCCGCACTCGTTGTACGCGATGCGTCTGGCGCAGAAGGGCGAACTGCTCACGCATAACAAAGACCGCAACGTGCTCACGCTGCTGAAGATGGACAGTGTGCTCGAGACGGATTTCGTGACCATCTTCCCGGAGATGACCTTGGGCGAGTTGGTCAAAGTGATCAGCGAGAGCAGACGAAATATCTTCCCCGTCATCGACAAGAAAGGTCACCTGCGCGGCATCTTATTGCTTGACGAGGTGCGTAATATCATGTTCCAGCCGCGGCTATACAAGCGCTTCACGGTGGAGCAACTGATGACGTCTCCGCTGGCCGTCTTGCGCTACGACCTGCCGATGGAGAAAGTGATGGAGACATTTGAGGATACCGGCGCATGGAACCTGCCGGTAGTGGATCAAGAACGCCGTTACTTAGGCTTCGTGTCCAAGTCGAAGATTTTCAATTCATACCGCCACGTCCTCGTGCATTTCAGCGAGGAGTGATTTGCAGTACTGTAACAGTTCCGCCGCTTCTTTGGCGGAGCGCTTATACTCGTCCATACTCAGGGCTTCGGCCTGCTCCAGGTGCGCGATGATAGACTCTGCGCGCTGTATGGCTTCGTCGTAGGTGAGTTTATTTTCCTTTTCCATGAATGATAACTCCTGCGGTGTAGAATAATATTTTCATATCGAGCAGCAGCGACATGTTCTCTACATAGACCACGTCGGCGTTCAAGCGCTCGATCATCTTCTCCATCGTATCGGTGTAGCCCACGCGGATAGGACCCCAACTGGTCAGACCCGGACGCACCTTATAGATGAGGCAGTAGTAAGGCGCCTCTTCCATGATTTTCGCAATGAAATACGGGCGCTCCGGACGCGGACCTACGATCGACATGTCGCCACGCAGGATATTCCATAACTGCGGCAGTTCGTCCAAGCGGTATTTGCGCAACCACTTGCCGACCTTCGTGATACGCGGGTCGTTGTCGAGCGTGAGGTGCGGCGTGCCGTTCTCCGCATGATCAATCATCGTGCGGAACTTAAAGATGTGGAACGGAAGACCGTATAATCCGACGCGCTGCTGCGAGTAGAAGACCGGTCCTTTGGAGGAAATCTTCACCTGTAGCGCAATCAATCCGAAAAGCGGGGAGAGCAATACCAGACCTACGGCCGAAACAGCCACGTCGAACGCACGCTTGATACATAGTTCGGAATCGGTCATCGTCTGCTCGGTGATGCGGATGAGCGACGGACGGTCCAAGTGCCCGATACGCGCCGCACCGGTGAGCATGTCATATACGCGCGGCACCATGCTGATTTCGCAAGAGAGCGGGTAGAGTTGCGCGATGAGTTGGTATAACTGGCTGTCGGTATAGCCGTCCGGCAGGTCGATGATCACTTCGTCCTGTTCGCCCGGTATCAGTTTGCGCGCCTCTTCCATCGAGTGCACGGTTTTCGTACGCATGATGCCGCGGCGGCGGGAGAGCAATGTGATGGTCAGACGCGGGATATAACTCAGCACAAACTGCATGCCGAACAGCACCGCTAACGACACGAGATAGCGCGAGTAATACTCCGTCGGGTCATCGATGATGATGATGAAAAAGAAGATGATGGAGATGATGATTGCCGAACCGAACGTACGCATGAACTCGCGCCAGAGCGGTTTTTGGAACGGACGCAGGTAGTAACCCGAGAGGTAGTAGATTACCAGACAGATCACGGGATACACCATCATCGGCACCCAGAAACTGAAGGCCGGTATCAGCACGTCGTCCAACAGCACCGTACGGCCGTCATACACCATCCATCGGAAGGCCAGAAAGCATATCCAGACAAGTTCGCTACTGATGAGGTCTGCTATCAGATATATCAATTGTTGCTTGCGTCGTAAATTCATACTTTCCTCTTTTTTGTCATTCCCGAATGATGCGGAACGTACCGTCTGCGTTCACTTTGATGATGCTGCTCGGTTCGCACGGCGTGTCATCTTCTCGCCGAAATCGGCAGACGTAGTCTGCGCGGTCCAGCACCGCCTGCTCTATCTCGTGAAAGAACCGCGCCGTAGGATGTCCGCTGATGTTCGCCGAAGTCGAAACCAAGGGGTGCCGCAACTGCTCGCAGAGCGCTCTGCTGAACGGCTCGTGCGTGATGCGAATACCGATTGACCCGTCCTCCGCCATCAGGTTCGCAGCTATATTCCTCGCCCCCGGATAGATGATAGTGAGCGGCTTTTGATCGGAGTGTTCGGAATAATCTGAGTTTTCCGAATAATCAGAGGCCTCCAACAATGCCCATGCCGTTTCCGGCACATCCGTCACATAGTAGTTTAATTTCGCCGGGCTATCCAACAACACGAGCATCGACTTGCTGTCCTCGCGTTCTTTGAGCGCATAAAGCCGTTTGACAGCCTCGGCATTCGTGGCATCACATCCTATACCCCACACAGTATCCGTAGGATAAACGATGATTCCACCATCGCGTAGCACCTTCAATGCCGCTTGTATGTCCTCTCTGTCGTAACGCATTATCTGTAAATTGGAGTGCAAAGGTACTATAAAATATTGATTTTGGCAAATAAAGAAGACAATTTTAAGAATTTTTCTTAAAAAAAACATTACTCACTTGCACAATTGCAAAAAATGTAGTACTTTTGTACCCGATTTAGTATGTGCGGAAGGCACGCTAAGCCGTTTAACAGTCAGAAAATAACAATTAAATATTTAGCAAAAATGAAAGAATTAGATCTTACCAAGTATGGTATTCAGGGCGCAACCGTAATCGCCCACAACCCTTCTTACGAGTATCTGTTCGCTGAAGAGACCAAGCCGGAGCTCACAGGCTACGCTAAAGGTCAGAACACCGAACTGAACGCAGTAAACGTAATGACCGGAATTTACACCGGACGTTCGCCGAAGGACAAATACATCGTCATGGACGAGAACTCGAAGAACACCGTTTGGTGGACCTCCGAGGGCTACAAGAACGATAACCACCCGATGTCCGAGGACGTTTGGGCAAAAGTAAAAGAGCTGGCTATCAAAGAGCTGAGCGGCAAGAACCTCTATGTAGTGGACGCTTTCTGTGGTGCTAACAAAGACACCCGCATGGCGGTTCGCTTCATCGTTGAGGTAGCTTGGCAGGCACACTTCGTTAAGAACATGTTCATTCAGCCGAGCGAAGAGGAACTCGCTAACTTCGAGCCGGACTTCGTGATTTACAACGCTTCGCTGGCAAAGGTAGAGAACTACAAAGAGCTGGGACTCAACTCCGAGACCTGTGTGGCTTTCAACACCACCAGTCGTGAGCAGGTTATTCTGAACACCTGGTATGGCGGTGAGATGAAGAAAGGTATGTTCTCGATGATGAACTACTACCTGCCGCTGAAGGGTATCGCTTCGATGCACTGCTCCGCTAACACCGACATGGAGGGCAAGAACACCGCTATCTTCTTCGGTCTCTCCGGTACCGGTAAGACCACCCTCTCCACCGACCCGAAACGTCTCCTTATCGGTGACGACGAGCACGGATGGGACGACCAGGGCGTGTTCAACTTCGAGGGCGGTTGCTATGCAAAGGTTATCAACCTCGACAAAGAGTCAGAGCCGGACATTTACGCAGCTATCCGTCGTAACGCTCTCCTCGAGAACGTAACCGTAGACGAGAACGGCAAGATCGATTTCGCTGACAAGAGCGTAACCGAGAACACCCGTGTTTCCTATCCTATCAACCACATCGAGAAGATCGTTAAACCGATCTCTGCAGGTCCTGCAGCGAAGAACGTCATCTTCCTCTCCGCTGATGCTTTCGGCGTTCTGCCTCCTGTATCGATTTTGACTCCGGAGCAAACCAAGTACTATTTCCTGAGCGGTTTCACCGCTAAGTTGGCAGGTACCGAGCGTGGTATCACCGAGCCGACTCCGACCTTCTCTGCTTGCTTCGGACAGGCATTCTTGGAGCTCCACCCGACCAAATATGCTGAGGAACTCGTTAAGAAGATGGAGAAATCCGGCGCGAAGGCATACCTCGTAAACACCGGTTGGAACGGAACGGGTAAGCGTATCTCGATCCGCGACACCCGTGGTATCATTGACGCTATCCTCGGTGGTGACATCCTGACCGCTCCGACGAAGAAGATCCCGTACTTCAACTTCGAGGTACCGACGGCGCTGCCGGGCGTAGATCCTGCAATCCTTGATCCGCGCGACACCTACAAAGACGCTGCTGAGTGGGAAGTGAAGGCAAAAGACCTCGCAGCCCGCTTCATCAAGAACTTCGATAAGTACACCTCTAACGAGGCAGGCAAGGCACTCGTGGCTGCCGGTCCTCAGCTCTGATTTGTATCCCCAACAAGTCATAGAAGCCCTGCGCCATGTGCGTTATCCGGGGACAGGTAAAGATTTGATAGAGAGCGGGATGCTCGAAGACGATATTCGTATATCGGGTTTCGAGATCTCGTTCTCGCTTATCTTCCAAAAGGATAATGATCCCTTCCTCAAATCCGTGGTCAAAGCTACGGAGACGGCTTTGCGTACCTATATCGACCCGAATATCGTGCCGCATATCCATACGAAGTTCGTCAAGCAGAATCTTGCGCCTACGGAGGAGAAACATCCGTCCCTACATGCAAAGCATGTCATCGCTATTCATAGCGGCAAGGGCGGAGTAGGGAAATCCACCGTGACAGCCAATCTGGCGGTGGCATTGGCGCAGCAGGGTTATCGCGTCGGATTGCTCGATGCGGATATTCACGGTCCTTCGATGCCGAAGATGTTCCATACCGAGGATTGTCGGCCTTTCTCCGTAGAGGAAGACGGCCGCACGCTTATTGAACCCATCGAGCAGTATGGCGTGAAGATGCTCTCGATCGGTTTCTTCGTCGATCCTAACCAGGCCGTTATCTGGCGCGGCGGTATGGCGTCGAACGCCATCAAACAACTCATCGAAGATGCCCATTGGGGCGAACTCGATTATTTCCTCATTGACCTTCCGCCCGGCACGAGCGATATTCATTTAACCCTGATTTCATCGGTACAATTGACCGGTGTCATCGTCGTCACGACCCCGCAACCGGTGGCCCTCGTCGATGCCCGCAAAGGCGTGGAGATGTTCCGCAACGAGAAAGTGAACGTACCCATCCTCGGTCTGATTGAGAACATGGCGTGGTTCACGCCCGCCGAACTGCCGGAAAACAAATACTATATCTTCGGCAAAGACGGCGGCAAAGAACTAGCGGCGGAACTGAATATCCCGCTCTTAGGCCAGATACCGCTCGTACAGTCTATCCGCGAAGGCGGAGATGAAGGTACTCCTATCGCCCTGCAAACGGGTCATCCTGCCGCTGCGGCTTTTGAAACGATATGTCGCGCACTACAGAACTAGGTATAGCACCGGTAAATAAACTGCTTTTTCAGTATGCTATGCCCGCCATCATCGCGATGACGGCTACTTCGCTGTATAATATCGTGGATTCGATATATATTGGTCATGGTTGCGGAGCGTTGGCCTTTGGGGCTCTCACGGTGGCTAAACCCTTCATGGATATCTGTGCGGCTTTCGGTAGTCTCGTAGGAGTGGGCGCTTCATCGCTTCTGGCGATATACTTAGGCGAGAAAGACTACGATAAAGCGAATCGTGTTCTGGGCAACGTCATTGTGATGAATGTCATCCTTTCGGCGATTGTAATGGCAGTGGGACTTGTATGGTTAGACCCTATCCTGTATGCTTTCGGTGCGAGTGCTGACACGATAGTATATGCGCATGAATACATGGAGATAATCCTGTACGGGAATATCCTTACCCATGTCTATTTCGGCCTTAATGCCATGCTCCGCTCTGCCGGTCATCCGCGCTTCTCGATGACGGCAACAATCGTGGCGGTAATAGTAAATATTATCCTCGATCCGCTCTTTATTTTCGGTATGGAAATGGGTGTTCGGGGTGCTGCTTTGGCTACCGTCATCAGTCAGGGGATCGCGGTCGTTTGGCAGTTCACCAAATTCATGAATAAGAACGAATTAGTTCGATTTCATCGGGGAATTTGGCGACTTAACAAAGAGATAACTTTCCGTGCTTTGGCCATCGGAATGTCGCCGTTTTTGTATAACATCGCCCACTGTTTTGTAGTCATCATAATCAATAATCAATTGAAGAATTTCGGAGGCGATATGGCGATTGCTTCTTATGGTGTTATCAACCGCTTGACCTTCGTTTTCGCGATGATGGTGATGGGCCTCAATCAGGGTATGCAACCGATCGCCGGATACAACTACGGCGCGAAGAAATACGACCGCACGTTGCAATCGTTTTACCTCACCGCGCTGTATGCTACCGGCGTGATGGGCATCGTCTTTTTCTTGGGCGAATGCTGTCCGGAAATCGTGACGCGCATGTTCACCCATGACCCTGTGCTCGTGGCACAGACTATCAAACCGATGCGTATCATCTGTTCCTCGATGCTCATCATCGGTTTCCAGATGGTGACGGGTAACCTCTTTACCTCTATCGGCAAAGCCGGCAAAGCGATCTTCCTCAGCCTCACGCGCCAAGTGCTCTATCTGATACCGCTCGTGCTCTGGATGCCGACGCTCTTTATGGACCCCATCGACGGCGTTTGGTGGGCTATCCCGGCAAGCGACACGCTCTCTGCCATCACGGCAATCATCATTCTTTTGCTCTCCCGCCGCAGTTTGCATATGCAAATGCAGGCAGAATAATCTTTTCCGTTATAGAATATATATACTACGTATATATATGCAAATTGTTGTGTTTTTATATTTGCATATATCGGATTTTTTTTGTACCTTTGCGCCCGGTTTTGAATAAATTCAAAAAGTTATGATATACCGATTTACTTTTTCGTGTGAGGAAGGTGATCCTGCTTTCCGCCGCGTGTTTGAGGCAGACGCCGATGCTACGTTTCTGCAGTTGCACGAAGCGATCCTGAAGAGTGTGGGCTATCCCGATGATCAGATGACGTCGTTCTTCCTGTGCAATGACGAGTGGGAGAAAGGCCAGGAGGTGACGCTCGTAGAGATGGATTCGAACTTCGAGTACGACAACATGGTGATGAACGAGACGCGCCTCAGCGACTTGATTGAAGAGGTAGGCCAGCGCTTGATCTATATCTTCGATCCGATGTTCGAGCGTTATTTCTTCGGCAGTCTCAAGGAGATCAAGCCGGGCAGCATGAACGGCGTAGAGTGCGTGGAGAGCAAGGGGAAAGCCCCGAAGCAATTGAAGAGCGATGATCCCTTAGCCGTCGGCGGCAAAGGCGGAGACGATGACTTTATGTTCGACGACGAGTTCAAGGATGAGTATGACTTGGGCGACATCGACATGGAGGGTTTCCAAGACCTCAGTTTTGACGACGGCACAATGTTTTAGCGCGTAGCGTGAAAACCCTTCTGCTTATACTAGGTCCGACGGGTGTCGGAAAGACCGAACTGGCGCTGCGTGTAGCTCAGCGGTACGGTTGTCCGATCGTCAGTTGCGACAGCCGTCAGATCTTTCTCGAGATACCAATCGGCACGGCAGCGCCTACGGCGGAAGAACAGCAGCGCGTGAAGCATTATTTCGTGGGCGAGCGCTCGATAGAAGAGGATTACAATGCCGGGCAGTACGAGCGGGATGCGCTACAACTGTTAGCCACCCTCTTCGCGCAACATGAGGTGGTGGTGATGACCGGTGGGTCGATGCTATACGCCGATGCGGTATGCAAAGGTTTGGACGACCTGCCCTCCGTTCCTCCTTCCGTACGCGCGGACGTGCAGCGCGAGTACGAGACCAAAGGTCTGGCGTGGTTGCAAAGCGAGGTGCAGCGTCTCGATCCTGCGTATTGGGCGGAAGTGGACCAACAGAACCCGGCGCGATTGGCGCACTGCGTAGAGCTAAGTCGTGTGACGGGAAAACCCTATAGCGCGCTGCGCTCCCATACCGCCAAAGCGCGTCCGTTCCGTATACTGAAGATTGGTCTGGACCGCCCTCGCGCAGAACTGTACGCGCGCATAGACGGACGCGTGAAGCAGATGATGGAGGCGGGACTGCTGGAGGAAGCGAAAGCTGTCTACCCGAAGCGAGCCCTGAACAGTCTGCAGACGGTGGGATACAAAGAGTTGTTCGCCTATCTGGATGGGGAGTATGACCTCCACCGGGCGATCGAACTGATACAGCAAAACTCGCGTCATTATGCCAAGCGTCAGTTGACGTGGTTTCGGCGCGATAACGAGATACATTGGTTGAATGCCAACGATGATTATGAGAAAAACAGCGATAGTATTGATGGTTTGCTGCGCGCTGGTAGCGTGCAAGAAGAATAGTGTGTCGTTCTCCTATTCGCCTTCGTCTCCCAAAGCCGGTGAGACGGTGACGTTCTATAACCACTCGGAGTCCGGAGAGGACTGGAGTTGGTCTTTTGGAGACGGCGCCACGTCGGCGACTAAAGCGCCGGCGCATGTGTACAAACAACCCGGCACGTACCACGTCACCCTGATGGTGGATAACAATAAGTCCTGGCGTGCGGCGCAGGATATCACGGTGTACGACACCGTTCCTTCGTTCGCAGCCTCGGACACGTCTTTTGTGATTTACAAGGACTACACCTTCACGGCGAGCGTCTATAACCCCTACAACTACAAGTTGGCGTACGAATGGATTCTGAAGGACTCCATCGTGAGCGTGAACGGCGGAACGCTTAAGTGTTATTTCACTCGTCCGAATGACTCGGCGTATATCACGCTGCGTCTCTCGATCAACAATGCGTCGATGGATATCACTCGTGCGTTCTATATTGCGGATCGCCAAACCAATTCGATGCTCTTCCGCACGAACGCCGGCGACTATCGTCAGCGTATCTTCGGCGAGCGTGCAGAGAACTATACACCGACGACGGACAGCGAACTGCTGGATATCGAGCAGGATGTAGAGCAGTGGTATAACGACAGCACCTTCCGTCTGGCCGACTTGGCGGTGACCTTCCCCGGTATAGAGGGCTTTAAGATTGCCAACCGCAAGATCTATTATCGCGCCAACGGGCTGTGGGTGGCCAATATTGATGGCGCGTATAAGGTACAGATAGACGACACGCCTTGCGCGGCGATGACGCTTGATACGAAGGACAGCCGTATCTATTGGGCGAATGCCGAAGGCGTATGGTATATGCCGTTTGTGGGATCGGATAACAATAAGTTCGTCACCACGCCGACCCAACTGAATAAACTGAAAAACGTAACTAAAATAGCCGCAGATGCGGAACCAAAATGACACAACCGGATTATATATTTGAGACCTCATGGGAAGTATGTAACCGCGTAGGAGGTATCTACGCCGTGTTGAGTACGCGCGCAGCGAGTATGCAAGCCGAGCACCCGGATAAGGTGTTTTTCTTCGGACCCGATTTCGGAGCGCACAGCGATATTTATTTTCGCGAAGAGAAAGGATTGTTAAAGGGATGGAAAGCGCCGGCAGAGATTCCGGTGCGTATCGGCCGATGGGATGTGCCGGGCACTCCGATAGCGATCCTGTTGAAGTTCGATGCCTTATGGGCGCGCAAGGATGCGATCTACGGATGGGCGTGGAGCTTGTTTAAGGTGCAGAGTCACGCAGCCTACGGCGACTACGATGAGAGTTGCCTGTTCGGCTACGCCGCCGGCATGGTGATGGAGAGTCTCTACCATCATCTGAGTCCTCGGAATACTCGGAAAACTCAGAGTCTTCCGAATTTCTGCGCCCACGCTAACGAGTGGCAAACGGCCTTCTCGATCTTCTATCTGCGCGACCATTGCCCGAAGATCGCGACCCTCTTTACGACGCACGCCACAGGTATCGGACGCTCGATTGCCGGTAATGGCAAACCGCTCTATGACTATTTCCACGCCTATAACGGCGACCAGATGGCGGCAGAACTGAACATGGTGAGCAAGCACTCGGTAGAGAAACAAGCGGCATATTGGGCGGACTGCTTCACAACAGTCAGCTCTATTACCGCGCGCGAGTGCGAGCAGCTTCTGGATAAGAAAGTGGATATCGAGACCCCGAATGGTTTTGAGTCGAAATTCGTGCCGAAGGCAACAGAGTTTGAGATCAAGCGCAAAGAGTCCCGCGAAGCTTTGCGCACCGTGGCAGGAGAATTACTAGGAGGGGTAGTACCGCAAAATGCATTGCTGGTCGGTATTTCCGGGCGACTGGAGATGAAAAATAAAGGAATAGATGTCTTCGCAGCAGCGCTAGACCGATTAGCCCAGAAAATTTACCATAGCGACCAGCCTGAACGCGAAGTGGTGGCATTTGTGATGATTCCGTATCTCGATCGTGCACCGTCGCGCAAAGGTAAAGTGAGTGCGGTGTTTGTGCCTTATTACCTGGATGGCCATGATCCGCTGTTCGGCAAGACCTATTACGACCTGCTGATGGGCTTGGATATCACGGTCTTCCCGAGTTATTACGAGCCTTGGGGCTATACGCCGCTGGAGAGTTGTGCCTTCCATGTGCCGACTATCACCACCAGTCTGGCGGGCTTTGGTGCATGGGCTTCGCAGCAGAAACAACCGAACGGCGTAGTCGTGATCGAGCGTAATGACAGTAATTTCAACCAGGTAGCGGAAGAAATAGCGGATACCCTCCTGCGTTTCGATCGTTTGTCGAAAGAAGAGAAGGCCGAAGTGCGCAAGTGTGCGGCGGCGACAGCCAAGAAGGCGGATTGGAAGCATTTCTTCAAGTATTACCGCAAGGCGTATGAAATCGCCCTGAATAAGCGGGATAAAAGGTTAAGTATATGAAAAAGAGTTTATTGATAATGGCGATGTTGCTGCCGATGGCAGCCTTCGCATGCACCAATTTCTTGGTAGGTAAAGACGCGTCGGCGGACGGAAGTACGATGGTTTCGTACGCGGCCGACTCGTATGGTATGTTCGGTTTTCTGCATTTCGCTCCGGCGCAGGACTGGCCGGAAGGAGCAATGCGGGAAGTGAAAGACTGGGACACGGGTCGTCCGCAGGGACAGATTCCGCAAGTGGCGCATACCTATACCGTAGTGGGCAATATGAATGAGAACCAAGTGACGATCGGCGAGACCACGTGGGGCGGACGTGAGGAGTTATGGGACACCGTCGGCGTGGACTACGGCAGTCTGATATACATCGCGCTCGAGCGCAGTAAGACCGCCCGCGAAGCCATCGAATGGTTCATCACCCTCGTCAACGAATACGGTTATGCCTCGGAAGGTGAGTCCTTCTCGTTCGGTGACCCCAATGAAGTATGGATCATGGATCTGATCGGCAAGGGGCCCGGGAAAAAAGGCGCCAACTGGGTAGCAGTGCGTATTCCGGACAACGCGATAGCTGGACACGCCAACCAGGCGCGTATCACCATGCTGCCGGTGAGCGAGAAGCATAAACTGACCAAAGAAGAGAAGCGTTTGCAGAAAAAACTCAACTGCGTATGCAAGGGCGATTGGATGTGGGACAAAGACCTCATCGCTTTTGCGCGGGAGAAAGGGTATTTTACCGGCGCCGACAAAGATTTCTCTTTCCAAGCCGCCTACAACCCCTTCGACTTCAGCGGTCTCTATGCCTGTGAAGCGCGCGTATGGACGTTCTTCCGTCATTTTTCGGATGAGATGGATCCGTACTTGGACTACGTGACCGGTAAGACCTTCCGCGAGACGGGTGGCCAATACGAAGGCAAGCACATGCCGTTGTGGATCATCCCGAACAAGAAAGTGAGTGCGCAGGATCTCAAAGAGTGCATGCGCGATGAATACAAAGGTACCCCGATGGATATCACCCAAGGCACCGATGCCGGTCCGTGGAACAGCAAACTGCGTTTTGGTGGTCTGGGCTTCAAACTGGACTCTGTGCAATACTGGTACGAGCGCCCGGTAGCTACCCAGCAAACCGCTTGGTCGTTTGTAGGCCAGATGCGTTCCTGGAGCAAATACGGTATCTTCTGGTTTGGCGTGGATGACGCGGCTTGCTCGTGCTACGCGCCGATGTATAGTTGTCTCAAACATGTGCCGGAGTGCTTTGCCGAAGGCAATGGCGACAGTTATACCTTCTCGCCGACGAGCGCTTGGTGGACTTTTAACCTTGTAGCTAACTGGGCGTACACCAAGTACAGCCGCATGTACCGGCATATCCGCGAGACACAGCAGATCTGGGACGACAAGTTCAATACCCAGATTGCCGGTGTGGATGCCGAGGCAGCGGCAATGAGCGAAGAGAATGCAAAACAATTCCTAACCTCCTATTCGTGCTCGCAGGCAGAGAACATGGTAGCCGATTGGCAGCGCTTGTATCTCTATCTGGTGACGAAGTTCATCGACGGTCAGGAGCGCAAAGAGGAGAATGGTCAGTTCAAGCGTAACCCGTATGGTAACAGTTGCGGGCCGAACCGTCTGGCTATGCCGGAGAACTGGCTGCGTAAGGTAGCACCGGAAATCAATCACGAATAATCAATCATACATCCTATAATGAAGCAATTTAAGGAATATAAGCAGTTGAATCTCCCCGAGTTGAGTCGCGAAGTGTTGGCACAGTGGGAGTCGGAGGATTTATTTGGTAAGAGTATCTCAACCCGCGAGGGACACCCGCAGTTCTTGTTCTTCGAAGGTCCGCCTTCGGCGAACGGTATGCCGGGTATCCACCATGTTATGGCGCGTACCATCAAAGATACCTTCTGCCGTTTCAAGACCATGCAGGGTTTCCAAGTGCGCCGTAAGGCCGGTTGGGACACGCACGGTCTGCCCGTCGAACTGGGCGTAGAGAAGATGCTCGGTATCACCAAAGAGGATATAGGAAAGAAGATCTCTGTGGATGAGTACAACGCCGCTTGCCGCCGCGAGGTGATGAAATACACCAAGGAGTGGACCAACCTCACCAAGCAGATGGGTTACTGGGTGGACCTCGACAATCCGTATATCACCTACGACAACAAGTATATCGAGACCCTGTGGTACTTGCTCAAGGAACTCTATAAGAAAGGCTATCTCTACAAGGGCTATACCATCCAACCGTACTCGCCTGCGGCGGGAACAGGTCTGTCCTCGCACGAACTCAACCAGCCCGGTTGCTACCGCGACGTGAAGGACCTGACGTGTACCGCCAAGTTCCATCTCAAGGACGGACGCTATATCATCGCTTGGACCACGACTCCGTGGACCTTGCCTTCGAATACCGCCCTCTGTGTCGGCCCGAAGATCGACTATGTTGAGATCGCGCTCGAGAGCGGCGAACATATCATCTTGGCCGAGGCGCGTCTCTCTGCGTATTTCGAGAACGCTGAGATAATAGCCCGCTATAAAGGTACGGACTTGGTAGGGCTCGAATACGAACCGCTCTTCCCTTGGGTCAATCCGGGCGAAGGAGCTTATCGTGTCATTCCCGGTGACTACGTCACCACGGAAGATGGTACCGGTATCGTGCATATCGCGCCTACTTTCGGTGCGGACGATAAGAAAGTGGCGGACGCTGCCGGCGTACCGGGTCTCTATATGCAGACCAAGAACTTCGGTCCGCGCCCTATGGTGGACTTCACCGGAAAATACTGGCGCCTCGAGGACTTAGATCCCGAATGGGTAAAGAATAACGTCAATGTGGAGCTCTACGGCAAGTATGCCGGCCGATGGGTGAAGAACGCCTACGACCCGCAGTTTACCGTGGATGGCAAGTATGACGAAGCCGCTGCGGCGAAAGCCGAATCGCTCGACTTGCACCTCTGCCTGGAGATGAAAGCCGACGGCCGTTTGCTCAAGAGCGAGAAGCATGTGCACACCTATCCGCACTGCTGGCGTACGGACAAACCGGTTCTCTATTATCCGCTCGACTCGTGGTTCATCCAATCCACCAAAGCCCGCGATCAGATGATCGCCCTCAACCAAACTATCAATTGGCAACCGGAATCCACCGGAACAGGGCGTTTTGGCAAATGGCTGGAGAACCTCAACGACTGGAACCTCTCCCGTTCGCGCTATTGGGGCACACCGCTGCCTATCTGGCGCACAGAAGACGGTAGCGAAGAGATATGTATCGGTTCGATCGCAGAACTGTTCGCAGAGATAGAGAAGTCTGTGAAGGCCGGATTCATGAAAGCGAACCCCTGGCCGAAACATAAAGTGGGTGATTACAGCAAGGAGAACTACGATCCGTCGGTCATTGACCTGCATCGCCCGTACGTGGACTCGATTATTCTCGTCTCACCGTCCGGCAAGCCCATGAAGCGCGAACTCGACCTCATCGATGTATGGTTCGATTCGGGCGCGATGCCGTATGCCCAGAACCACTATCCGTTCGAGAACGCAGACCTGCCGCGCACGGCGGACTTCATCTCCGAAGGAGTGGACCAGACCCGCGGATGGTTCTTTACACTGCATGCGATTCATACGATGATCGAAGGCACGGTAGCGTACAAGAACGTCATCTCCAATGGTCTGGTACTCGATAAGAACGGCAATAAGATGTCCAAACGTCTCGGCAATGCCGTCGATCCCTTTGGAGCACTGAATACCTACGGCGCGGACGCCGTACGTTGGTACATGCTCACGAACTCTTCGCCCTGGGAGAACCTCAAGTTCGACCCGGAAGGCGTGGATGAGATTCGTCGCAAGTTCTTCGGCACGCTCTATAACACCTACGGATTCTTCGCTCTCTACGCAAACGTGGACAACTGGCAATTTGCTGCCAACACCGACGGTCAACCGACGGTCAACCGACAGTCAAAGCCAACGTCAGGCCAAGGTTACGCCGAAATTGACTTATGGATTCTCTCCAAACTCAACTCGCTCGTCAAGGACGTCACCGAGTCCTATGAGGCCTACGAACCCACCAAGGCCGGTCGTGCGATCTCGGACTTCGTACAGGACGACCTGTCCAACTGGTATGTCCGTCTGAACCGCAAGCGTTTCTGGGGCGGTGAGATGAATGCCGACAAGCAAGCGGCGTACACCACGCTCTACACGTGCCTCAAGACCGTCGCCCAACTCATGGCGCCGAACGCACCGTTCTATGCGGATCGTCTCTATCGCGACCTGACCGGCGAGACAGTACACCTCAGCGAATGGCCGAAAGCCGATGAGTCGCTGATTGATACAAAACTGGAGCGTCAGATGTACCTCGCGCAGCAGGCTACGTCTATGATCCTCTCGCTCCGTAAGCGCGCAGAGAAGAATGTGCGCCAACCGCTCCAGAAGGCCGTTATTCCGACGCCGGACAGCGAGACCGCGGATGCCTTGCAGCATGTAGCTGACCTCATCAAATCGGAAGTGAACGTCAAAGAACTCGTCATCGTGCCGGCGGAGCAATCGGAGATCAAACTGGTCAAGAAAATCAAGCCGCAGTTTAAGGTGCTCGGCAAGAAAGTCGGCGCGAACATGAAGGCCCTCGCTGCCGCTATCAACGCCATGTCCCAAGACGACATCGCGAAGATGGAAACCAAAGGTTCTTTCAACTTTCAACTTTCAACTTTCAACTGCACGATAGTGCCGGAGGATGTGGAAATTTTGACGGAAGATATGCCGGGTTGGTTGGTGGCTAACAACGGTATCTTGACCATCGCGTTGGATATCGAGTTGACGGATGAACTGATCGAAGAAGGTATCGCCCGCGAACTCATCAACCGTATCCAGAATCTCCGTAAATCCTCCGGTCTGGAGATCACTGACCGCATCGCGATCGTGCTCGAGGACCGTCCCGAGATTCATAACGCCGTGCTCCATTGCGGAGAATATATTGCTTCGCAAGTGCTGGCAAAGAGTCTGGAACTGGCAGCCGACGTACAAGGCGAGAGCCTCGAGATGGACGGCTATAACGTGAAGATAAACATCAAAAAAGCATAGGTATGACTAGGTATTTTCGATTAGTACTGATAGCCCTCGTGAGCATCGCGTTCATCGGATGCGAGATGTTCGACAAGAAGACTGAATCTTTCTCGCAGAGTGACCTGCACGGTTTATGGTTGGAGGAAGGAACCCGGCATTATGTTCGTTTCCTGTCCGAAAAGGCCGATACGGCTACCTTCGAGTGGGGCAAAGAGTGGGATGTTGCTCAAAAAGTGACGGAGGATAAGTTGGTGTACCACGGCAACGGTTGGTTTAAATACGAACTGAAAGAAAACAAACTCAAAGAGATCCATATGATGGATAATGACGGAGCGGTGATCTATCAGGGGTATGTAGTGACTCTCTTGACCGGAAAGCGGCTGGAGTACTACAAGGAAGGCTATAAGAACGAAAAACAATACTATAACAAAGTTGTGCAGTAATGAAACGTGCATTGATCATCACCGGTATTACCTTGGGTTCGCTGCTGCTCGTGCTGATAGTTGCAGTACTCATCGTGATATACATCGTTTTCACGCCGGCTCGCATCACGCCCATCGCGCGCCAAGCGGCAGCGGAATATATCACCTGCGAACACGAGATAGGAGAGGTGGACCTCACTTTCTTCTCTACCTTCCCGCGCTTTGGGCTGCGTGCCGATGGTCTGCTGTTGATCAATCCCAAAGCCGGCAGTCAGAACGATACGGTCGTGTCCGCCCCGCGCTTCACGGCTACGGTCGATGTGATGGAGTTTGTCAACAACAAGCGCCTCGTCATTCACGAAGCGATTCTGGATGATGCGTCGGTGAACTTTTTCATCGCGCCGGACGGGACGACGAACCTCACGGATGTCTTCGTCACATCCCCCGACACGACGGACACTACGGCGTTCTCCCTGCCTTTCGATGAATTACGCGTAGAAGGGCTGCGTATAGCTGCCCGTGGTATCACGTTTGTGGACGCCAAGGATACCATTGATGCTTCGCTCGGACGCACCGAACTGAGTGCGAAAGCGGCGAGTTGGGACGATATGCTCATTGGCCTTGATGCCCAAGACGTCTGCGCGCATATCAAA
Source organism: uncultured Bacteroidales bacterium (assembly GCA_900318245.1). GTDB lineage: Bacteria > Bacteroidota > Bacteroidia > Bacteroidales > Paludibacteraceae > Colicola. The sequence continues at coordinate 30,563 of ONJT01000009.1, forward strand.
GGTGAGACCTATGCGGATAGTCTCCATATAGAGTTAATCGCACCCCTGGCAATGAACCTTGATGCGATGCATTTTGTGCTCGATGGAGCACGACTCGCAGTCAACGATTTCAACCTGCGTATAGAGGGCGAAACGACCATCGGCGATAGCATTGCGCTCGATGTCCAACTCGAGACCGACAAATGGCAGATCAAGCCCCTCTTGGCGCTGGTGCCTCAGACTTTCACCAAATCGCTCTCGGACCTCGACATAGATGGTACGCTTCAATTGGAGGCTACGGCGCAAGGCTATTACGCCGATTCCGTGATGCCGCATATCCAAGCGCATCTTGTTTTGAAAGATGGCGAAGGAATGTATAAACCACTCCCGTACGCTCTCCGTAATGTAAAAATCGACGCCGACGCGGATTTGCGAATGAATAAGGGCGAGTCATCCTCTGTTACGATTCGTACGCTTGAGGCAAAGACCAAGAAGAGCGCGGTGTCGGCCAAAGGTACGGTCGATGATCTACTGGGCAATATGCTGATGGATATGCACCTGACGCTCGATGCCAATCTGCCGGACTTTGCGTATTTCTACCCGAAGAACATGACCCTTAACGGTCGCGCGAAAGGAAAAGCGAACGCACGGATACGCTTAGACGATCTCACAGCCATGCGGCTGGAGAAAGGACGCATTGATGCGGACCTCAACCTGTCGGATATCCGTTATGCGACGGATAGTATGGAGGCGGAACTGCCGCTCACGCATGCGCGTATCCACTTGCCGAATCCTAAGCCCTCCAAACCCAAACTCAACTGGGCACGCATCGACCTCGAGACCGATAAAGTGGACTTCTCCATGTTGACGCCCTTAAAGGCCGCTCTCAAAGCCTCGACCATTCAATTGGAGACTGGCAATGTGCTGTCCAACGATCCTGTCCTCTGCGCTGCAGTAGCGCTGCAGTCCGACCGACCGATAGAGGTAGAGATGGATTCGATGGGTGGCGCGATTGATGCGCCGAACCTCAAGGCCTATGTCGAGTATAACACGAAGTCCGAGTCCGGGTTGGAGAAAGCCCAAGCCAACATGCGTTTTGACGGCCTCGAAGGATTCTTCAAGGATATCCGGGCCGACCTGAAAGCCTCAGACCTGAGTGCTACCGTGAGTGGCGGTAAGTCCATCAGCGCCAAACTCAGCACGCGTGCGCTCAAAGCTAAGATGGGTGAGGAATTGGATGCGAAGACGGGTGATTTATCTCTTGAAGCCTCCGCTCGCTATAACAGCAAGGGCGAAAACGAATTGCTCAAGTGGAACCCGCGGTTGAAAATCAACCTCAAGAATGGGGAACTGAACATGCCGGAGCGCTTGCCGGAACCCGTCTATATCCCGTCTATCAACTTCAAATACTCGAATCGTGAGATGGATATTGCTGATGCGCGGGTAGAATTGGGTAATTCGGATTTGAATCTCAAAGGAAACGTGCGGAATATCGGTAAGTGGTTCCGCCACAAGGCAATCCTCGAAGGACAACTGGATGTCGTCTCCGACCATTGCGATGCCAACCAGCTCCTCGCTTGGTTCAGTGCCGACGAGGGTTCAGAAGAGAGTCCTGCGGCAGAGCAGACAAATGAAAAAATGGTAAATGACCACATGGCAAATGAGTCTGACCCCTTCATGGTTCCTACCGACGTAGACTTGGCGCTTAACACGCATATGCGCGAGGTGGAGATATTCAATCAGGTTGCGAAAGACCTGAAGGGTGGACTGTACGTCAAGGACGGCAAACTGATTCTCGATGAGATGGGTTTTGTATGCCGTGCGGCGAAACTGCAGTTGACGGCAATGTATCGCACGCCTTGGCGTGACCATATTTACCTCGGTTTGGACTATCATATGATCGACATCGATATTGACGAACTGCTTACGATGATTCCGAATCTCGAGCAGATGGTACCGATGCTCAGTTCGTTCAAGGGCGCAGCCCAGTTCCACTTGGCAGCGGAGACCTACACGGATGAGAACTACCAGCCGAAGATCAGTACCCTTCGCGGTGCGGCTTCGCTCACCGGCAAAGATCTCGTCGTGATGGACAGCAAGACCTTCTCGAAGATAAGCAAACTGCTGCTCTTCAAGAAGAAGACGGAGAACAAGATCGACTCCATCAATGCTGAAATGACCGTCTACAAGGACCAGATCGACGTCTATCCGCTCTGCGTGCAGATGGACAACTATATGGTGGCCCTCGGCGGACGCCATAAGACCGACATGACCTTCGACTACGACATCAACGTCCTTAGTCCTATCTACCTCGGTGTACACGTAGGTGGAAACATGGACAACCTGAAGATTAAGTTGGCGAAGTGTAAATACGCTAAGGACTTCAAGCCGCATTGGTATCAGAAAGCCGACACGCAGTCAAGGGAACTGCGTCAGTTGATCAAGCAATCGATGGAGAAGAACGTACGTATCCAATAACCCCAAAATAACAAATTACAAATGACACACAACAAATTATTCCTTTTAGGAATTGCTGCTATGACATTATTGGCTTGCAACCACCCCCAATCCAACCCGTTGTTGGATCAGCCGAACACCCCGTTTGGTGTACCGGCGTTTGACCAAGTGAAAATTGAGCATTACCTGCCTGCGTTTGAAGAAGCGATTAAGCAGAACAAAGCAGAGGTGGATGCCATAGTGAATAACGAAGCCGAGCCGACGTTCGAGAATACGATCGTGGCGCTCGACCGTTCTGGTCTGCTGCTTGACCGCGTAGTAGGCGTGTTCTTCAACGTCCTCGAGGCGGACGGAAACGATGAGATGAACGAGATCGCAGAGAAAGTGAGTCCGATGCTCAGCGAACTGAGTGACGGCATCATTCTGAACGACCAACTCTTCCAACGCGTGAAGTTCGTCTATGAGCAACGTGACCAGTTGGGTCTCAATCCCGAGCAGATGCGTCTGCTGACGGAGACCTACAAGAACTTTGCGGACAACGGTGCGAACCTGCCGGAGGATAAGAAAGAGCGTCTCAAAGAGATCAACCAGGAACTCGGTCTGCTCTCCCTCAAGTTCGGGAATAACGTTGTAGCCGAGACCAATGCCTGCCAGCGTTTTATCACCGATGAATCCGAACTCGCAGGTCTGCCAGAGAGCGCTAAAGCCGCTGCGGCCGAAGAAGCCGAGGCAGCCGGTCATCCGGGTGAGTGGCTCTTTACGCCTAAGCGTACTTCCTTCACGCCGGTGCTCCAGTATTGCGAGAATCGCGCGCTGCGTGAGCAACTGCTCATGGATTATACCACCCGCGCCAACCACGACAATGAGTTTGATAATAAAGCCGTCATCATCCGCGAGATGGAGCTGCGTATCGAGCGCGCGAAGCTGTTCGGCTATGACAAACCCGCCGATTATATCCTGGCGGACTGCATGGCGAAGAACCATCAGACCGTTGATGCGTTCCTGCAATCCGTATGGAAACCGTCCTTGGAGGCAGCTAAACGCGAGGCTGCGGCTTTGCAGGCAGTGATGGACATGGAGAAAGCGGCGCAGAACCCGCATACCGACGAGCAGGTACTGCTCCAACCCTGGGATTGGTGGTTCTATGCAGAGAAACTGCGTAAAGCCAAGTACGACTTGGACGAAGAGGCTATCAAGCCCTATTTCGAACTCGACAACGTGCGCAAAGGTGCGTTTGGCGTAGCTACCAAACTGTATGGCCTCCAATTCGAGAAATTAGAGGACATGCCGGTATACAACCCCGACGTAGAGGTATTCAAGGTAACCGAAGCGGACGGCTCGTTGGTTGGTATTCTTTACACCGACTATTTCCCGCGTGCGGGCAAGCGTCCGGGTGCATGGATGAATCAGATTCTGCCGCAGTATATAGATGCGGAGGGTGTGGATCATCGTCCGGTCATCATCAATGTGGGTAACTTCAACAAACCGACCGCAGATAACCCGTCGCTTCTCTCGATGGACGACGTAGAGACCCTCTTCCATGAGTTCGGTCATGCCCTGCACGGTCTGCTCTCGAAGGCACATTATAAATCGCTTAGCGGTACCAACACCCCGCGTGACTTCGTCGAACTGCCCTCGCAGTTTATGGAGAACTATGCGTACGAACCGGAGGTGCTCAAGACCTATGCCTTCCATTACCAGACCGGAGAGGTTATTCCGGACGAATTGATCGAGAAAATCAATGCAGCTGGCAAGTTCAACCAGGGCTTTGTGACCACCGAGTTACTCTCGGCTTCTATCCTCGATATGGACTTCCATGAGTTGACCACTGCCGAGGGACTCGACGTGAACGCGTTTGAGAAGAAAAGTCTCGATGAAATGGGCATGATTCCGCAGATTATCGTCCGTTATCGTCCGACGTTCTACAACCATATTTTCACGACCGGTTACGAGGCTGGCTACTACAGCTATACATGGGCAGCCGTACTGGATGCAGATGCTTTTGCGGCTTTCAAAGAAACCGGAAACCTCTTTGACGCCGAGACCGCTGCGCGCTTCCGTCACTTACTCGAGCAAGGCGGTACACGCGATGCGCAGGAGCTCTATCTGGAGTTCCGCGGTAAAGAGGCGGATCCCGCTAACCTCTTGCGCCGTAAGGGCTTTATCGACTAATGCAGAATCGTCCCTTATCCAATAGGAATAAATGGCTCTACCATCTGTTGCCGGCAGTCTTTTGGCTGCTGGCAATAGGCGGTAGCCTGATTCCTATGCTGCCTTCTCTAAACTTTCAACTTTCAACTATCAACTATTACAGCGGCTATTGGGTAGCCGCGATAATGCTGATTATTATCGTTTTCATCGGGAGAATTAAGCGTCATTCCTCGTCCGTAGAGGAGTGTTTTGTCATGGCGCTGCTCTTAGGCATTGCTTCTTATTGGATTCCGACGGTCGTCTTCCTGACGATCCCCGTATGGGCATACCTTATCTACCGGAATCTCTTTAGCGGCCGTTCGTTGCTGGCTACGTTCCTGGGCTATGCCCTGGTAGCTATCTGGGCGGCGGTATTCATCTTTTTCGGATGGATAGCCAATCCTTGGGCGCACTTCTTTGCATTAGAAAACGCCCTCGGGTGGATACCCTTGGGCGCTATCTTAATCGCGTGGCTCGCTTCTACCATTGTACGACAAAACCTGCGTGAACGTTGATGCCCGCTTGGGCGTAATACCACGTGCACCGACTGCCGTTGGCAAAGCGGCTGGCTTCTGCGCCGCCGTTATTGGCGTAGTGGGCATCGAAGATATTATTCAACTGACATAAGATTTTCATGGCTGGCACACCGCGACGGGTGGAAAACCATTTCTGCATCGGCAGATTGTATTGCAGGTTCACGTTCGTCGTGCTGTATGCCTTGATCATCGCCGCGACATCTTGGGTGTTATCGAGGTATTGCTGACTCACTACGTTCGTCTGAATTTCCCCGATGAAACCGGCGTAACTGAAGGTAAACAGACTCATCGCGGTGATGGTCGGCGAGAAGGCGATAGTCACTGTTCCGCATACGCTGTCTTGCCGGATCCAGTTCCAATCCACGTCGTTGTCATATACGTCGATATACTGCTTGTAGTTCAGCAGTTTGTTGCGGCTAAATACGATATTGCCTTCCCATCGCATCCAATCGGTGATCTGCACGCCGCCCGTCAGTTCGGCGCCCATGCGGTAGGAGTCTTTTACGTTGATAGTCTTCATTGCCCCTACGTCGTTATACTCGCCGGTCAGCACCAACTGGTTGTCGTAGTCCATGAAATAGAGATTCAGACCTACGCTGAAGCGTTTATGGCTGTACTGGTATCCTAACTCGTAGTCATATAGCGTCTCGGCTTTCGGGAGATTCATCCATGTTTTTGTGACAGGGTCCCACCGTGCATTCTCCTTGTAGTTATTTCGGCTCGGGTCGCGGTTGGCGATCGCGAAAGAGGCCGACAGAAGATGTCCGCCGTTCTGGTACGTCAGTCCTGCCTTCGGGTTGAAGAAATGGTACTGCGCTACCAGTGGCAGGTCTTCCATATTCTCCTCGTTGATGCCGTTGCGGCTGTAGCGGATATAGCGGTATTGTAAATCGCCGTATACCGACAACTGCTCATGTCCGCGATGCAGGATGCGCCAGTTGGCTTTCGCGTACGCGTTCACGTCGATCTTATTGGCATCGTTGCGGTAGTATTCGTAGTGCACCGGCAGCGGTTGGAGAGTCGGTTTGGCGAGGTAGTCCAGAATACCCCAGTGCTGACCGTAGTAGTTGCTGCCGGCTACGCCTACCTGTGCGTCCGCTTTCTCGGAGAGGTACTTAGCGGACACCGTGAATCCCGCGTAATGGTTATTGAGGTGTTTCATATAGAGGCCGTAACTCTTATCCTTTGGATTAGTCACCAGGCTCGGATCGGTCAGTCCCCAATAGCTGTATTTCTTTTTCTTGTATTGCTCGTAGTACCCGGCGCCGTGGGTGTAATGGAGCGTCGCGGTCAGGCTCCATTGCTGCGTGAAGCGGTGGTTGACCGTCAACTGCCCGTGTTGCTGGGCGTAGTTATCCGTCTGGTTCGGGTAATAGACGACGGAGTCATTGCCCTGACTGTCCTTCACCGTATATTCTCCGGCGGGGTTATACCGCCGATCAGCGCCGTGCAGGCCATATGCTACGTCATAACTCACGCCTTCCCAACCCATGCCGGTTTTCTCGCCGCCGCCGAAGGTGCGCAGGATCACTTGCGTCTTCTTGCCGTACCATCCTACGTCGCCGTAGAAACTGTATAGGTCGCTTTTCGTGCGGTAGAGGAAGCCGTCGGAGTTGACCTTGGAGAACCGTCCGTTGATCATCCATCGGTTGGCTATCGCCGCGTGGGCACTCACCATCTCGCGGAAGGTGTTATACATGCCGCCGTTGAAGGCCAGAGTGATATGACTCGTGGTGTCGAGGAAGTTCGTCTGCATGTTCAGTCCTGCGCCGAAGGCCGAACCGCTGGTGCTGGTGCCTACGCCGCGTTGTACGTCCATCTGCGAGATTGACGAAGCCATGTCGGTCATGTTCACCCAGAAAACCGTCTGACTCTCCTGGTCGTTGAGTTGCACCTCGTTCACCGTCATGTTGATACGCGTATGATCGGTGCCGCGCACGCGGAAGTAGGTATATCCTATACCTAAACCGTCATCACTCGTCACTTGCAAACCCGGAGTGCGGGAGAGTAGGTACGGCAGGTTCTGACCCGTGTTATCGCGGTTCAGTTCTTCGTTCTTCACGATCGCGGTGGACAGAGTGGTCTGCTGCACGCGCTTCACACTCACCTCGATATCTTCCAACTGACGCATCAGAATCGTCAGCGTGTCCTGCTCCTCTTGAGCAAACAGACACATACTTTGCGCCAACGCGCAAAAAATAAGTAGAATTTTTTTCATTTTCTTTAGCAGCATTACCTGCCCAAGTTCTACGGGTGTAATCTCAGTAATCGCTAGAGCGAAAACACCCCGAATGACAAATATAAAATCTTAAATCTTAAATCTCCAATGTTTCTTTCTGCTAGAACCGGTAGCAGAATGAAACGAACCATCCCCATTCCCACATCTGCCGGCTGTCTAAGCCGCGCGGGCGGGCAAGGTTATTCAATCCGAAGTCATACCCGGCCTGTACGCGGTAGCGATCCCATTCGAGACCTCCGCCGAGGCCCCACTGGATGTTCGCGCGAATCAGTTCTTCGTCAAAGCGCTCGTAGGGTTTCGTCTGCACGTTGTTGGCTTCCAACCACGCTTTCGCCTCGTCGCTCAGGTGCGTCTGCAGGTAGTCGAATTCCGACAATCCGATATGCAACTGCGGACCGGTGTAGAAGAACAGCCGCAGCTCTTTCCACAGCGGTATCGTGTAGTAGGCCCGAACGGGGATCGTCAGGTTATGCTCCAACACGCGATGGGTGATATACTCTGTTTGCGTCGTCTGCGGACTTATACTGCGCCAGTGCTGCTCGTTCTTGCCATACGTGAGCGTGTATAGCAGTCCGGTCTGGATGCTGAAATGGTACGGCAGCAGAAAATCGAACGTCGCACCGACGCGCACGCCGTGCAGGAACATATCCGGATAACTCAGGTTCCGCGTACGCTGGTTATGCTGGGCATATCCCACCTCCAAGCGATACTCCATGCCAAACTGATAACTCACTTCTTGTTTCTTGGCCGTAGGGTCAAAGAAGGTGTTATCCTCTATCTGCATCGCCGGCTTGCGCACGTCATCCGCGTACGCACTCACGCCCAGCGCACAGATTAATACTATAAATAAGGTCTTTTTCACTTATACACTTTTATAAACTCTATAAACCTTTATACACTGTACACCGTACACCTTACCCCTTACCAAATGGACACCCGTTCATTGGGTGCAATATACATCGGACTCTCTTCCGTCACGTTCCATGCCTCATACCATGCGCCGATCTGCGGCAGCGCACCGTTGACGCGCCAGCGACCGAGCGAGTGAGGATCGCTCTTCGTGCGGTTGAGGATCTCTTCCGGACGGATATTGCCTGCCCATACATTAGCGTATGCCAGGAAGAAGCGCTGTTGCGGCGTGAAGCCGTCGCGGGTCTGCAGACGCTCTGCCTCGGGTTTGGCCTCCTCATTGAGGGTGAACGCCAGGAACGACACTTGCAAACCGCCGTGGTCCGCGATATTCTCGCCCAGCGTGAACGCACCGTTAGCATGTACACCCGGAGCAACCTCGATCTTGTTGAACGCCTCTTCCATCACTTTCGTGCGAGCGTCGAACGCCGCTTTGTCTTCGGCTGTCCACCAGTTGACCATATTGCCGTCCTTGTCGAACTGGCAACCCTGATCGTCGAAGCCGTGGGTCATCTCGTGTCCGATCACTACGCCGATAGCGCCGTAGTTGAATGCATCGTCCGCATTCATATCGAAGAACGGATACTGGAGTATTCCGGCGGGGAAGCAGATCTCGTTGCTCGAGGGGTTATAGTACGCATTGACGGTCTGCGGCGTCATATACCATTTCTTCTTATCCACTGGCTTGCCAAGGAAACTGAGGCTGTAGTCTTTCTCGAATTTCGCTGCGCGTTGCAGGTTGGCGAAATAGGTATCCTCCGGATTGATGTCGAGCTTACTGTAGTCGCGCCACTCGTCCGGATAACCGATCTTGATCGTCATTGCGTTCAGTTTCTCGAGCGCTTTGTCTTTCGTCTCGCGACTCATCCATGCGAGGTTCTCGATACGGATACCGAGCGCCTTCTGCAGGTTCTTCACGAGCGCTAACATACGCTCTTTGTTCTCCTCCGGGAAGTATTTCTTTACGTACATCTGGCCCACTGCCTCGCCGAGCGTACCGTTCACGATACCTACGGCGCGTTTCCACAGCGGACTCGGTTCTTCGCGACCGGACAGCACGCGGCCGTAGAAGTCAAACGAAGCCATGTATATCTCCGTTGTCAGATACGAAGCCGCATCGTCAATCACTTGCCATGCGAACAAGGTCTTCAGGTCCTCGAGCGGCTCCTCGTCTAACATCCGGCCGGCTTCCTGCAGGTGCGGGATCTGACCGATAGAGAGGCTGTCCAGATCATGGATGCCGGCTGCCTCGAAGTACACTTTCCAATCAACTTGCGGAACGAGTTGCTGGAGCTCGTCCACACTCATCTTGTTATAGTTCGCCTGCGGGTCGCGCAGCTCCACGTTGCTGTAGGCTGCTTTCGCCAAGCGGGTCTCGAGACGCAATACGGTCTGTGCTTTGTCGGCTGCGTTCTCAAATCCGAAGAGACCGAACAACTTCTCTACGTATGCTACGTACGCGTCTCGAATCTTCTTCGTCTGCTCGTCTTCATCGAGGTAATATTCTTTCTCGCCGAGGGAGAAACCGGCTTGGTACTCGTTGAGGATATTCATCGAGCTATTCATCGCATCGGCATCGACGTACATCGCCCAGAGTTGGTAATCCATCGATTCACCGAGCGCTTTGCTCAACTCCGCACGCGTGCCGATTCCTTCGATTTCATCGAGGATTTTCTGAACCGGAGCGATACCTTCTGCGTCGCGGCGCACGGTGTCCATCGCGAGATTATACATGTCGCCGATCTTTTGCTCCACGGAGCCTTCTTTCACCTTTAACCTTTCACCTTTCACCTCTTCTGCCAGCTCCTGGATCAGGCCGTTCACTTGCTCAAGGTTCTGTAGTCCGAGTTTGTCGAACGAACCGAACCGGCTGTATTCCGGCGTCAACGGGTTGTTAGCCATCCATCCGCCACAGGCGAATTGGTAGAAGTCATTCTGTGCTACGGCGGTCGTATCCAGGTTGTTAAGGTCGATACCCGTCGTCTGTTCTTTGTTTGTACAAGCTGTTGTCATCATTGCAATCGCTGCAAGCGTAAAAATAATTTTTTTCATATGTTTAAATGTTACTTTGTCTAAGCCGGAGTGCTCGTCTGCACACTTTTGCGGCTGCAAAAGTACTACAAATTTTTCAAATGCACAAGATTTTTAGCAAAAAAATAATCGATTTGCAAGCAAAGAGAAGATTCCTTGGAATTGTCTGTGCTCGCACAAGTGTGATTTTTTTTGCAAAAAAAGATTGTTGTTTGCACGAAAGTGCGAACGTATTTTCGAAGGGGCCCCTTTATAAGGGGGAGTTGGTCGAAAGTACTGTTTTTTTTGAATTTGCAAGAAAAATGCACTTTTTTCTAGAAAAACTTGCGCATGTCATTTTTTTGTAGTACCTTTGCGGCGAATTTTTGATTGAAATAACAAGCATTAAGTACAAAAAGTATATTTAGTGCGTCAAAAGGCAAGCATTATGATAGATTATTTTATGACCAATGAGGCGTTGCTGCAATATGTAGGCAAACAGATGCAGAAGATGCGTATTAATGCGCGATTGAGTCAGCAGCAGCTGGCGGAGCGTGCAGGTGTGTCCCGCTCTACTGTTACGCAAGTGGAGAACGGAAAAGGAATGAAATTAGAGTCCATTGTGGCGATGTTGCGTGTGCTAAATAAACTGGAGATTCTCAATAACTTTGAGACGCAAGCATTGGTTAGTCCGTTATTGATTGCGAAACAAGAAGGTAAAACCCCTAAACGTATACGTCCTCGTCATGATTAATTTTGCAAACGTATATCTATGGGATCTTCATATGGCATCCCTTTCGGAAGATGCTTCGGGCCGTATCACGATGGAATATACACCGGAGTTTATCAATAGCGGTTATAACCCATCGCCTCTTTTTGTGACCCCGGAAAAGGGAAAGATCTACGAATTCTCACAATTGCCATTCGGGACGTTTAAAGGCCTACCGGGCTTTATTGCCGACTGTTTGCCGGATAAGTTCGGTACGGCGATCATCAATCACTGGCTGGAGAAATCCGGTCGTCCGAAGGATAGTTACACGACAATCGAACGCTTATTATACCAAGGTTCGCGTGCGATGGGTGCTCTACGCTTTGAGCCGCAAGAGCGCAAGGATCTGAATAGGCAGGTGGCGATTGACCTGGACGGGTTGATTGCGGCTACGGCCGAAGTGCTGGGAGAACGCATGAAGTTTGATACCAATCTCAAGACGGATGACGAAGCGCTCCTTACTATCTTGCGCGTAGGTACATCTGCCGGAGGCGCAAGGCCAAAGGCCGTTGTAGCGTATAACAAAGAAACCGGAGACTTGCGCTCCGGTCAAGTGGATGCGCCGGATGGATATGAGCATTGGCTATTGAAGTTAGACGGTGTGGACGAGAATAACCCCGGCTCGTACAGCGAGACGACTAACTATGGCTGTTTGGAGTATGCGTACTATAAGATGGTGCTGGATTGTGGGATTGAGATGATGGAGTCGAGGCTGTTGGAAGACGGGAAACGACACCATTTCATGACCAAACGATTTGATCGAATAGGCGGTAGTCATCGTGTACACATGGTGTCGCTTTGCGGCATGGCGCACTATGATTATAATCAACCGGATTCATGGTCGTACGAGCAGTTGTTTCGCGTGATGCGCGGCTTGCGGTTGACGCAACCGGAGATGGAGCAAGCCTATAGAAGGATGGTGTTTAATGTGATTGGATGTAACCAGGATGATCACACCAAAAACATTGAGTTTCTGATGGATACGGATGGGGTGTGGAAATTGTCGCCGGCGTACGATATGTCCTATGCCGTAGGAACGGGATACACACGTCGACATCAGATGTCGGTGAATGGGAAACGCTTGCATATCACGCGAGCAGACCTGTTGGCCGTTGCCGCAGATGCCGGAATAAAAACAGGCAAGGCAAATGAAATCATCGATCAGACATTGGATGTAACCGGACGATTCGACGAATACATCGGCGATTCTATCCCTGATTGGATGAGGCAACCGATACAAAAACAGTTGAATACAGTTAGAGCAGAATTATAAAGATGTCTAAACTTTTAGATAACTACACTATTGACGCGCGTACGCGCTATGAGTCGCACCGGCTCATCTATACGCCCGAGAACGACGAACCTATCGAGTTCGGCGGCTTCCTCGCGGCCGCTATCCTCGCCGCGCTGATAGTCGATACCGACGAAGGTGATGCGCGCGAAATCTCCATCGATACGCCCGAGCAACGGCAAGCTTTCTTTCTCCGCTATGAGCGCGAGGTTCGGAGGGATGATTGGGGCCATCTCACGGCTGAAATCAACCAATTGCGAGATAACTATGTCCAACTGGAAGTCGGTTCGATGGCGCTCCAAGACCTTTGCCCTAATCTCCGTCTGCTCGAGCTGGCGATGGAGTTGACGGAGTCATATATGCGCTATCTCGTGCTCGAGATCTATCGCGAGCATATATGGGAGATGATGCGTTGGGAAATGCCTTTTGCCCAGTGGCTCATCGATGCTGCTCGCGTGGAGACACGCTGCCAACGCTTTCTCAAGACCGATTGGACCGATGGCCCTATGGTCATTCAATTAGCTGATATGCCCGATGAAACCGAACCGCCTACCTTCTTTTTCGAGGGCGAAAAAGCGCAAGACATCATGGAGCGCTATCTGCAGTGGCTGTCCGACGAATATGTAAAGGCAAAGCAGGAAATCCCCGGTGCTAAGATTACGTCCACCGACCGAAAATTTATTTTCGCTCAGGAAACCGATTGGTCGTTTTTATCCGATGAGACCGGGACTTTTGATACATTGGAACTGCGCGAGTGGCAGCAATGGCAGCGTGAGTGGACGGAGTTTCTTAACGAGCGCCTTTTGCCTCAAAAAGAAATCCGTTTCTGGGCAGCCGATGTGCCCGAAGAGGTGCAAAACCATCTGCTTTACCATCTCCAACTCATGGAGCAGCATCCTGCCCATTTCCGCGACCTCACTGCCGCCGTCTATGCCATGCGCCAACTTGGCTATATCCGCCGCAAATGCTCCGACGGGGATATGCGGAAGTGGCTTAGTGAGCACCTCAAACTCGATTATACGGAGCGCAACAACGCCTCGCAATTCCGCCGCGCCATGCGCGAGCATGGTCGCTACACTCCGGAAGTGCGAGACGAAGTCCTTGCGCTCGAGACTATGCGCTTCAACCCTTAACTCTTTCATTCTTTCACTCTTTCATTCCTTACCACCCGGTAAATCTCCGTGAACATCCACCCGTAGAAGTGCTTGTAGCATGTACTTCCCTTCGGTATAGTTTCTCTATACTCCTCGTATTTCTGCTGCCAGATCCGCGCTTGCTCGATATCTTCTTCGCCGAACTCCTCCGGGTGATAGCATACCCGTTCGATATCGTGCGCCATCCGCTGCGCAGCCTTGATCATCTCCCTGTTCCGCGTCGCGCCTTCCGCCCATGGCCCTTCGTGAAAATGGTAGGTGTACACCAAATGCACCTTACTTCCCGTCTCATCGATCCATTTCTCTCCCCAATAATGCCATTTGCAAACCAATCGCGCCCGATTAGCTTGCCCGTCTTTTACGCTGTCCAGCGCTCCGCGCACCGTATCAATTCCGTCAACATATGTTACTCTTGCCATATTTTTTTCCTTTCTTGTTTTTTTATTAGCGTTTATGCGCCATGGAGAATTGCCTTAACTTGGCAATTCGAACGGCAGGATGTCCGTGACTGGGGGAGCGTCGCTCCAACCAGACCCATGTGCGGCTTCCTTTTCGTCAATTAGCCCCGCATCACATGCGGGTTTTGTCGTACCAATTACCTGCCATTTATGGGGTAATCCTAGACTTTAGTCCTTCCCATACCCTAATCACACCCCGACAACTACCTATCATACTCTATGTCTGTTAGGTCGGACGTTATCCGACAATAATTTTTGTTATGAAACTTTGGAACTTTGATACTTTTCGCTATAACTATCTGTATTTCTGATAGTTTGGGGAGTTTCTCTAAAGTTCCAAAGTTTCAAAGTATCACGCTACCTTTTTATAGTTGCCATGGTTTTCCTTGGTTATTAGCCCCTGTTCTATCCATTGGTTGTTCCACCGTATTGCGCTGCTTCGTGATACTCCCTGACTTTTTGCTTCGCTTATGAGTTCTCCTAACGCATATTCTCCCTTCAACTGCTCGAACAACACTTTCCTTTGATCAATCGGCTTAATCTCCGGAACCACATCCTGCGCATCGCCGTCTATCATCCGGTATGCCGCCGCCAGATGCATCAACAACTTATTCCCAATCATCTCCGCCGTCTCATAATCCTCCTCCCTACAATAAATAGTATCGACCAAGCTTGGGCGATCTTTGTCTTCGTCTATTTTGTCCATTATGCCGGATGGTATCCGGCCTTCCGTATGTTCATTCCCCCGCATTGTATGCGGGTTTTCTCCCCCTCTCATCGCCGTCAATATCATCGCGATCCTTTCTATCTGCACCGCCATGCGGATGACGGCGGAGTGGAAGTTATCGCCTAAGAGGCCGATCAGCGTTCCGTACTCCGTTTCTAAGTGCTCACCGAGTCGCTCTTTCTGCGCGTCGGTGAGGCTCCACTCGCGCTCGCCCGCGTTCATTAATGTCTCGTACGTGCGGAGGAGTCGCTGCCCGACAATTTTCGGTACCGCGCTCTGTCCGCCTTTGGACGAGACATAGCGTTTGTCAAACGGATTCGTGCCTTTGATGACTACCGTCAGCAAGCGCGAGAAATAACCATTCTCAACCGAAGGCACCAAGGCTTTGTACTGCCCGAACGTACCGGTCAGGAGCATAGAGAGACGCGGGTTCTTGATCTCCGAAGCGCCTTTGACGCGGTTGCGGGAGATAGATTCGTGTTCCGCGGCCTTGCGAAGGGCGGTGTTATAGTTCGCGGCCGAGGTGCGCCAGATATCCGTAATCACGCTGCCTTCGGACTCGTGCAGATAACCGCAACCGTTCTGTTCTGCCAGCGTTTTGTAGAACGCCGCCAAGGTGCTGTCGCCGGCGATGAGTAGCGGGTACTGCTCGTCAATCACGCGCGCCATCTCCAGCGCTTGGTTGGCAATTCCTTTGCCGCTTGCTGCCGCTGCGAGGATAAAACATTGCAGGTTGGCGTAGTACTTCTTGCCCGTCGGGCCATAGGTGAAATACAGATTAGGTACGCACGCACTCGCGGCAGCAAGAGTTGCCATCAAGATGATGTCCTGCTCCTCCGGCGTCGAAGCCAGCGAAAGCATCTGTTGTACACTCTCAGGAAGTTTTTGCATGTCGAGATGCTCGACGATGCGGAGGTCTTCCTGTCCCTCCTTCGAATTAAGGTTTGTAAGCATAATAAAACAAGTTTTAGGTTTAACATTGTCGAGATCCCGTAATATCGAAATCTCGTGATCTCAAAAAGAGAATCTGCTACTAATATATACGGCCCTCCAAACTCTTACCCTCTATGCCTTCCCGCGCCTAGACCATCCTGCAACAGCAAACCTCCTTCTAAGTCACAGATAATCAGTGCCTTACAAAAACCTATTTCCGGGCTGTTGCAAAAAAACGATAGTCTTTTTTCTACAAAACTCTTGCATATATCAAAAATTTTTAGTATCTTTGCAGAAAATTTGAAAGTGTTATGGCTACGCATGATTTGGTGAAATTGTTCGATCAAACGAAGGTTCGCGTTGTGTGGGATGACGAGAAGGAGAAATGGTTCTTCTCGGTCGTTGACGTGGTGGGCGTTCTTACAGAGAGCGCTGATTATCAGTTAGCTCGTAATTATTGGAAGGTGCTTAAGCACAGGTTGACTAAGGAGGGTTTTGAACCGGTTACAAATTGTAACCAGTTGAAATTGGTGGCGAATGATGGTAAGCGCAGAGAGACCGATGTTGCTGATTTAGAGGGTATTTTGCGTATCATACAGTCCATTCCTTCGAGGAAGGCAGAGCCGGTGAAGCGTTGGTTGGCGCAGGTGGGGAGCGAGCGGTTCTATCAGATGCAAGATCCGGAGCGCAGTATCGAGCAAGCAGTCAAAGATTATCGCCGTTTGGGCTATTCGGAAAACTGGATTAACCAACGCATCAAGACCATTGAGATACGCAAGGGCTTGACCGACGAGTGGAAGCGTAGCGGTATTGAGGAAGAGTCCGATTATGCGGCATTGACGGATCTGATGAGCAAAGTGTGGAGCGGCATGACAACGCGTGAATATAAGCATCATAAGGGCCTGACAAGTCAAAATCTGCGCGATAACATGACCAATATGGAATTGCTGCTCAATGCCTTGGCGGAGCAGACGGCTACCGACCTGAGCAAGGAACGCAATCCGGAAGGAATAGTAGAGGCGGCGCATGTGGCGAAAGATGGTGCAGAAGTGGCGCGCAACGCCCGTGCAGATATTGAGCATCGCCTTGGACACTCAGTAATTAGTAGCGATAAAGCCATTGATCATATCGCTCCGAAAGACGAGTTACCGTTTAATAAGGATGAGCAGTAGAAAAGAGCGCTTCGGCGCTTTTTTTCTACAAAACTCTTGCGTATATCAAAAATTTTTAGTATCTTTGCAGAAAATTTTGCAAAGATGCCGAAAGATATAGCGTTTATATTGTACAATACGCCCGAACATTCGGAGAAGGTGCAAGTCGTTGTCAGAGAGGAGACTCTCTGGATGACGCAGAAGGCCATGTCTGAGCTGTTTGGGGTGCACGTGCCGGCAATTAGTAAACACTTGAAGAATATCTTCGAGAGTGGTGAGCTGCAAGAGGAAGTGGTTGTTTCCAAAATGGAAATTACCACTCCACATGGCGCTTTGGCGGGTAAAACCCAAAGTAACGAGACGTCGTTTTACAACCTCGATGCGATTATCTCGGTGGGCTATCGCGTAAATTCTGTACAGGCGACACGTTTCCGCCAGTGGGCGACGAAGGTGCTGAACGAATATATTCGTAAGGGCTTCGTACTGGACGATGATCGCTTAAAGCAGGGTAAGACGGCCTTCGGTCAGGATTACTTCCGCGAGTTGCTCGAACGTGTTCGCTCCATCCGAGCTTCGGAGCGCCGTATATGGCAGCAGATTACGGATATATATGCCGAGTGCAGCATAGATTACGATAAAAACTCGCAGACCACGCGCGACTTCTATGCTATGATTCAGAATAAGTTCCATTATGCGATTACGGGTAAGACAGCGGCGGAAATAGTTTTTGATGCCGCCGACCATACAAAACCGCATATGGGCCTGACTACTTGGAAAAACTCGCCGGAAGGGCGCATCTTGAAGTCAGACGTAACGATAGCGAAGAACTATCTGGACGAGCAGCAGATTCGTCGTCTGGAGCGCGCAGTAACAGGATTCTTCGATTATATCGAGGACTTGATTGAGGAGGAGAATACGTTTACGATGCAGCAGTTTGCAAATAGCGTCAATGCGTTTTTGGAGTTCCGCAAGTTTAAGATTTTGCCGAATAAAGGGCGCGTTTCTAAGGCGCAGGCGGAAGAGAAGGCGGAGCACGAGTATGAAGTCTTCAATAAGACGCAGCTGATTGAATCAGACTTTGATAAAGAAGTGAAACATCTGCTGGAGAAATAGTGAAGAAAAAAGGCGCTTTAGCGCCTTTTTCTACTCGTTTCAGTTTTTTATTATCTTATAATTATTAAAAAGTAATAAAAGTTGCGAACCGCCCCATCTCGTGGTCGGAAATGCCGCATTGGTGGGCGACTTTTCGAGCATACTTCATCGCGGCGTACACCTCGTTGATGATTTGCTTGGCTTGGGCGGCACTTAGCATGTAATCTCCGGCTGATGCTAACAGCACCTCTAATGAGGATTCATTGCTATCGCGGGAAACAAGTAGACTCTGTGTGCTAAAATCCGAGGGATTAAGGTCATAGGCCGGCGACCACGTCCACCCTTTCTCTGTTAGCAGAAACCCATGGTTGCGGAAATGGTCGTCGTGGTTATGGATTACAATAGAGAACGCTACTCGCCGATACAACTGCTCCAGCGTTTTTTGCACGTCCGCAAACCCGGTATTCCCGATGATTGCGTCGACTATATCCAGATAACCGTTCCCCGTCGTTGCATCTGCGCCATCTTGGAGACCGCATAAAGTCATTGCTGACGCGAAATGGATACGTAGCTCACCATCTCGATCAAAGCGTTTGGAGAGTAAGGTGTGGTGCTTCTGTCCAGGCAAGGTCAGTAATCGCATCTCCGGCACTTCTATGCCCGCCATACTAGCCATCTTATGCGCCCAGAATTCCCATAACGCTACGTCATAATCGTCGTTGATAGACGGAATCTTAGCAATCCATAATGAACCATCCGTGTCTCGCACGTTCGCTTTCGGACGCGCACCTCCTAAGGAAGAACCTTGCTTGTATAGGCTCATTAACCATTCCTCGCGAATAGTGCCTCCTTGCTCATCCTGCCGCTCGTACTCCTGAGCCATGTCTACAAACTCCCGAAGATACGTAATCGGAGGAACCGGCGTATCGGTGTACGCAACACCTAATAAATCAGCTCCCGCGCGTAAGCGCAGTGCTCCCATACGAGTTGTGTCGTCTATCTGCGTCAAATAATCGACATCCGTTAGGCGATGCGCCGCCCGTCCTTCTTGGGTAGCCAATAGCCGCTCGCGTTTGTCTATCAATCGCCGTCCCCACCGATCCGGCATGGCATCTTGCAAAAATCCGAACAAACGCCCAGAACCATACTGCGGACCGCCGGCGTTTTGCAAATCTCCGCTTAACTGTGTTTGTCTATGTTGTTTCAACCACCGGCTATCGTATTCCCATTGATAAGCGGCATTGCCACGTATCATATCGTAGCCCAGCGCTCCCACAAACTCTGCTTGCGGGAAACACTTTGCGTTCATATCTACTTGAAGGTACTTCATTTCTTCGATGCGCGTTGGCGATGTTTCAAATCCAGATCCTGTAATGTGCGTCCCGTCTCGTCGTCTTTGGCAATCAAGCGGATGCTCTCATCCAGTCCTAATGCGAATAGGATACGTAGATAAATACCGATAGCCACGGTCGGCGTGCCGCGCTCTACGCGCATTATCGTCAACTCGCTGCAGCTCGCCCGTTCGGCAACCTGCGCTATACTTAAGTCGCGGCGTAAGCGCGCCAAACGAATCTGCTCTCCTACAATCTGCAGATTCTGCTCCGCTCTGCGCGGCAAAGTGTTAGCAATCGTACTCTTTGACATATGCGTAATCTATCTTATAATATAGCATTTATGTGACTTTACTGTATTTTATGATGTTTTAAAATCCGCCGCAAAATTACTACAAATATTTGGAATACACAAGGATTTGACGATAAAAATCGAATTTATTTGCATTTTTAGCGGTAAATACTTGTTATTCGCACAAAAGTGCGGACGGAATTTCGGAGATGGAGAAGCCAATTGACTTTTGGCTTCGAAAAGGGAAGGACAGCGGGGAGCTTTGGCCGACCGAGAAATCCAGAGGGGCGTGCCGAAAGTACTACAAATATTAGTAACTTCTCGCACAAGTGCGTTTTGTTAAGTAAAAGTAGCACTTTTGTAATATTTTCCCGTTATTGTTAAGAAAAATTTGTGTATTTGCGAAAAAAGTAGTACCTTTGCGCCGTTTTTATCGGCACACGTGAGCGTATGTGCAAGTATGCGTGTGCGAAAAGCGAGAAATTGAATAAAAATAAGTATAAAAAATGATGAAAAAGAGTGTAAGATTGTTGATGATGTTATTCGCTGTGATAGCGAGTACGATGTCTGTGTATGCTACCAATTACTGGAAAATCAGAGTAGTGGCAGTGAATCCGGAAGGAGGAAGCGGGCAAGTGTTTACATGCACATGGAGCGAGAAGTATTCCGTAACAAAGACATGGAGCGCGGACTATACTTGTGGCGTGAAGTCCAGTAGCGGAAATCCCGATTTCATGTTGTATGCGCAATGCGGTACAGATGTGGAGTTTATGGGATGGTTTAAGGATGAGGCATGTACGCAATCCCTTAACTCGTCGGCGGAATATAACTGTTATGGCACCAGTGCTACTTTTGTCAGCATGTCCACTTCGGAAGCGGATGCACCTACTACCCCGGTGTATGCTAAATTCGGCAAGGTTGCCGTTGATTGGTCCACACTGGCCGAGGCTCCGACAACGGGTAATTATTACCTCCTTGGTGTCGGTTATAACGGATTAGCAGGTCTTTACGAATATTCGGATGGAAAGGTCGTGTGTGGTACTAAAGATCCTAATTTTGCAGTTCTCTATACCCTTACTTTCTCCTCAGCTACCAATTTTACCATCAGTTGTGTGGATGAAGGAGAAACGAAATATGTAAACATGAATGGTACGTATATCAAACCGGAAGCATCTCCTGAAAAGACATTAGAAGCCAAGGGAGATGGTACCTACATGGTGAACCTCAATAATGGTCATAGTAGTGGCTATACATGGTGGGAGATGCAGACAAGCTCTTATTCGGCAGGTAGAGCAACTAACTCGACCAAAAACGAGTCGGCGCCCAGTCAACGCTGGATGTTTGTTCCTGAGACAGCGTATAAAAACTTAGTATCGGTCGAATCGTTAAAAGAAACGGGTTCAATTACGATAGATGCAACTCCAACGTCTTCGGGCACGACCAATGTAAAATTCAACGTGTCGGATATTGGTCCTGTTTCTGCTTTCGATTGCACCCTTTCCGGCGGAGATGGTAATTTTGAGTTGGGGACCCCGACTAGGAGCGGTAATGTCATTACTGTGCCGGTAACTTATGCGGCTCAGAATGTACATTCCGGCACCTCGACTCCGAAATCGACAGCAACAGTAACGCTGACGGCAAAGAACGAAGCGGCAAGTTCTGCTTCCGGTCTTGTGCCTGCGTACGTTAACTTATCGCCGCAATTTGCGCTCAATGTGGACGAATTGGATTGGAGTTATGACGGCGATGATTTAGTGGAAACCTATTACGCAGGTATGGAGGTGGCAGCTTCCCAGCGTGCGCGTTTACAGAATAAGTTGATCTATGATCCTGCGCAGACGACTGGCGTGGCGGCTAATTTTGCTACATGGACGGCTACTATCATCGGAGATAATGCTGACCAGTTCAAGTTTGCCAATGGTACACAAACTGTAAGCGGACCCTATACACCGGACTTGCTGGATGTGATCTTTGCTCCGACGAAAACCAGCGAAGCATCCGTCGCTACTTTGCATATTGTAACAAGTTATATGGACGCAATGAATGTTACGTATAACTGCACACGGGACATTGCTTTGTATGGTAAGAGTCTGGACGTTTCCTATATTCAATTTGCGGCGAATGGAAATGAAACAGCATCTGATAATGAAAGTTATAGTTACGGTGACATTATCGGAACCAACACACAGACGGTTACTGCTGAGTTGGGTATCCACGGGGTCTCTAATCTGACGAAAGTATGGAGTGATCCAGATGGCGTATTTGAGTTCGATGTCAATTCGATTGATTTCAGTAAAGACCATCAGGTGTTGACATTCAATGCACATCGTCCGACACCTGTTACAACCGCGACTAATCACACGGCAACGCTGACCATTTCCGGTATCGGTTCTGAGGGACCGATTTCTGCCGTGCTGACGCTTACCTATCAGGCAATGCCGTTGTTGACACCGGAAGTAACGTGGAAATGGGAACATATCACAGAAAATACAGCAATCAGCAACCCGTTGACCACTACTTCAGATGGCGCATGGACACTGACTAAACTGACGGGTGATATGGTGACCTACAATGCGGAAGCCAAAACGGGTACGGTGGCATATATGCACCATGAGCCGGCTACGGCAACCTTCGCTTTCTCAATACTGCAGACGGATACCTATGCGGCAATGAGTGAGACCTATACGGCTACCGTCTCGCCGTATCCGGAAGAAATTCACCTTACCACTTCGGCGCAATTCAATGATCCGAACTTTATGAGTCATACGTCATGGGAAACCTTTGATGAGTCCAAACATGAGATGTATGTTGATTACTCTGATAATGTAGATTTCTTCTTGAATGGACATTCTATGATGTCTTTCAGTTATCACGATAAAGGCACAACCACATGGACGATCACTGAATTCTTTAGCGACAATAGTTCCAATGTTGCATATAATAGTCGCACTTTCACGGAAGGTTATAACGAATTCTCTTTCAATCCCACAGCTGTCAAACTCCGTATACGCGGATCGGGTAGTGGCGCTTATTTCACGGATGTGCGGTTCTTTGATACCGATACCATTACGGCGGATTATGATAAGGTGGTACTTATCAACGATAATGGTACGATCTATGATTTGGATGTAACGGCTACGTTCTCCAATACGTATTCTGCTACGGTAGCCCTCAATGCGGCGGCTCAGCCCTATTTTGAACTGCAAACAGCGGGCAAAGCATCCGGAGCATCGATCGTGTTTGATAACAACGACCTTGGCTTAGGGCAAGTTAAAGATAAAGTTATTACCATCACGCTCAAAGAGGGTGCAGATGCCGCTGCGGCTGCGGCTGCTACGGCAGGCGATGCGTGTCAGGTGACATTCGGCGATAATTATACCTATAATCACCACGAGTTCTCGCTTCCTATCACCTTGGTCGAGGCGTATGATGTACGATTCAAGAAGCATGACCACGGTAGTTATACGGTGACGTACGAAGATGATACAGAGCATCCGCATTCCATTACATCCGAGGACTTTGTAAAACACCTGACTTCGATTGCTCCGGAGCATACGACGGTGACCGTCAGTGCACCGATGCCGGCAGAAGGATATGCATTCCAGGGATGGAAGATTAATGATCAGCTTGTTTCTTGCAAATCATCTATCACGAAGGTGTTGGATGAGGCTGCCACGGTGGAACCTATTTTTGGCGTCGCAGAAGGTACATTCAAGATTGATGCAGCATACTTTGATGATCTATCCGAAGCACTCAGTGTGGCTGGAAGTCTTGCAGAGCAGGAACCGGTAGTAACATTGATGAAGGATATCGCATTGACTGAACCGGCTACTTATACGATTCCCATGGGTGTGACGCTGCTGATTCCTCACAAAGCATCTTTCTCTGAATTGCAAACACAACCGGATATGGTGATAGCAACAGCAGAAACACTATACGCTTATCGCACGTTGACATTAAGAGAAGGAGTGAACTTTATCTGTAATGGTAATATCTGTGTTGCCGGTAAGATTATGGCAGCCGGTGGTGGTAACAAATCCGCTTATGTTACGGGCGGTTGTGGTGTTATCAATATGGCGCAAGGTGGACATATCGAGGTCAATGACGGAGGAAACCTCTATTGCTGGGGATTCATCAAAGGTCAGGATATGGACCAAGGTAATAACACCCAAGGTACAGGTACGGTAACGGCCAATAACGGCGCTAAGATTTGGGAAAACTTCTACTTAGGCGACTGGCGAGGCGGTACTGCTACATCCAATATCTACTTTGAAAGGGAAGAGAAGATGCTATTCCCGTTCCAGAGTTATTCGATTCAGAACATAGAGATACCTACTACATATAAGTATGGTTCAAAGCTTATGAGTACGATGGCAGTACATACGGGTTACGGAGATCCTATGTTTACTGTGGCTACCATAGGAAGTGACCAAGCTCTGTTCCTACTTCAGGATGAGGAGTCCATCGTTCGTAAATGGTATGATCCGACAACCGATTTGAGCTGTTTTGAGTTAAACGGAACCGCTCTATTGGGTAGTTTAATACTCAATTTGCCGTTTGTGGGCGATTTCGATTCCGGAGATTGCAATCTGCCGATTTCGAATAGTATGCACGTCATGATTGCGAACTGCAATATGACCTTGGCTAAGCCGCTTACGGTACAAGCGGGTGCTGTGTTGGAAATCAAGAATACGGCTACGGTTGATTTGATTGCACCGATTCACATGTTTGATGTGGATGAGTGGGGACTGTATATCCATAACTACTATTTCCGTTCGTTCAATATTTTGACTAGCCATAAGGATCGTGGAGCGGAGAATTCGAAAGCAGGGTTGGATGATGCAAAAGTGATTATAGATGGTACGCTGAATGTAAAGAGCGGCCAGGGTGCTATATATGCTACAACGGGAGGTGCCAACCTGATGGGTAATGGCGGAGGTGTCATCAACTTCGAAGGTGCATTACCTACTGATAATGGTCCGCTATGGCAGGTGAATGTATTGTCCGGTTCGCCATACATTACTTGGGTGGAGAATCCGGAAAATGCGGCTAATCTGCATAATGAGGATGACTCGTATACACGCAGCATAGGATACGCAAAGTTCTATAATATCAACGGTCGCTGGTATCACGAAGAAGATAAAGACGAGCTGGAGGATCATACCTATTGGTTTACCTATATGGACAATGGCAATACCGGTGAGGACGTAGGAACAAATGCCGTATATTCGCACGACAAGACCGGTCTGGACGCTCGTGAAAAATGGTATAACGTAGATGCAGATGAGAACTGTGCGGATTGGTGGATCGGTCAAGCGGATGGTAACCACTACAACTACACCTATCTCAATGCATGGCATCAGTTCATAGCTACGGAAACGCCGAATGTCTATAGCGGATCGAATAACAAACTGTATGCTCAAGACGAGTGCTCCTGGAGCGAGATGGGCGAAGTGGATGAGAACTGTCTCTATACCTTCGTCGAAAACGAGCAGGAAGTGAAGAAAGCGCTTGTCAATGGTCATTTCATTCCGCTGGAGAGCAACGGTTACGACCCGGCTTACCACTATACGGAGGATGCTTCGCAGTATTATATCTGCTTCAAGGGCTGTAACTGGCATGCCGCTACGCCGTATGTAGGCGAGAGCAAGGCTTATACCATCCATCCGGAAGATAAAGATCTGTATTATATCTGGTTTAATAACGATTGGTTGAACGTTGAGCGCGAAGAACCGTTCTTCTATACAGCCGATGAAGTAACCAATGTGAAGACCTATTATGAATATGTGAATGGTGAATGGGAGGTTGCTACACCGTTTGTGCGTGTAGAAGATGCATTGGAGACCCGTGAGTTCTACATGATTAAGGAGGCATTCAATGTGGCTTCTATCAAGAAGAATGCGACCATCACTATTCTGCGCGATATTCCGAATGTGACCGAGTCTCTGGTTTACACCACTCAGAATACTACTTGTACACTTGATTTGAACGGACATATAGTTACCGGCTCATGTAATTATCTACTTGATATCAATGCGCCGGGGTCTACTTTCACCATCACGGACAATAGTACCTACAAAAATGGGGAGTTGAGGGCATGCCCATCAGGTGATGCCAGAAGGTATGGTTATAAACTAACTGCCGGCACATTGAAACTTGTAGCAGGAAAGATGTATTCCACCAATACTACTGAACGTAAGAATGTGGATGGTGTTAAGAATGTCCGTATTACAGGAATGACAGTGGCTAATGGCGCTACATTTACGATGGAAGGCGGCGACTTTGAGTGTATTGATGAATACAATAACTATGGTATTGAAGTTGCAACAGGCGGTGTCGTTAATATGAAGGGCGGCCGTGTTTATGTCCGTAGTACGGTGTGGTATTCGACATACGGTATCTATCTGAACCGTGGTACGTTGAACATGTCCGGCGGTACGGTAGAATGTTCTGCTGCGGGAAATGATGCCGTTTATGGTGTGTATGTCAATGCTGCGGCTTCGTATAACTCCAGTAAAGGAACAACTAGTAAGAATCACGGCACATTGAATCTTTCAGGAGGCTCAATTATTGCTGAATCTCAGAAAAATGCATACGGAGTATATGTGAATCGCGCAGTAGCGGTTAAGAGTTCTACAGACAGAACTTTCATGGCAGAAGATTTAGGCGTTGTCAATATGACAGAAGGTTCAATTACTGCTAATGCAACAAATGGCGTAAATGCAAGAGGTATATATTCATTTGGCACAGTTACTGTTTCTGGTGGTACAATTACAGCTAATGTACAGAAATCTACTCAGAATAAGGCTTACGGATTGGTATTATGCCACGGGAATATCACTATCGGCGGGACAGCAAGCATAACAGCTAATGCACCGACTCTAGCATACGGAGTGTGGGCAACAGCTGATGTTAACACTACGTATGGTTATCTGCATCAAAGTAATGTCACAATCAACGGAGGAACTATCAATGCAAATGCAACCAATACTACGACTGCTTATGCAGTGTATGTAAATGGTAATGCCAAGAAACTTACGTCTGGTAATTTCCAAGGTGACTATGCATATGCAGGTACAGTAACGATTAATAATGGTATATTGAATGCCAACGCCAAAACGACTACAGCCGCCGGTGTATATGTGGTAGGAACGAAGACTTCTGGAACAGTTTCAGCCTCTCCGACATGTACCATCAATGGTGGTAAGTTCAAAATGACGGGTACTGAAACGCTGAATGGAGTAAAAGGTGAAACACTAACAAAAGCTGCAAACTTCAAAATAAACGGCGGTTACTTTAGTCATAGTGGTAACCTGGCTACTTATGCAGCCGCTCCGAAGAAGGTAATCACGCTGCCAAAGACCGATGCCAATTATCCGACCTATAAATACGAGGTGGCAGAAGGTTATACAATTACCTTCATGGACGGCGAGACGCAATTGCAGTCTAACAACCAGAAAGCCGGAACGCAGGCTATCTACAGCGCTACCGAGCCGACAAAGGCGAATACGGAGACCAATTCCTATATCTTTGACGGATGGGCAACCGAAGCGGATGGACCTATGGTATATGCCAAAGGGGCTCTTCCCAATGTCACTGCTGAGGCTACCTACTATGCGCATTTCACTGAAACAACATTGAAATGGAAAGTAACCTTCAATGCTAATGGTGGTATTTGTACTACGGATTATAAATATGTGGATAAAGTGGATGGGGGAAAAGCAATCGGAACCCTGCCTACTGCCACCAGAACAGGATATAATCTCAAAGGATGGTTCACAGCAAAATCCAAGGGAACACAGATTACAACAAAAACCAAAATAACCGCAGACGTGACATACTATGCCCAGTGGACTGCCATCAAGCATAATCTTACTTGGGATATAAACGGCGGTATTGTCACCACTGCCGGTCAGCTTGGTTCCAAGACGGTATGGCCGGAAGTAGGGGCTACAGGTGTCCAGACGTATAATTTAAGTTACGCTGCGGCAATTAAGGCTCCTGTTGTTGAGCGTACCGGTTATACCTTTATTAACTGGGGTGTACCGACGGTAGCAGCAACAATGCCGCTGGAGGATTTGACTTACACCGCTCAATGGTCGCCGAACACTAATACGGCGTATGTAGTTAAGCATTTCAAGCAAAATCTGAATGGTACCTATCCGGAGGAACCGGCGGAGATAGACGAACTGACAGGTACTTCTGATACATACGTCACACCGGCTACCAAGTCGTATGTTGGTTATGTCACTCCGTCCACCCAGATGGTTCAGATTGCTGCGGACGGTAGTCTCGTGGTTGAGTATCTCTACGATCTCATCGGCTATACCATTACCTTTGATGTGAACGGCGGTACGTGCGGTACAGCATCTGCGGATGTGAAACATGGTGCAACACTGAACCTGCCGGAAGCAACGCGTGAGGGAGTAGGGAACATAAGCTATGAGTTCGCCGGATGGTTCACGAAGGCAGTCGGAGGTGACCAGATAACCGCATCGACGATAATCCAGCGTAACATCGGTACGCTCTATGCGCACTGGACGGAGGTAGAAGAGGCGATGCCGGATATTGTGGCTGAAAATGGTGATAACATCACGATAGACGACGATTATATCGCCACGCAAGGCACGAATGAGGTAACGAATATCGTCATCGAAAATGGCGGTAAAGTGACGGTAACTGCCAATATCGAGGTAGATAACTTGTACTTGGAAGGCGCAGACGCTACTTCCGGTCAGTTAATCGCTGCCGCAGGTAAAGTAACGGCAACTAACGCTTACTACGATTATGCGTTCAACGAGACAGTACGTCACTGGCGTGCGTTCGGTGTGCCTTGGATGGTGAATCTGGATGCTGTGCCTGTGAAGGAAGTGAAAAACCAGGCAGGTGATCCTGTGAATCGCACGCTCGTGCTCGGGCGCGATTACGATATTATATATTATAATGGTGCGAAACGTGCATCGCAAGGTCCGGGCAGCTCATGCTGGGAGTGGGTAAAAGAAGGTTCGCATATTCTCCAACCGGGTAAATGCTATATGATCGCCTTCAACTCGAATGTCGGAACGCTGCGTTTTGCGAAGTCGTACGGCTCGCCGGTAGTCTTCACCGGAGCGATGAACGTGGCTGCGAATACGGCAGCTGATGCAGCCAACAGCGGTATCAATGCGATTGCCAACCCGATGACGTATCATACTACGATGAATGCCGGTCCTACGACTGCACAGGTACACAACGGTGGCCTCATCGGAGAAGATGACTATATGCTCTATAATATTGAGGATAAGAAGTTTGTGGTCGGCAAAGCAGTCTATGTGCAGGTAGATGCGGCTCAACCTGTAGTGATCAATGCGGCCGGAAGCGAGGGCGTTATTACTCCTGTTGCCGCTCCGAAACGCAATGCACAACGTGCCACGGAGAAACGTTATCTCTCGCTTAATGACTATTATCATGTAGCTATTCAGGGTGTGAACGAGACCCGCGCAGGCCACTTGTATGTATTGCCGGAAGAGAACAAAGCGGACGAGTATGTCATTGGTCACGACTTGGTGAAGATGGGTATGAGCGCTTCGGCTTCTCAGATTTGGATAAAGCGTTACGGTGTAAACCTCTGTATGCACACCGCAGAACCGACAGATGGCGTGATAGAGTTCCCGGTTAACATCTACGCACCCGCTGCCGGAGAATATACAATCACCAATGTACAATCACCAATCACCAATGAAGATTATACCATATATCTGACTCGTGATGGAGAGGCGATATGGAACCTGAGTAATAGTGCTTATACGCTGACTCTCAATAAGGGAACAGTAAGCAACTACGGTTTGCGCATCAGCGCCAAGAGTCCACAGACGGCTACCGGTATTGACGAAGCCGTTGTGGATGCGAAGGGCGAGACGCGTAAGGTGATAATCAACGATCAGGTTTATATCATCCGCGGCGAGAATGTATATTCTGTTGACGGACAATTGGTAAAATAAATGCATGGTAAATGATAAAATGGTAAATCGCTTTATGGAAAAGAAACAATATATCAGTCCTTATGTGGAAACAATGCGTGTAGGAGCATACATGATGTACGGTCCTGCAAGTGTGCCGGTGGATCCGTTCAAAACTCCGGCTCTCCGAGCGCCGGAATTGCCCAACGACTCTGTCCCTGTATTTTAATCTCGCAGAGTTTACAACTGTCAAAAATCTCATGTGCCGCGTGCATGTGAGATTTTTTTTGTACTCATCCTACGTATACCTATGATATCCCGTACTCGTTGAGGACGCGGACGTAGTGCTTCACGTCCTCGGAATAACGGCCTAACTCATTCCATGCGCGGCGGAACTGGTCGCGGTTGTGGACGCGAAGGGCGAGACGCGTAAGGTGATTATTAACGACCAAGTATTCATCATCCGATGCGAGAATGTATATAGTGTGGACGGCCAACTCGTTAAGTAAAGAATGAAAGATTGAAAGAATTAATGAGTGAAAGGAATACGATTATGGAAAAGAAAATATATATAAGCCCTGAAACGAGCGTAGAGAACTACAACTCTGTGTTGATGTACATTAGTGGTCCGGCAAGTGCGGCACCAGATCCCCACGCAAGCGGAGCTCCCCGCCGCGAAACAGAGGTCTTCTAAAAGCCCTCGTTGGCAGTAACGAAAAAATCTCATGTGCCTTGTGCATGTGAGATTTTTTTGTCCCAACTCTTGCATATATTAAAAAAATGTAGTACTTTTGCACTGTGAAAAGTGCTTGAGTGGTAAAAACATGCACTTTGTAGAGTGCAAATTGTATCAAATCGATGTGCCGGTTTACAGTCTGGAGGATATACTATCCGGCAAAGCGCAACCCAAAGCAGTTCCTCATCCCTTACCGCTATTCCGGCAGTACTTGCGTGAAGGATATTATCCTTTTGCGTTAGAATGTGATTTTCAGAAACGCATGCAAAATGTAATACGCCAAACGATGGAGTCGGATATTCCGCATTATGCCAAGATGAGTCCGGCTACAGGACGCAAACTGCGCCAAATGTTATCCATCGTTGCGCAAAATGCGCCCTACAAACCCGAAGCTCAATCGCTGGCGAACGAACTGCATATTAGCCGTAATGATGTGCCCAATTATCTGCTGTTTATGGAGAAAGCGGAGATGTTATGCCAGTTGCGTGACGATACAGGTGGGATGAGAGGACTCGGGAAAGTAGAGAAAGTGTATCTCAACAATACGAATATCCAGTATGCTTTAGTAGGCGAGAAAGCAGAGATCGGTAATGTACGGGAAACCTTCTTCTATAACCAACTGCACGTGACGCATGATATCATTTCGTCTCGTATCAGCGATTTCTGCGTTGGCGACTACACGTTTGAGGTGGGAGGTAAAAAAAAGGGCAAGAAACAAATATCCGAAGTGACGAACGGTTTTGTAGTACGTGACGAGATTGAATATGCAACGAATCAGATTATCCCTCTATGGGCATTCGGATTGATGTATTAAATTTCGTTACTTTGTGCTAGTTTATCGGATAATTGAGCAACAAGTCATATTCAAAAAGCCGCATGTACGTGAGAGCGTATGTGCGGTGTTTGTTAGGATAAAGTAGTAAAAATTATTATTTTTTTTTACTCTTTTGTTAAGAAAAGGTTGCGTATATGAAAAAAACATACTAATTTTGCAGCCGAATTTTGTATGCCACAACCATAAAAATCAAAATTATATGAAAAAACAAATTTTAAAGTCAGGATTTTTCCTGAAGTGTTTAATGGTGCTCCTCGCCATCGGTTGGAGCACAAATGCCGTGAAGGCAGACATGTATTATTATCAGCTGCGCGTGAAAGCAATTTGCGACGGACTTCCGGCTGATAGTTGGGTATCGGTAAACGGCGGCTCTTCTGTTCCAACTCCCTCATCGAATGATTATATGATGGCGGTGAGTAGTTTTTCTAGCACCCCGGATTTTAAATTTAAGTCAACGGCACAAGGAGGAGAGACAATTGTTGGCTGGTATTTAGATTCCTGTTGTACGCAATTGCTTAAAACGGGTCCAAACCCGACCATATATTCTTCATCTGCGGGTGTAATAGATCGTTATGCTACAGAAGCTGAGGTTGTACCTCAGACAATCTATGCAAAGTTTACGAAGGGAGAAAATGTAAACTGGACGACAGTGGGAAAAAGTTTCTTACCCGACATACCCAGCGCCGGTAAGTATTACATACGCCATTTGCAAACAAGTAATTTTCTATATTATGATAGTTCCGATCAAAAACTAAAAGCCAACGCAGTAGATATAAATGATGCATTGCTGTTTACGCTAACCAGAGGAGAAGGAGGCGCAGCTACAATTAGTGCTGTTATAGGTAATGAGACTAAGTATCTTAACCAAGACGGATCAGGCCTAACAGCATCGCCAGTGACGCATACTATTGAGTATAATAGTACAAAAAGAAAAGAAAGCTACAGAGTTCACTTAGCTAAAGATGATGAAGGCGGTCCTTGGTATTGGCATGCGCCTAATAACTCTGAAGCCAATACCAATATTACCACTTGCGCTACAGGTAATAATGGTCTCGGAACGCAATGCTGGTTTTTTATTCCAGAAAGTGAAGTCCTTAATCGCACCAGCGTATATGCGAAAAAATCGGATGGTTCCGTAACGATTTCTGAGTCTCCGACTGCACAGGGTACAGCCTATGTGAGATTTAGGGTGTCCACAGTGGGTAATGCATCACGATATTTTACCTATTCGTTATCCAATGAAACGAATTGGGTAATGGGTACACCTACCCGCTGCGACAATATTATCACGGTACCGGTAACATATACTGCACAGAATATTCATTCCGGAAGCGAAACGCCTGCTTCTACCACAACGGTAACATTGACCGCAAAGAATGATGCCGCAACTACCGCTTCCGCTACGGCAACTGCATATGTGGATTTGCAACCGGACTTCGAGATGGCGGCAAGTACAGTAGATTGGAGTACAAAACAAGTTGGTGAGGAAATCTATAATGTTGGAATGGAAGTGGCTGCTTCCCAACGTGAGCGTTTGCAAAATAAATTGGTATATAGTAGCGCCAATTTATTTGCTCAAAATGCCACATGGACAGCCACTATTACGAATGACGCAGCCGGCAATTTCAAGTTTGCCAACGGAACGCAATCTGTTAGTGGACCGTATTCCGCAGAATTGTTAGATGTGATCTATGCACCGAAAGCAGAAGGAACACATACGGCAACCTTGCGTATTGAAGTAAGTTACACGGATGGCAAAACACCGACTCCGCAAACGCTGACATGCGTAAGAGAAGTAGCATTGTCCGGTAAGGCGCACGATGTGTCTATGTTGACGATGACACTAAATAACAGCGAGACTTCCTTTACGAGCTATACACATGAGTTGGGAAATATTATTGGTACCAATTCGAAATATGATACAATCGATTTGTATATTCATGGCGTAACGGAACTGTCGAAATCATGGAGTGCATCGGAAGGTGCGTTCGAGTTTGATGTTAATACGATTGGTTTGTCCAAAACCAATCAGCGCTTAATTATTCGTGCGCATCGTACTACGCCTGTGACATCAGACGAGAATTATACAGCTACACTTACTATATCCGGTAAGGATGGTAGCAGCAACGATGTTTCTGCGACTTTTACTTTGAACTATACGGCAAAGCCGTTAATTCCGACCACTGTTACGTGGAATTGGGAAGAGCTTGTAGAAGATGGAACCTACACGAATCCTATTACTACCAATTCGGATGGAGAATGGACTTTGGATCAGCGTGACGGCAACGGCGGTATGACCTATGATGCCGAAACAAAATCCATTACGACCGAGTACATGCACCATGAGCCAGGTTATAAGGGTAAGTTTGAGTTGAATATCCCGCAGACAGATTCATATACCGCATATCGGGACACGACTCTGGAGACAACGATTGTAGAATATATTCCTGCTGCCATTGAGATTAACTCTGAAGACAAATTTCTCGAATATGTGGAAGTAGTTGGAATAGTTGGAGATAATACGGAGTGGCTTCCTGAGAATAACGCGATGAATGTAAAGTCATCAAAAGTTTGGTTCAAATGGAGCGGTCAGTCCACCTTAGCGTTTGATTTTGAAGCCCCAATTGCATCTTCCACCTGGAAAATAATTGAGATGTACGAGGATGGTACGGAGCAAAAAACATATGATGGACCTTTCTATAATGGACAACATCATGAGTTTGCAGTATCACCCAATACGTATAAACTGCGGTTGGAGGGTAATAACAAACTGAAAAAAGTGCGCTATTTTGAATACGACACGATTGACGTGGATTATCACGGAATAACTTTCTTAGAGGGTGGAGCTGACCATTTTGATGTCACCTCTACCTTTGCTAATAAGCGTGCAGTAACGGTATCGTTGAATGCTGCTGCACAGGAGTATTTTGAGTTGCGCGCAACAGGAAAACCGACAGGTTCGTCTCTTGTTTATAATGATGCAGACGGTTTAGGCATACACAAAATGGCAAAAGACAAAGTATTCACGGTTGCCATTAAGGCTGGTGTGGACTTTGCTGAGGCGAAAGCAGCTGCTAAAAATGGCTTCCAAGTGACGCTGCAAGACAACTACACCTACAATTCGGAAGTAGTTGTATTGCCGATCGCTTTGGAGGAATCGTATCAAGTTACATACAAGCACGATGCGAACGGTTCGTATAAAGTAACCTACCACGACGATATGGAGCATCCGCACACGGTTGCTGCTGACAAATACGTGCATACAGTAACGTCGATTGTTGAGACAAACTGTACGGCTACCTTGAGCGAGCCTGTTCCGGCAAGTGGATACATGTTCCGCGGATGGAAAGTAAATGACAACTTGGTTTCGTGCCAAGCCAACTACACATTGATTCCGGGTAATGGTGCCGTAGTAGAACCGATCTTTGTTGTGGCAGAAGAGGCTGTCTATAAGATTGACGATGCGGTATTTGCTGATTTGGACGTAGCGCTCAGTACGGCTGGAAGCATTGCGGCAACCAAGCCGGTAGTGGTACTGCAGAAAGATGTGACGCTCAGCGAACCGGCTACCCATACGATCCCTGCAGGTGTGACGCTCTTGATCCCGTACAAAGCGAACTTTAGCGAACTGCAGGTCACGCCGGAAATCACCACGACGGCTACTCCTCTTTCCGCTTATCGCACGTTGACCCTCAAAGAGGGCGTGAATATCGTATGTAACGGTACGATTTGCGTAAGCGCTAAGATAATGGCTGCCGGCGGTGGTAACAAGTCGGCTTATACCACCGGTGAGTGCGGTGTGATCAACATGGCAACCGGTGGACATATCGAACTCAACAACGGAGCACACCTCTATTGCTGGGGTTATATCAAGGGTCAGGATATGGACCAAGGAAATAACACCGTCGGTACAGGTACAATTACGGTGAATGCCGGAGCTGTTGTGCATGAGAACTTCGAACTCGGCGACTGGCGTGGTGGTACGGCTTCTTCCAATATCTATTTTGAAAAGGATGACAAACACTTGTTCCCATTCCAGAGCTATGCGCTTCAAAACGTGGAGATTCCGACTACCTATACCTATGGTTCGAAACTGGAGACCTTCATAGTGGTTAATACCGGATTCGGTTCTGTTCCTTTCGCGGTATCTATGATAGGGTCGGAGCAAACATTATTCTTACTCAAAAATGCCGGATCAGTCATCCGTAAATGGTACGATCCGACAACAGACTTGTGTTGCTATGAGTTGAGCGGAACGGCTCAATTGGACGAATTGACGATGAATCTGCCGTTCGTGGGTGAATTCAAGTCCGGTTCATGTAACCTGCCTGTATCCAATAGCATGCACATCATTTTGACGGATTGTAATATGACGCTATCTAAGAGGCTCATGGTGCAAGCTGGAGCTGTTGTGGAGATTAAGCCGACTGCTACTATCGATTTGACGGCAGAGGTTCACTTGTTCGACAAGGATGAATGGGGCCTGTATATACATAACTATTACTTCCGTTCATTTAACAACCTCACCAGCCATAAGAACCGCGGTGCAGAGAATTCCAAAGAAGGATTGGAGGACGCTAAGTTTATCATTGACGGCACGCTGAATGTGAAAGCCGGTCAGGGATATATCTATTCTACCGCAGGAGGCGCCAACCTCATGGGTAATGGCGGAGGTAAGATCGTCTTCGAAGGCGCACTTCCGACTGCCAGCCAATTATGGCAAGTGACTGTATTGGGTCAGAAACCATATATCACATGGGTTCCGACTAATGAAGCTGCCGCGAACCTCTGCAATGAGGATGGTTCGTACACCAAGAGTTATGGAGGTTATACTTTCTACAATGTACATGGTCGTTGGTTTGACAATGAAAACAACAACGAGAAAGCAGATCATACCTATGACTTTTCGTATTATCCGACCAATGATGTAAGCGGTGACGAAACGTGGACTTCTGCCGTTTATTCGCACGACAAGACCGGTCTGGAAGCACGTATGAAGTGGTTCAATGTAACGCCGGATGCGAATTGTCCTGACTGGTGGATCGGCTCTAATCCGGCTGCATTCTACAACTACAACATGCTTAGCGATTGGCATCAGTTCATGACAACGGAGACGGATAATGTATATAGCGGTTCGGATAACAAACTTTATCAGAAAGATGAGTGCCTTTGGTTCGAAAAAGCGGCGGTGGATGAGAACTGTCTCTATACCATCGACGGTGTGAAGAAAGCGCTCGTGGATGGCGACTTCATTCCGCTGACAAGCAACGGCTATGATCCAGCTTACCACAAGACGGATGATGCTACGAAGTACTATATCTGCTTCCAGGGCTGTAACTGGCACCCTGCTACTCCGTACTCGGGCGAGAGCAAGGCCTATACTATCAACCCGGAGACAGGCGTTTATCTGCACTATATCTGGTTCAACAAC
>ONJT01000047.1 GCA_900318245.1 uncultured Bacteroidales bacterium
GCTCAATCCGTTTCAGCAAGCCAAACGCTATGCTGCCGAACTACCGTACAGCCAACGCCCTCGTTGGATTGTAACCTGTAATTTCGCGGAGTTCTGGGTCTATGATATGGAGCAGCCGAACGGCGAACCGCAGAAGATCCTTCTCGAAAACCTCGAAAAGGAGTACTATCGTCTCCAGTTCCTTGTGGACGAAGGCAACGAACATCTCAAACGCGAGATGGAGGTATCCGTCAAGGCAGGTGAATTGGTCGGTCTTATCTATGATAAACTGCTCGAACAATACATCGACAAAGATAGTCCCGAAACGCTCCGCAGCCTTAATATCCTCTGCGTGCGTCTCGTGTTCTGTCTCTATGCCGAAGATGCAGGTCTGTTTAACAGCCGCACCGCTTTCCACGACTATCTGGTCAAGTACGGCGCAACCGATTTCCGTCGCGCACTCATGGACTTGTTCGTGCTGCTCGACACACCAATTGCAGAACGCGACCCATATCTGGAGCCGGACATTGCCGCTTTCCCCTACGTGAACGGCGGTCTGTTTAGCGAGGAGAAAATCATCGTGCCGCGCTTCACGGACGAACTCAAAGAACTCATCCTTGCCAAAGCTTCCGACGACTTCGATTGGAGTGAAATCTCTCCTACTATCTTCGGTGCGGTCTTCGAATCGACCTTGAACCCGGAGACACGTCGTTCCGGCGGCATGCACTATACCTCTATCGAGAACATCCATAAGGTCATCGACCCGCTTTTCCTCAATGACCTCAAAACGGAGTTCGCACAGATTCAAGAGATCAAACAAGCTGGTCCTCGCAAGCAAGCCTTGCAGACCTTCCAAGATAAGTTAGCAAGTCTGACATTCTTTGATCCGGCTTGCGGTAGCGGTAACTTCCTTACAGAAACATTCCTCTCGCTCCGTCGTCTCGAAAACAAAGTCATTCAAGCCATGTACGGCGGGGAAAACATCCTCACGTTCGATATCCTCATCAAGGTCAATATCGCCCAGTTCTACGGTATTGAGATTAACGACTTCGCTTGTACGGTCGCCAAGACGGCTTTGTGGATAGCCGAAAGCCAGACCCTCAAAGAGACCTCTGCTATTGCAGGACGAGCCATCGATTTCCTCCCGCTCAAAACGAATGCTTATATCCACGAAGGCAATGCGCTCCGCGTCGATTGGTCAGAAGTAATCGCCCCTGATAAACTCAACTACATCATGGGTAATCCTCCATTTATAGGAACAAAATGGATGGGGAAAGACCAAAAAGATGATGCGGATTTTGTATTGAAAGGATGGAAAAACTATGGAGTATTAGACTATGTGGCTTGTTGGTATCGTAAGTCTCTTGACATGATGCAAGGAACAAATATCCGTGCTGCGTTTGTTAGTACTAATTCTATATGTCAAGGCGAGCAAGTGCCGGTTATTTGGAGACCGATAGGCGAAAGCGGTGCACATATTGACTTTGCTTATCCTACTTTTAGATGGGATAGCGAGAGTAATCTAAAAGCACATGTGCATTGCGTCATAGTGGGATTCTCTATTGCACCGAATAAGAAAGCACCACGTTTGTATAATGCAGATGGCACGTATAAACAATGCAAACATATAAACGGCTACTTGGTAGATGCAGATTCTATTTATATCGAGGGAAGGAAACAACCGTTAATGAAGGTGCCCACCATGTATCTTGGGTGCGACTTTAAAGATGACGGCAATTTTGTGATGACCGAAGAGGAAAAGGATGAACTGCTCGCAGTAGAACCACAAGCGGCGCAATTCATTCGTCCATACATGATGGGAAAAGATTTTATCAGCCGTAAACCTCGATATTGTTTATGGTTGAAAGATGCTAACCCTGCCGACTTAAAACGCTGCCCAAAAGTATACGAACGTGTACAGAAAGTTCAAGATTTCCGCTTGGCTTGTCCGAGTCCTGACACACAACGCTATGCTGCAACGCCCACTTTACCCGTACGTTTATGCTATTATAATGTAGATTTCCATACGGATTGTATTGCTTTGCCAAAAGTAAGTAGTGAAAGTCGTAGGTATATCCCGATGGAATTATTAAGTGCGGATGTAATCGCAGGATGCAAACTGTTCCTCGTTCCATTTGCTACAAACTATGACTTTGGTGTGCTGACATCTAATATCCACATGGCTTGGATGAGAGCAACCTGCGGACGATTGAAAAGCGATTATAGCTATTCAGCGAATCTCGTCTATAACAACTTCCCATGGCCGACACCGACGGACGAACAGAAAGCACGTATCGAAGCCACGGCTCAAGCCATTTTGGATGCGCGGGCTAAGTATCCGGATTGCTCGTTGGCAGATCTTTATGACGAAGTGACCATGCCGCCCGAGCTCCGCCGTGCCCACCAAGAGAACGACCGCGCTGTCATGGCCGCCTATGGCTTTTCTACCAAGATGACCGAATCCGAATGTGTAGCGGAGTTATTTAAAATGTATCAGACATTAACTAAATAACTA
Organism: uncultured Bacteroidales bacterium; assembly: GCA_900318245.1. Lineage (GTDB taxonomy): Bacteria > Bacteroidota > Bacteroidia > Bacteroidales > Paludibacteraceae > Colicola. The sequence continues at coordinate 2,495 of ONJT01000047.1, forward strand.
TTTTGTACCCCTTAAGGCACAGATATAAGTACGCGATTTCAGACGCAGGTACGCCTATTTTCATTGACGAAATTACGCAAGAAAATAGGCGCGATACCGCTTATACCTGTGCCGGATGTGGCAGGCAACTTTTTCCAGTGTTAAGCGAAAAACGAGAGCGTCATTTCCGGCATGAGAAAGATAGCGAGTGCTCCGACTATAACCGCTACTTGCACGAGTATGCCAAAGCGGTACTGAAGAAACGCTTTGACGAAGGAGATACTTTCATCGTGCAGTATTACGCTTATCAAGAGTGCCGATTGTTTAACTCTTGCTCTGTTCGCCAAGAACATCATTGGGAAAAGTGCTCTTTTCATGGGCTGTACAAGTTAGACCTGAAGCAGTTCTATGACACTTGTACTCCGGAAAAAGGTTTCTATGAAGAAACGCCGGAGGGGAAACGCCGCTATGTGGCCGACCTCAAACTGACAAGCAGCGAATGTAATATTCCGCCCACTGTTCTTGAGGTCTGGGTAAACCACGAATGCACAGAAGAGAAGAAGAACTCTAATGCACATATCATCGAAATTAAAATCACAACTGAGAAGGACGCATGGCGCGAAATCATTGAGTCCGAAGAGACCGACGAACTTCCTATACGTTTCTATGGCTTCAAGGATTTTGTCAATACCGAACCGCAATACATTTTCAAGCACCTAAAAGCATTACCGGGATTAGGAGGTCCAGTCGCAATAGCAACAGATGAAAGTAGTTGTGGATCCGCTATTCAGTTTGACCCTAAGAGTATTTTTGAGGTTGTTGTTTCAAATGATACTTTGTCACTTGATGAATATTCGAGTATATTTTCCGCTTCTTTGTACCAAGCGAATCTTGAATTTGCTTATAAGAAAAACCGCTTTTGCCGGATGTTTGCCACTATTCGCAAGGCAGACGGACACGAATATGTGCGATGCCAATTTGCAAATCGTTACAGATGCTGCCCTTGCGAAAGATATTCTTACGACCCCGAAAAAAGCAAGGCATTTTTGGAAGATTTGAAGAAGAAGGATATTGATATTTGGACATCGGTAGATAGTATTTAGTTATGGACTACATGGAGCGCATACGACGTTATTTTCTCGTTATTCGAGAATTGCACGAGATGGGTTACGAACTCATCCGCGTATGTCCTTGTGTCTCTCCTAACGGTATGAATTGGCGTTGTGCTACTACCGTAAAGAAATATACACTCAAGAACTGCGGAGCAATCTATCGAGGCCCGGAGCACACCGCCGCCAATACATCTGGAGGTGAATTTAGTTGGGGAGAATGTGAGGGATTGACCCCTCACGAAATTGCAAAGCAATTCTTGGAGCACTACCCGCACCTCGCTAAATGGGGAAAAGGTTCTGATCCGGAATACAAGGAGTGGTTCAAGCAAGCCAATGACCTTGCGCAACGAGGTTATACCTTCTTTGCTTTTGGCGATTGGTGCTCATGCTTTGACCATAAGCATCGCATGTTGCTTGAACCGGAACCGCCCACCGGTGAGTATTTACCATTTCCTCCTGCCGGAGAAGTTGAATAAATTATGAGAGTTTATGAAACTGAAGAAAAGAAAGATTAAATTTGCAGCTATCTTTTGCCTATGCTGGTTTGGCTTTCTTGTCTTGATAGTTGACGGATTCATAGGTTTTCAATCTTTGGTTGACTATTTCGGTTCGTACGCTTTAGTAGAGATTATGCTACTGCTTTTGGTCACGTTACCGACATTGGCAGTTTACAAATTTGTTAAAGAATAAATCCCTCAGATATGACCAGCGGTAAGTTACTCAAGAAATACTTTTGGTTCTTGCGAGCCTTTCAGTCCGGACCAATCTCCAGACAGGAGATTAGTAGGCGGTGGTTGAGTTCGCCCATGAACGACGACAAGAAGGCTCTAGCTCGCAGTACTTTCTACCACATGAAGAATGAGTTAGAAGATTTGTTCGACGTGAGCATAGCCACCAACGAGAAAGGTGAGTTCTATATCGAGCAGTCTTTCAAGGAGAATGAAGAGTTCCGCAAGTGGTTGCTTAACAGCCTTGCAGTCGAGAGTTCACTGGAGGACTATGCCAACATGCACGGACGGATCATGTACGAAACCATCCCCGGAGGTGTGCAGTACCTGCAAACTGTCGTGGACGCCATGCAACTCTGCTACCGTATTATCATACGCTATGGCAGCTTCGTCCATGAACCGCGTGAGTTTATCTTCGCTCCTTACGCCGTCCGTATCTACAAGCAACGCTGGTATGCAATTGGTGAAAGCTCGGATCATCCGGGCGAGATTCGCACGTACGCTTTTGACCGCTTCATGCAAGTCTCAACTACCAATTCCACCTACGAGATACCGGAAGGCTTCGACGTGAAGAAGTACGATATAGTCGTACGCGTCGCACGCAAGGGCGTTTCGTACTTGCGCACGCTTCCGCTCCACAAGTCGCAGCAGGAAATCAATACTACACCTGAGTACTCCGATTTCCAGTTCCATCTTGCACCGAACTTTGAGTTTATGCAGGAAATTTTAGGACGTGGCGACGAAGCCGAAGTGCTTTCGCCAGAGTCCATCCGCACCAAGTTCGCGGACATCATCGCCAATTTACACGCTAAATATACCAAATAATATGATACGCTTAAATTGCTTTTTTCAGGCCGTAGACGCGGCAAAGTACAAGGACGCTCTGCGTGCTGCAGTAGCGCTGACCGAGAAGTCCCGCAATCATGCCGGGTGCATCGCTTATGATGTGTTCCAGTCAGCGACCCGCTCTGACGTGTTTATGATTTGCGAAACTTGGAAGGATCAAGCTTCGCTCAAGGCTCATGCCGAGACGCCGGAGTTCAAGAAATACGTAGCCGAGATAGAGGCATGCGGTCAAATGAAGTTAGAACGTTTTGAATTTTGATCCTTATTGGTTAAAACTGTTGCTGAAAGTATAAAGAATAAGAAAAAATAATATGAAAAAACTAATCATCCTTGCAATCGCTGCGACAATGTTTGCAGCGTGCAGACAGACGAAAAAAGCAGATGGTTTTGCTTGGAACAAAGCTACCGTCTATTTTGTGCTGGTAGACCGCTTTTGCAACGGCGATAGCACCAATGACCAACAGTATGGTCGCTGCACCGACTATGGTAGTGAGCGCATGAATGCTTCTACCTTTCATGGCGGCGATTACGCAGGACTCTTGCAAAAAGCCAAAGAGGGATATTTTACCGACTTGGGCGTGGATGTCGTTTGGTTGACCGATCCGTATGAGCAAGTGCATGGTTGGGTTCCCGGTAGCGGTTGGGTCGTCAATGACTTCCCGCACTATGGTTACCATGGTTACTATCCGCTGGACTATACGGAGATGGATAAGAATTACGGTACGATAGCGGAGTATCGCGCGTTGATAGACGAACTGCATGCACAAGGTATCCGTGTAATGGAAGGAGCCAACATCAACGATATCGGTTATCCGACATACTTAGATGCCATCCAGCAGGGTTTTGCCACCGTGCCGGGTATTTCTTCGGAAGCCGCTGCGGTAGAGCATCGTCGTGACATCAACTACGATGCGTGGTTGACAACCATGTACGATCAGCCCGATTGGTACACTACCGAATGGTTGCGCCGACCGGCGGAGACGGATGACCCGTATCAGATGACGCTCTACGGCTTACCGGACTACTTGACCGAAAAGACAGAACCGGTCAAACTTCCAACTTTCCTGCATCGTAAATGGGCACGCGAAGGTAATGACAATGATGCTTGGACCTGGCCGGCGATGAAAGCTTTGCGCAAGGACACCACGCTTGCGCCGGACGATTATGTGATACGGTTTATCGCAGCGTGGGTAGAGGAATTTGGTATCGACGGTTTCCGTTGCGATGTGGTGGGTTACGTGCATCCCTGGCGTTGGAAACAGCTGCATGATGCCTGCAACGAGGCACTAAACCGTTGGCGTGCCAAACACCCCGAGCAGGCGGCTTCCAAGTGGACAGACGAGGTCATGTTCACAGGCGACTATGACGATGCATATATCACCCGTCTGCCGTTGTACGAAGAAAATGGGTTCAATAGTATGGTGAATATGTTCTTCCCGAAGGATGGCAACCTGACCACAATCGCGCAGACTTGGCAGGCATACAGCGATTCGATGTCGGTGTGGCAGGCTGCAGGGTACACATGGTATCCGTTCTCTTATTTAAATAATGCCTATTTCCGTGAAGCAGACATGGAGCATATGGACAAGTGCGCTACTTGTTTCTTGCTTTCCCCCGGAGCTGTGCAGATCTTCTATGGTGACGAGGTGGGGCGTAAGACGTCTGACGCTATTTTGAATGTAGATATGGCACAGGGATTCCGTAGCGACTATGATTGGTCATCGCCTAACGATACGCTCTTGGCGCACTATCGGAAGTTGTGCGCGTTTCGTAAAAATCATTCGGCAGTGGGAGTAGGAAAACAGACTATGCTGAATTCCACTACGGTAATACGATCCTTTGGCGAAGATACGATAGTTATCGCTTTGAACCCGCAAACCGCGAAAGCAATACCGATTCCTTTCGCCGACGGCGAGCATGTGCGGAATGCGTATAGCGGCGAAACAAGTATTGTTCAAAACGGACGAGTGCTCCTACAACAATCCACCGGACATGTGGCACTTATAGAAAAGACCAACGAATAGAATCATTAGTTTGATTTTCAAGCCTGATGCAGAACTTCGTAGCCATAGATTTTGAGACTGCCAACTTCCAACCTTCCAGCGTCTGCTCAGTTGGTATATGTATCGTGAAGGACGGCGAGATAGTGGATAACTATTACTCGCTGATTCGTCCGGTACCGAACTATTATTGCCAGCGTTGCCAAGATGTGCATGGTCTCGGCCCATCGGACACGAAGGACGCGCCCGAGTTCCCGGAGGTATGGGCAGAGGCCATTGATCGTGTGAAGCAATACTTCCCATTCATCGAGGATGGAGAGGTGCCCTTCGTCGCTCATAATAAGGCATTCGACGAAAACTGTCTGAAGGCGGTCTTCGCTGCCTATGACACAAAGTATCCGGATTATGAGTTCGACTGCACCTTGCTCAAGTCTCGCAAAGTGTGGCCGGAAGGACATCATAACTTGGATATCATTGCCGGCTATTGCGGCTATGACATGACGAACCACCACCACGCACTTGCCGATGCAGAGGCATGCGCTATTATTGCTTTGCAAATACTTTAATTTTATGATACGCTTAAATTGCTTTTTTCAGGCCACCGATGGTGACCAGTACAAGGACGCTCTGCGTGCTGCAGTAGCTCTGACCGAGAAATCCCGCCATCATGCCGGGTGCATCGCTTATGATGTATTCCAGAGCGCGACCCGCTCTGACGTGTTTATGATTTGCGAAACTTGGAAGGATCAAGCTTCGCTCGACCTTCACTCCGCTACGCCGGAGTTCAAGAAATACGTAGCCGAGATAGAGGCTTGCGGACAGATGAAGTTGGAACGATTTGAATTTTAACGACTATGATAGTTACTACCACACCCACCATTGAGGGGCACACCATTAAGGAGTACAACCTTGCAGCATTGCTTTATCCCGACGTTGTTAGACGGCAGATACATCGTGTATCGTTTCTTGTCGTTTCTGCCGTTGACGCTCATCCTCTGCTGGTATTATTACCGCAAGCGTAATCCACTACCTATCATGGTTGGACATGCGCTGATTGATTTGGCGACAGCAGCACAGATAGTGGCAACCTCTTTCATTCCCGGACTATATCAAACCATGTGTGGGGTATGATTTTATGAGAAAATAAATGAAATACCTACTTTTAGGGATTGCAAATATCGTAAAAAAGCAGTACTTTTGCACTCAAATTTGAAACACAACAATTATGGCACACGAACATCACCATCATCATACCGCCCAAGCGCAATCGTTGAACGGTATTTTTATCTTCTCTATCGTACTGAATGTCCTCTTCGTGCTCATCGAAGCAGGTGTCGGTTTTTGGCAGGACAGCCTCTCGCTACTCAGTGATGCCGGGCATAATCTGAGCGATGTATTCAGCCTGCTATTGGTATTGGTCGCTTTCCGTTTGGCAAAAGTGCACAGCAGCGACCATTTCACTTACGGCTACCGCAAGTCCACGGTACTCATCTCGTTGCTCAATGCCGTTATCTTGTTAGTAGCGGTTGGGGCAATCGTTATTGAAAGTATCCATAAGTTCAGCGAACCGGCACAAGTGAACGGCATTGCCGTCTCATGGACAGCGGGAGTAGGAATACTCATCAACGGTTTAACCGCTATGCTGCTGATGCACGGTCAGAAAAGTGACTTGAACGTCCGCGGCGCTTTCCTGCACATGCTGGCAGACACGCTCGTCTCGGTAGGCGTAGTGATAAGCGGTATTGTCATCTATTACACGGGCTGGAACATCGTGGACCCGATTGTATCACTTGTCATCGCGGCGGTCATCCTCGTCTCTACTTGGGAACTGTTAGCAGATAGCCTACGGCTTGCCGTAGATGGTATCCCCGAAGGTATCGACCGCAAAGAGATAGAACGCCTTTTGACCGAAGACGAGCAAGTACAAGAAGCACACCATATCCATATCTGGGCAATCAGTACGACCGAAACGGCGCTCACCGCGCACATCGTTATGAACGACCTGACGCATTGGACGCAGGTGTCGGAACATATCAAAAACGAACTTGCAGAACACGGCATCACACACGCTACACTCGAGCCGGAAACGCCCAATGCCATGTGCCATCATAAAGAATGCTGACTGCTAACCAAGTGACGTTTCGCCAATGGCTTCGTTTGGAGCGAAGACCAGCAACAGTTCCGACCAATTGGCTACGACGCATGATACCCAAAGAAGCCATAGAGATAGCCTATAGTTTTCTGCATCAGAAGCGGAACGTCTACATCCATTCCTCGCTCGACTGGCAGAAGGATGACATCGAATATGCCATCGCGTCCTATGTGAACGAAATGAGCGATGAGTTGTTGAAAGCTATCTCTGACGACAAGGCGGATTTCCTTAAGAATCACGCGCGGTTTGAGGAAGACATAACATCCGCCGTGAATACCTTGGAGAGGATGTTAGAACTTAAATAGAGATTTGATATGAAAAAGATTATTTTTATGATAGCATCGCTACTGATGTTTGTAGGATGCACAACGAAAAAGCCCGTTGAGGCAAACAATGAAAACGAATTAATCAACGAACAACTTATGCAAGACAACATGAAAGAGGTACAAGCGTACCTGAAGGAATGCAGTGCATTCTTCATCGCCACAGTGGATGGCGACCAACCGCGTGTGCGGCCGTTTGGCGTGTCGGAAATCATCGACGGACGTCTGTATATCATGACCGGCAAACGCAAAGATGTATTCAAACAGATGGCTGCCAACGGCAAGTTTGAGATCTGCGCACTCAAGCCATCCGGAGCAGAGTGGATGCGTCTGAGCGGCACACTGGTGAATGATGAGACGCTGGCTGTCAAGGAAGAGTTCCTGAACCGCAACGAAGAGTTGAAATCGATGTATCGCGCCGACGATGACAACATGGCTGTGCTTTACATCCAGGATGCTACCGCCCGTTTCTGCTCTTTCTCTGCTCCCGAACGCAAAGTGACGTTTTAAAATAAACAAACTACAATTATGACACGCAAAGAAACAATCATAGCAGCCATACTGCTAATAGCTTTCGGAACAAGCATGCATTTTGTGCATCACGTACCATTCTTGTTGAGTCTGTATCTCACAATTAGTCGTCGCGATATTCGTGAAATAGGCGCTCCCGTCCTTGGAGGACTGGCTGTGATGCCGCTTATTGTCCTGGCATTCTTTTCTTATTGGGTGTTTGTGCGGCATGAATTGATGATGCTGGACATCGTCATTTATATCGCCTGTATGATTGGCGCCATCCACCTTGCCAAACGCTGGCGGACATCTCCGTTCGTGCAGAATAACTGGCGGCTATGGATAGTGCTCATATTGTGTAGCATAGTGGTAATTGGTGTGTTGACCTATCATTCGCCGGACTGGATAATCTTTGCAGATTTAGGGTAATAGATGATTGACTGATGAAACTAGAGGAAGCGATAACGTATGCCATCATGTCGGATGGTCATGGAAAGACGACAGACCAGATAGCCGCCGCTATCAACCGCAATGCCTGGCATGTACGTAAGGACGGCAAACCGGTTACCTCCGCGCAGGTCTATGCCTGCATCTGCCGTTATCCTTCCATCTTCACCAAAGAAGCAGGCAGGATCTGCGTAATGTTATAGAATATGGCATTTAGACCAATTTTCTAATGACCCGACGCACGATGTTCGTGCCAACCAAACTCATAT